>NZ_JAUSBZ010000133.1 GCF_030651755.1 Phenylobacterium sp. | reverse complement strand
CAGGCGCCGCCCTATCCGGGGCTCGCCCCGGATAGGGCCAACCCTGAGCACAAACTGGCGGCGTAATCTGAACCCGAACCAACCTTAGCCAAGCCGCCAAACTGTACGGAGAACCGGCGCCACCTCACTCATCACGGTCCGCTAAGGGTGGGAAGCGGACAGAAAGCTAAGCGACAGTGCCGTGCGTCCAGGCTCCGCCGCTTCCGTGGTAAGTCTCGCACCTGAGCCGGAAAGCCTCGCCGCAGTCTGCACACTCGAAATCGCATTTAATAACATCGGGCAAAGTCTCAGCGTCGACGATGCCCGCAAATGGCGTTGGCTCGATCACGTCGTGCTGGGTGGAGCCGCGAGGCGTTTCGATCAGCGTGCCATCGGCGAGATTGTCTCGGATCACCCTAATCGTCTTATCAAGTTGGCCCGGACTGCCAATCCGCACGTCCTGGCAGAGATCGGCGCAACTCGAACAGGTCATCTGAACACGATGCCAAATCGTGCACCTGCTGCCTAGCTTTCCTAGGAGCAGACCAATCAAAGGTCCCCTAAGGGTGGAAAGCGGCCGTGCCCTCAGGTACCAGAGAAAGCATGGGGCACAGCATCAATGCGGTCGTTGGACCTATCGAGACGTTGGCAAATATCGCCGCGACGGCGGGCTGTCCCACCCCGACAGAGCTTCCCTTCGGACTAGCCATCGCACCACTCGGCCACGAGCAGATCGACAAGCTTACGGGCTTGGAGATCAGTGAGATTGCGAACGGCTTCAAGTATCTGTCGCCGGCCCTCGAACGCGGGCTGATCGCGGCGGCCGACGGCGGCGCCTTCGCTTACATCGAGACCGAATACTTTGGTGGAATCGGCTCTCAAGCGGCAGCGATCTTCTCAGATCTACTGCCGCCGATCCGCATCGCGGACACTGAAGCTGACGCGCCTGCGCAACCTGACAGTCCCATAAACCTTGCCCTGCGATCTTTGGAAGTCAGTGCATCTCCTGGGCAAGATGAGTTTGATACGGTGGGCCTGCATCGCTTCCGAGACCTAGAGGCACTCGGTCTAGACGAATGGGGTGACGACTAGCATCACCGCGTCCCGAGTGTCCGGACTGGGTCGTGAGGCGACGTTAGCATCTGGCTCGAAAGCGGTCGCTCCTACCGGGGCTGCGGGTACACCAGCTCGCTGCGAACCCTAGCTGAACGGGGTAGTGCCCAAACCGCGGCTCATCCGGGCGGTGGCTATATCCCCAGGCTTAGGGTCGGCGGAACATCTTGCGAACATAGAACAAAAAGAGTACGACTGAGTCCTGGCCGCCAGAGCCGGGGATCACCCCGGGCGGCCCGACGGAATCATGGGATAAGGGGTCCCCTCAAATGGCACAGTCGGCGTTGAAACTCGTGGGTAAAGAAGAAGGCGATAAGCAGCGCGCGCTCGAGGCGGCGCTGTCTCAGATCGATCGGGCCTTTGGTAAGGGCTCGGTGATGAAGCTGGGGGACAAGGGCAAGATCGTTGAGATCGAGTCCTTTTCCACGGGCTCGCTGGGTCTTGACCTGGCGCTGGGGATCGGCGGCCTCCCCAAGGGGCGGATCGTCGAGATCTATGGCCCGGAAAGCTCCGGCAAGACCACGCTCGCCCTGCATGTGGTGGCCGAGGTCCAGAAGGGCGGCGGCACCGCGGCCTTTGTGGACGCCGAACACGCCCTGGATCCCTCCTACGCCCATAAGCTCGGCGTGAATCTGGATGATCTGCTGGTGTCGCAACCAGACACCGGCGAACAGGCGCTTGAGATCACCGACACCCTGGTGCGTTCCGGCGCCGTCGATGTGATCGTCATCGACTCGGTGGCGGCGCTGACGCCGCGGGCCGAAATCGAAGGCGAGATGGGCGACAGCCTGCCCGGCCTCCAGGCCCGTCTGATGAGTCAGGCCCTGCGCAAGCTCACCGGCTCCATCTCCAAGACCAAGACCCTGGTCATCTTCATCAACCAGATCCGGATGAAGATCGGCGTCATGTACGGCAGCCCCGAGACCACCACCGGGGGCAATGCGCTGAAATTCTACGCCTCTGTGCGCCTGGACATCCGGCGGACCGGTTCGGTGAAGATGCGCGACGAGATCGTCGGCAACAATGTCCGGGTCAAGGTGGTGAAGAATAAGGTGGCGCCGCCGTTCCGTGAGGTCGAGTTCGACATCATGTATGGCGAAGGCATCTCAAAGCTGGGCGAAATCATCGACCTGGGCGTCAAGGCCGGCGTGGTCGAGAAGTCCGGCTCCTGGTTCTCCTTCAACAGCCAGCGGATCGGCCAGGGCCGGGACAATGTCCGGGAGTTCCTGAAGGCCAACCGCGATGTGGCCGATGCGATCGAGAAGGCGGTGCGCGCCTCCACCTCCAAGATTGAAGAAGAACTGCTCGTGGGCGGGCCTGACGACAAGGACGACTGACGCGCCCCTGGCATGGGTCATCAGATCTCCGCGGGCGGCGTCGCGGCCGCATGGTTCAGACACCCCGCCGATATGCGTCTGATCCGAACTGGGACCCCAACGTGGCGCCTCGTTCGCGGAGGAGGACGTCCTGGCCCGCCGCCAGGGCGTCCTTTTTCTTTGCGCTGGGCGGCAAGTCTCGTAAACGACCGCCAAAATTCCCCTGCGCGGCCGGCCGCGCGCGCCCTATATGCAAGCCATGTCCAGCCTGAACCAGATCCGCTCCACGTTCATCGACTTCTTCAAGGACCGGGATCACCTGATGATCCCGTCTGCGCCCCTGGTGCCGCAGAACGATCCGACGCTGATGTTCGTCAACGCCGGCATGGTGCCGTTCAAGAACTATTTCACGGGCGCAGAGACCCCCCCGGCGCCCCGGGCCGTCTCGGTCCAGAAGTGCGTGCGGGCCGGCGGCAAGCACAACGATCTGGACAATGTCGGCTATACCGGCCGCCATCAGACCTTCTTCGAAATGCTGGGGAACTTCTCCTTCGGCGACTATTTCAAGGAAGGGGCCATTGAGCTCGCCTGGGAGCTGATGACCAAGGACATTGGTCTCGATCCCGCTCGCCTCATGGTCACCATCGCGCCCGATGACGAGGACGCCGCAGCCCTCTGGCGCAAGATCGCTGGCCTGCCGGACTCGAAGATCGTGCGGCTGGACGAGAACTTCTGGTCCATGGGGGACACCGGTCCCTGCGGCACCAACACCGAGATTTTCTACGACCATGGCGACCATGTGCAGGGCGGCCCGCCCGGCAGCCCCGACGAAGACGGAGACCGGTTCGTCGAGATCTGGAACCTGGTTTTCATGCGCTGGGAGCAGTTCGCCGACGGATCGCGCAAGGACCTGCCCAAGCCGCAGATCGACACGGGCATGGGCCTGGAGCGGATCACCACCGTTCTCCAGGGGGTGCATTCCAACTATGACACCGACCTATTCCGCACCCTGATCGCCGCCAGCGAGGCGGCCACGGGGGTCGCCTCCCGTGACGAGGCGAAGTTTTCCCACCAGGTGATCGTCGACCACCTGCGCTCCACCAGCTTCCTGATCGCCGACGGGGTCTCACCCTCCAACGAGGGTCGCGGCTATGTGCTGCGCCGGATCATGCGCCGGGCCATGCGTCACGCCCACATGCTGGGCGCCGCCGAGCCGCTGATGCACCGCCTGGTCCCGTCCCTGGTCTCGGAAATGGGTGAGGCCTATCCGGAACTCCGCCGCGCCGAGCCGGTGATCGCCGAGACCCTCCGCCAGGAAGAGGAACGGTTCCGCCGCACCCTGGGCCGCGGCATGAGCCTGCTTGAGGAGGCCACCGCCCAGGTCGGCCCGGGCGGGGTCCTGCCTGGTGAAACCGCCTTCAAGCTGTACGACACCTATGGCTTCCCGCTGGACCTGACCCAGGACGCTGTCCGCGCCCTGGGCATGAGCGTCGATCTGGCGGGCTTCGACACAGCCATGAAGCGCCAGAAAGATCAGGCGCGGGACGCCTGGACCGGCTCTGGTCAGGCCGCCGCGGCCGGCGAGTGGTTCGCCCTGCGCGAACGCCTCGGACCGACCGACTTCATCGGCCACGACCAGGGCGAGACCACCGCCGAACTGCTGGTCCTGATGGGCGAGGGGGTCGAGGTGGCCAAGGCCGTGACCGGCCAGACCGTCCAGGCCCTGTTTGACCGCACCCCCTTCTATGGCGAGAGCGGCGGCCAGGCCGGCGACACCGGCGAGGTGGAGTGGGATGGCGGCCACGGCCGGGTGATCGACACTCAGAAACAGGCCGGCGATCTGCATGTCCATGTGATCGAGATCGAAGCCGGTGAGCTGGTCGCTGGCGCCCGCGTCCGTCTGGCTCTCGACGCTGAGCGACGCACCACGACCCGGGCCAACCACTCGGCCACCCATCTGCTGCACACGGCCTTGCGCAACGTGCTCGGCCCTCATGTGAGCCAGAAGGGCCAGATGGTCGATGGCGAGCGGATCCGCTTCGACTTCAGCCACGGCCAGCCCCTGACCCTTGAGGAGATCGACAGGATCGAGGCCGAGGTCAATGCGGTGATCCGCCAGAACCTGCCGGCCGAAACCAAGAACATGGCGCCCGAGGCGGCCATCGAGGCCGGCGCCATGGCGCTGTTTGGCGAGAAGTATGGGGATGTGGTTCGCGTCCTGACCCTGGGGCGCGCTCTGGAAGGAGATGGCCCATATTCGGTAGAGCTCTGCGGCGGCACCCATGTGGCGCGCACGGGCGACATCGCCCTGTTCAAGATCGTCTCCGAAGGCGGGGTGGCGGCTGGCGTTCGGCGGATTGAGGCCTTGACCGGGGAGGCGGCCCGTCGCTGGCTGTTGGATCAGGCCCTGGTCTCGCGCCAGCTGGCCGAGCAGTTCAAGACACCGGTGTCGGAGGTCCTCACCCGGGTCGAGGCTCTGGAGGCCCAGCGCCGCAAGCTGGAAAAGGATCTGGCTGACGCCAAGCGGCAACTCGCCATGGGCGGAGGCGGTGGCGTGGCCCAGGCGGGTCCTGAGGAGATCGGCGGCGTCCTGGTGCTGGCCCGGATCATGGACGGCGTCGGCGGCAAGGATCTGCGGCCCATCGCCGAGGAGTTCAAGAAGCAGGTTCCAGACGGCATCATCGCTCTGGTGGGCGTGGCCGAGGGCAAGGCCGCCGTCACCGTGGCGGTGACCGGTCAGGCCAAGGACCGCTTCAACGCCGCCGACCTGGCCAAGGCCGCCGTCATCGCCATGGGCGGCCAGGGCGCCGGCGGACGCCCTGACTTCGCCCAGGGCGGCGCCCCGGACGGCGCCCGCGCCGACGAAGGCCTGGCGGCCTTGAAGGCGGCCATCGTCGGCTAATCAGGTCGGCGTGCGGACGCAGGCCAGCTTGTTGCCCTGGGGGTCGCGCACATAGGCGGCGTACCAGCCCTCGCCATATTGCGGACGCAGGCCCGGCTGGCCTTCGTCGGTTCCGCCATGGGCCAGGGCCGCGGCGTGGAAGGCGTCCACCACCTCGGGCGTCGGGGCGTAGAAGCCCAGCATCACCCCGTTGCCCGCCCGGGCCGGCGCCCCATCGAAGGGTTTGCAGACCCAGACCGACTGCCCGCTGGCGTCATCAGCGCGGCCATAGCCCGTCCAGTTCTCGAACTCGTGCTGCCGGCTCAGGCCCAGGGGCGCCAGCACCGCATCATAGAAGGCCAGGGCCGCGGGCTGGTCTTCGGCGCCCAGGGTCACATAGCCCAGGACAGGCAAGGTGGTCATAGAGGTCTCTCCCATGTCACGGCCAAACGCCGCGGAGAGAACATAACAGGAACACATCAGGTCAGGAAGTAGGCCAGCAGGGTCAGGGTCACGGCGCTGAGCACTGTGCCTGCGATGACCGCTTCGGCGGCGCCCCGGGCGAAGACGCCCATATTGCGGGTCTGGATGAAGGCGTTGACCGCCGTAGGGCAGCCCGCCAGCAGGGTGGCCACCGTCCGCAGTCCCGGTTCGACGTCTGCGGTCCACAGGACCACCCAGACCAGCAAGGGCGCCAGGGCGAGCTTGATCCCAAGGGCCAGGGCGAGCGCCCCCTGGTCCCTGCGCCGGGGCCACCCCCCTTCGCGTCCGATCAGGCCGCCCAAGGCGATCAGAGCGATCGGACTGGCGGTGGCCGCCAGCAGGGTCAGTCCCTGATCGGCGATCCCCGGAAGCCGGGTCTGTGTGGCCGACAGGATGAGGCCGCAGCCGGCGCCCAGGACGGTGGGATTGGCGGCCACCCGCCGCAGGGCCGTCCCCAGCCCGACAGCAGACGTCCCAGTCTGCAGGACGCCCACTGCCAGAGCCATCAGAAGAATGAAGTCGATCGCCACGACCGCCGCGGCCTGCGACCTGACGCCCTCGCCCAGCAGGGCCACAGCCAGGGGCGCTCCGAGAAAGGCGGTGTTGCCGAGGCCGGCCACCATGGGCAGGCCGGCTGCGGTCTCCCGGGGCAGGCCCAGGCGGCGGGCGAGGCCCCAGGCGCCCAGGAGCAGCAGGGTCATGGTCAGCCCATAGAGACCAAGGGCCAGGGCCTGGCCGGCGTCGGGGGGCGGGGCGTCGCCCAGCCAGCGGATCAGAAGGGCGGGAAAGCCGATCCAGAAGGTATAGGCCGACAACCACCCGCCCAGGCGCGCGCCCAGCAGGCCAAAACGACCGGCCAGGGCGCCGACGGCGATGATCGCAAAGAACGGCGCAATGCGCGCCAGCAGATCCAAGACCGACCCGAGGCTTAGGCTAGGCGTCGTCGCGCGGCGGCAGCCGCACGTGGACCAGCTTCCACTGGAAGAGCGCGGTGCGCTGGAAGGTGAGGACGGTGACGTGGCCGGTCTCCCCAGGGGGGTGGACGGCGAACCGTACGCGGTCGACACCCCAGAAGCGCAGGTCTGGCCAGGGCGATTGGAGAGATGAGGTCAGGCGCGCCAGTCCCTCGGGCGGTGGCGGCTCCGGCGGCGCGGTCCCCGGCTCATAGCCTCGGGTCAGGTCGTAGATGCCCGCAGGGGTGAGGTAGGGCTCCAGTCTGGCCGGCGCGGGAGTCAGGGGCGACAGGGGCTCTGCAAAGGGCTCTAGAGCCCGGCGCATGGCGCCAATGGGATCGCGCCAGACGTCTGGAGCCTCGCCATTCTCGGTCAAGGCGGTGGGGCGTGCTGGCTCCTGCACCTGATCGCGCAAACTCGCGCGCATGGCGCGAAAATCGACCAGTTGAGCCAGGCCCGCCACATCCTGATCGCGGGCGTTCGCCTTCAAGGCCCGGAAGGCGAACCAGGGGGCGGCGGCGAAGGCCAGGCCGAACAGGACCAAGCAGAGCACGAAGATCTGAAACAACTGACGTTTGACCATGAGCCGGTCAGGTCCCCTCGGCCAAGCTTCGCAGGTTGGGCCGCACGATTAACACGGTTGGACCGAACCCGCCATTTCACTCGCCCGAGGGGCGCAGGCGGGCTGGAGGGAGCGGAAGCTTAGCCGGCGCGTTCTGTCTGCATGGGGGCGCAACTTCACAAACTGACGCACGATCTACGCACGACCTTCTGGGTCGTGCCCGCGGGACTTGTGGCTGCGGGCGTCGGCGCCGCCTTCCTGGCGGTGGGGGCTGAAGGGGCCGACTGGATTCCTGATCCCCTGATGGGCCTTCTGTACGAGGGCGGGGAAAGCGGGGCTCGCACCCTGCTCGGCGCCATCGCCACCTCCGCGATCGGGGTCACGGGCACCCTCTTTTCGATAACCATCGCCGCCCTGACCCTGGCGTCGAGCCAGATGGGGCCGCGCCTCCTGGACAACTTCACCCGCGACCGGGGCAACCAGGTGGTGCTGGGGGTTTTTTCTGGGCACCTTCGCCTACTGCCTGGTGGTGCTGCGGCAGGTCCGCGGCGGAGAAGACGATCTCTTCGTGCCCAGGCTGGCCTTGGCCGGGGCCATGGGGCTGGCCGCGCTCTGCGTGGCGCTACTGGTCTACTACGTCCATCACATGTCGAGCCGGATCAACATCGACACCGTCATCGACCTGGTTCGAAAGGACTTTTTCGCCGCGCTGGACGCCCAGACTGAGCCGGCGTCTGATCGCATCCTCCTCGACGAGGGGGCGATCGACCTGGACTGGACGGCGGCCGCCCGCATCCAGGATCGCCGGAACGGTTATCTGCAACAGCTTGAGACCGACGATCTCGCCGACTGGGCGCAGGCCCAAGGCGCCCGGGTGCGGCTGCTGGTGCGGCCAGGGGACTTCATCATGGCTGGCGGCTGCGTCGCCCTGGTCTGGCCGCCGGAGGCGGAGGGGGCGCAGGACGCAGTGATCGGCGCCACGGCGCTGAGCGCGCGCCGGACGTCTGGGGCCGATCTGGAATACAGCGCCCGGCAGTTGGTCGAGGTGGCCGTCCGCGCGCTCTCCCCGGGGATCAATGATCCGATGACCGCCATCGCGGTCCTGGACCAGCTGGGATCAGCCCTGTGTCGGGTGGCCAACCGGACCTTTGTCTCCGGAGTCACCATCCGAGATGGCCGGGTAGTGCTGTTGCGGCCGGTCAGCGACTATGCCGGGCTCGTGGACGTCAGCTTCGACATGATCCGGCAGAACGGGGCTGGCGCCCCGTCCGTGATGATCCGCATGCTGGAAGTCCTGGCCCTCACGGCCGAACAGGAGCGCGATCCCGACCGCCTGGCTGTCCTGGTCGCTCATGCGGACAAGATCATGGCCGATGGCCAGAAGGCCTTCGCCAACCCAGGGGATCTGCAGGATCTGCATCAGCGCCACCGCGCCCTCGGGCGGGTTGTGGCGCATGGGGGTCCGGCGCGCCGCACCGGACCCTAGGTCGTTTCAGCGCGGGCTCAGGCCTAGTCGGCCAGGGCCTTTTCGAGATTGGCCGCCACCTTGTCGATGAAGCCTTCGGTGGTCAGCCAGCCCTGGGTGTCGCCCACCAGCAGGGCGAGGTCCTTGGTCATGGAGCCGCTTTCGACGGTGGAGACGCAGACCGCCTCCAGGGTCTTGGCGAACCGGTCCAGGGCGTCGTTGCCGTCCAGCTTGGCCCGATGCTCCAGGCCGCGGGTCCAGGCGAAGATCGAGGCGATGGAGTTGGTGGAGGTGCTTTCGCCGCGCTGATGCTGGCGGTAGTGGCGGGTGACGGTGCCATGGGCGGCCTCGGCCTCCAGGGTCTTGCCGTCCGGGGTGATCAGCACCGAGGTCATCAGGCCGAGCGACCCAAAGCCCTGGGCCACCTGGTCGGACTGCACGTCGCCGTCATAGTTCTTGGCCGCCCAGATGAAGCCGCCGGACCATTTCAGGGCCGAAGCCACCATGTCGTCGATCAGGCGGTGCTCATAGACAATGCCGGCGGCCTTGTACTGCTCGGCGTATTTCGCCTCGAAGACCTCGGCGAAGATGTCCTTGAAGCGCCCGTCATAGGCCTTGAGGATGGTGTTCTTGGTGGACAGGTAGACCGGGTATTTGCGGTTCAGGCCATAGGCCAGGCAGGCCTCGGCGAACTCGCGGATGGAGTCATCCAGATTATACATGGCCATGGCCACGCCCGAACCCGGATAGTCGAATACCTCGCGCTCGATGACGTCGCCGTTTTCGCCTTCCCAGCGGATGGTCATCTTGCCCTTGCCGGGCACCAGGAAGTCGGTGGCCCGATACTGGTCGCCATAGGCGTGACGGCCGACGATGATCGGCTGGGTCCAGCCGGGGATCAGGCGCGGGACGTTCTTGCAGATGATCGGCTCGCGGAAGACCACGCCGCCCAGGATGTTGCGGATCGTGCCGTTGGGCGAGCGCCACATCTGCTTGAGGCCGAATTCCTCGACCCGGGCTTCGTCCGGCGTGATCGTCGCGCACTTGATGCCGACGCCGTATTTCTGGATGGCCTCGGCGGCCTCGACGGTGACCTTGTCGTCGGTCTTGTCCCGATACTCGATGCCCAGATCGTAATAGGCGATGTCGAGGTCGAGATGGGGGAAGATGAGCTTGTCCTTGATCATCTTCCAGATGATCCGGGTCATCTCGTCCCCGTCGATATCGACGACGGGATTGGCGACTTTGATCTTGGCCATAGGCGAGGCGCGCTCCGTGGCGGAATTGAGGGGTTGAGGCCGTATACAAGGCCTGCGCCGGGGCGCAAACCCAGGATGGACGTATTCGTGTCCGACACGGGAACGTCATCGCTCCTGGGCTAGTTAGGTCGGCGTGAATAGGTGCGCCCTCCGTTCTGCCCTGATTGGGGCGCCCGTCCTCCTGTTGGTCGCCGAGCCGTGGGACTTTCAATCCGCCCACGGGCGGGGGCGTCTCCGGGGCCATATCAACAAAATCGAGGATTTCGGACCGCAGGGAGGACAGGCCCTTTGGCTGGAGGTCCCGGATCTCACCATGGGCGACCAGACGGTGGACATGCTCCGCGCCCTGGCCCTTCATCCCGGCGACGCCGATCTGATCGCGGGCCTCGGCGCCCAGCGTTCGGTCGCGGTGCGGCTCTTCGGGCCGACCGGGAGCGACATCCGGATGGTGGCCGCGATTCGGCGTCTGGGACCTGTGTCAGGCCTCTAGCGCAAGGCCACGATCATGGCGCGGGAGAAGTCGGCGAAGACCGCCTCCCGTTCGGCTTCGGGCAGGCTCGACCCGGCCAGGAAGACGGCGACCACATATTGCCGACCATCTTCCAGGGTGATCAGACCGATGTCGTTGGTGGCGGGGTTAAGCCCCAGGTCCGTCCGCGCCGTACCGGTCTTGTGGGCCAGGCGAGCGTCCTTCGGCAGGCCGGCGGCCAAACGGTTGGCCCCACTGGACGTCTCGGTCATGATTCCGAGCAGCCGCGCGGTGGAGGCCTCTGACAGCAGTTCGCCCCGCGCCAGGGCGGCCAGGAACATGAGGGCGTCGCGCGGACTCGTCGTGTCGCGAGGATCGCTCAGATAGCGGGCCGTCGCCGCCTGGCGCACATTTGGGGCGATGGCGGCCATGGCTGCACGATAGGCCGCCTCGCCCTTCCAGGCCGGCCGGAAGGACTCCAGGCCCACGATCTCCGGCTGCAACTGGCGCTCATAGCGGTCGATCCGCATGTCGCGGATATCCTTGGCCCGCAGCCAGGCGGTGACGGCGCCTGGTCCCCCGATTCGGCGCATCAGGACGTCAGCTGCGGTATTGTCGCTTTGCCCCACGGCCAGGACCAGGAGGTCTTCAATCGTGTAGTCCCGCCGCCCTGGATAGGCGTCCGCCACAGGGCTGTAGGGCGGGGAGAGGTCGTTATCCGAAAGGGTGAGGGTCTCATCCAGGGACAGCCGGCCAGCGTCCGCCTCAGCCAATACAGCGGCCCCGAGCGGCGCCTTGAAAACGCTCTGCATCGGAAAACGATCACTGCCATTGAGGGCCCAGAGCTCTCCGCTCTCCAGGTTCATCACCGCGGCCCCCAGCCGGGCCGGCGCGACCCTGGCGCTGATCTCAGCCCCCGCCTCATCCAGGTGTTCGGCGTTCATGCGCGGTGTGGTGGACACCGTCTGCGGCATGCCCGGGTCGCAGGCCACCAGAAGGACGGCGGCGGCCAGCAGGAGGAGGTCACGCATAAGGAAAAACTCCCGATGCCGGGCGAAACCCTTGCGCACCGCATCGCTTCGGACTGAATACCCTCAAATGACCGCAAGTTCCCCCCCAGCGCCAACCATTATCCTGTCCGCCCCTCAATTGGCCGAGAACATCGGGGCTGTGGCGCGAGTCATGGCCAATTTCGGGCTCGAAGACCTGCGGCTGGCCAACCCGCGGGATGGCTGGCCCCAGGACCGGGCCTGGGCCTCGGCTTCGGGGGCCGACTGGCCCCTCGACGGCGCCAAGGTGTGCGCCAGCGTCGCCGAGGCGATCGGCGATCTGCACCTGGTCTTCGCCACCACGGCCCGTCCGCGGGAACTGCAGCTGCCGGTGATCACCCCCAGGCAGGCCGCCGGCGAGCTGGCCGCCGCCGTAGCCGCGGGCCAGAAGGTGGGTCTGCTGTTCGGCGGCGAGCGGGCAGGTCTGGAGACCGCAGATGTCGCCCTGTGCCAGGCGGTGGTCACGGTTCCAGTCGATCCCCGTTTCCATTCCCTGAACCTCGCCCAGGCTGTCGCCATCAACGCCTATGAATGGCGCCTCACCCAAGGAGCCGGGCCGCCGCCACGGTTCCGGGAGGGGCCTGAACCCGCCGATCAGGCCGCGATGATGGGGCTGTATGGGCAGCTTGAGGCCGAGCTGGACGCCGCCGGCTTCTTCCATCCGCCGGAAAAGCGGCCCTCCATGATCCAGAATCTGCGGTCGGCGCTAGGTCGGGCGAGCTTCAGCGACCAGGAGGTGCGAACCTTCCGCGGCGTGGTCACGGCGCTCTCCCGGGGGCGTGGCCGGGTGCTGGACAAGCTTGCTCGTCAGAAGGCCGAGCGGGAGGCCAGGGCCGACCCGGACGGCTCGCAGACTTGACGCAGGGTCGTCTCCGTTGACCATAGGAGATCAATGATAACCTATCTGGGGTCGGGGAGAGCGTCATGTCGGGAACGGATCTGAAAACAGCGGCGATGAAGGCTTGGCTTTATGGCCTGCCGCTGATCGAGATCGCCGCCACCCGAGCTCGCGGTCTGTCGTTTGGCCAGAGTCTCAACACCATCGCCCATGTCCGCAACCTGGCCACCCCCAAGCACCGGGCGGTGACCACGCCCAACAATGACACCCTCTATTCTTCGGCTCAGCTGGACCTCTCCCAGGGACCTGTGACCTTGAGCCTGCCCGCGACCGGGGATCGCTACTTCTCCCTGGCGCTGATGGACGCCTACACCAACAACTTCGCCATACTAGGGACGCGGACCACCGGTCCCAATGGCGGGACCTTCACCCTGGTGGGCCCCCATGAGGCCGCCGAAGGCGCCCATGTCCTCCGCGCTCCGACCCCTCACGTCTGGGCGCTCGGCCGGGTGGTGGTCTATGGGCCAGGAGATCTTGAGGCCGCCCGGCAGGTTCAGTCGGGCTTGACGATCCAGGGACCGGCCGCGCCGACCCCGGCGCCGGCGGTGAAGCGCAGCGCGCCCTGGCAGGACTATTTTGCGGCGCTTTCTGAGCTGATGAAGGCCAACCCGCCGCCGGTGACCGATCGCGCCCTCCTGGAGGAAATCGCCTCGCTCGGACTGGAGGTCGGCTTTGACGCCGGGCGATTCACGGCCGCCGAGGCCGCGGAGATCGAGGCGGGCCTGGCCGAGGCCCGGGTGGCGGTGCGTCGTGGCGGTCTGACCGGCGATCACTTCATCGATGGCTGGTCCTATCCCAGCGCGACCCTCGGGGATTTCGGCCAGAACTATCATTATCGAGCGGCCGTCGCCCTGGGCGGGCTGGCGGCCCTTCCACCGGTGGAGGCCCTCTATATGCGCGCCCGAGGCGACCAGCCGCGGGCGCTCTATGATGGGACCAAGGCCTATAGCCTCCACTTCCCTGCCGACCGTCTGCCGCCGGTTCATTCCTTCTGGTCCCTCAGCCTCTATGAGGCCACTGAGGACGGGCAGTTCTACTTCGCCGACAACCCGTTGGACCGCTACGCCATCGGCGATCGGACCGAGGGACTGACCTACAACGCCGACGGATCCCTGGACATCTGGATCGGCAGCCAGAGCCCGGGTGAGGATCGCAAGACCAACTGGCTGCCCGCCCCGGCCGGACCGTTCGCCCTGTTCATGCGGACCTATCTTCCGAAACCCGAACTGCTGGACGGCGCCTATCGTCTGCCGCCGGTGGAGGCCGTGGAGGGGACCGCAGGATAGGCTGGCCAATCCACTGATGCGGCGGCGGGGCCTGGCCACCAAATGCCCCGCCGGCGCGTTGCAGGCGCACCATGACCCTGCGCCCCCTATCCCTCCGCCAGCTGGATGCGGACTCAGAACCAGCCCTGCAAAGCCTGCTGGAGGCGCTGAATCAGTCCGGCCACCACTTCGTGCCGCCGTCGCCGGCCACTCATCGACGGGTCCTGGCCCGCGATCCGCACCGGCAGGCGCGGAATCTGCGCGATGTGTTTGGCTGGAGCCTGCCCTTCGCGCCGAATCTGATGCCGGCGCCGTTGCTCAACGCCCTGCGGCTGGCCGACCTGCTGGTCGAGGAAGAGGGCCTGCTTCGCAGCCGGGTCCGGGTCGCGGCCCTTGAAGGGGAGCTGTTCCTCCACTCCGCCTATCCGACGACCCGGCCCGACGCAGTATTTTTTGGTCCTGACACCTATCGGTTCGCCGCCTTCCTCAAGGCGGAGCTCGCCGATGCGCCCTCTGGCGGCGTGCTGGTCGACATCGGCGCGGGATCAGGCGCCGGCGCCGTCGTCGCAGCGCGGCTGGCGCGACCGGCCCGCACGATCCTCACCGATATCAACCCCGCTGCCCTGCGTCTGGCGCGGGTCAACCTTCGTCAGGCGAGGTGCGAGGCGGAGCTGGTGCTGGGAGAAGGTCTGGACAGGGTGGAAGGATCGCTCGACCTGGTGATCGCCAATCCGCCCTTCATCGCCGGTGAGGACGGACACGTCTATCGGGACGGCGGGGACCTGCACGGCGCCCGGGTCACCCTCGACTGGACGAAGGCCGCCTTGAACCGGCTGGCGCCTGGAGGGCGGCTTGTCCTCTACACCGGCAGCGCCATTGTTGAGGGCCAGGATCGGCTTTTCCAGGCGGTGGAAGGGCTGGTAGCCGGCGGACCCTTTGAGCTGCGGCGCCAGGAACTCGACCCCGACATCTTCGGCGAACAGCTGAGCGAGCCGGCCTATGCCGATGTCGAACGGATCGCCGCCGTCGGCCTGAGCGTCCGCAGGCGTTCATCCTAGGCGGTCTTTCAGGGGCCGGGAAACGGGCCGGTGGGCACGGTCTGAGCCGGACAGACATAGCTCACGGCGAAGGTCTCGGGTCCCGTCGGGGTGTCCACGGTAACCGGGCCGCTCGGCGGCGGTTCGGTGTTCCGGGCGCAGATGCGCAGGGTGCGTGGCCCGCTCCAGACGATCTCCAACCCCTGTACGGCGTCCAGACTGCCCAGGGGGGCGGCCGCCCCGCTGGCATGGCGTAGGGCGAGGTCGGCGCCGAGGCCTCGCCTGAAGGTCAGGCCGCCGCCGGTGAAGTTCACCTCCAGCACGTATCGCCCGTCGGGGCTTGGGACCTGCATGTCGTCAGGGGTGGCCACGAGACAGCCTGAAAGCAGGAGCGCGGCGAATCCGAGGGCGGGTAAGATGGCGGGTCGTGAGCGGTGGGTCATCTCCACGAAATGGCGGACGGCCGGCAAGGTTGCGGTCGGGGTCAGCTGTGGCCCATGATCGGCTCCACGACGCCCCAGGACGTCAAAAATGAGAATGAGGCCTCATCCGCAGGCCTTCACCCCCGGAGGAGTCCCCATGTCCGACGCCCTGACCTCTCGTCGCGCCCTGATCGCCGGTGGCGCCGGCCTGGCCGCCCTGGTCGCCCAATCGGCCGCGGCCGCCGATCTGAAGACGCCGCCCGAGCGGGCGAGCGCCATGGCCCGGGATGGCCGCTTCACCGACAAGGTGGTGCTGATCACCGGAGCGACGTCTGGCATCGGCCGGGCGACCGCGAAGGCCTTCGCCCTGGAAGGCGCCAAGGTGATGTTCTGCGGCCGCCGCGAAGGACTGGGGGCGGAGGTCCAGGCCGAGATCGCCGCAGCCGGCGGGCAGGCTGTGTTTCGGCGGGCCGATGTGCGGGTCGAGGCCGAAGTGGCGGCCCTGGTCGCCGCCTGCGTCGAGGCGTTCGGTGGCCTGGACATCGCCTTCAACAACGCCGGGATCGCCGGACGAGCCGGCGACATGGGCGCGGCCTTCGACTGGGCCGTCCACAACGACATCATGGCCACCAATCTCGAAGGCGTGGTCCGCTGCATCAACCATCAGGTCCCGGCCCTGAAGGCCCGGGGTGGCGGATCGATCATCAACACCGCCTCGGTCATGGGCTATGTGGGCTCCGGACCGGTCATGTCCTACGCCCTGTCGAAAGCCGGGGTGCTCAGCCTGACCCGATCGGCGGCTCTGCAACTGGCCGGCGACAATATCCGGGTCAATGCGGTCTCGCCCGGACCGATCGACACGCCGATGATGGGGGGCGGCGCGGCCCAGGCCTCCGGCGCCCGCACGCCGGCCGGCCGGGCTGGTCAGCCAGAAGAGATCGCCCACGCCGTGATGTATCTGGCCGACGCCGCCGCCAGCTATGTCACAGGCGAAGACTTGCGGGTGGACGGGGGCGTGCGCGCCTAGATATTCGGCGACCCTGATCAAAACCTGTCTCAGAAGGCGAAGGCCCGCCGATTCGACACGCTTGGGATGTGACAACTTGTCTCTGTGGATAAGTTGGTTCTAGGGTCTTCCTACGGGGAGACGGGCATGAAGACCGTGGCGGTCATTTCGCGCAAAGGCGGCGCCGGCAAGTCGACGGTGGCCGTTAACCTTGCCGCCGCCCTGCGGGAGCGAGGCCTGCGCGCCGTCCTGGCCGACGCCGATCCCCTGCGCTCCTCCAGCGAAGCCCTGCGCGCCCACAGCCTGTCGGTGGTCGAGACCTCGGCTGCCAAACTTTTCGCCCTGGTCACGGCCTCGAGCCGCAGCGGCTGCGACGTGCTGGTCATCGACACGCCGGCCTCGCCAGAGGCCGATATCGTCTCGGCGATCAAGGTGGCCGATCTCTGCCTGGTGGTGACTCGTCCCACCTATCTGGACCTGGCCGCCGGGCTCAAGACCATCGACCTCCTGCGGCAGTTGCGGGCGCCTGGACTGATCGTCCTGAACCAGTGTGCCTCGCCCCGACGGGGACAGGAGGCGCAGGTGGTCACCGGGACGCTTGAGACCCTGCGTTTCGCCGGCGTACCGGTCTCCGGCGTCGCCCTGCGGGTGCGCCAAGCCTATCAGATGGCCCTGTCCCAGGGGCTCGGCGTCGTCGAGTGGGAGCCTGCGGGTCAGGCCGCCGGCGAAACACGGGATCTGGCCGAACTGGTGCTCAAGCGACTTGAGGACGGGCGTCAGGCCTGGCGCCCGGCCAATGACGTCGCCCGTCCCGGCGGGCTAGGCGCCGCCCAAAGCTG
>NZ_JAUSBZ010000123.1 GCF_030651755.1 Phenylobacterium sp. | reverse complement strand
TCGCCGCCTCGATGGCCTTGACCCGACACTGCTGGTCGAAGGCGTAGCGGGTCTCCTCGGTCACCTGGGACAGGACGCTCCAGGCGGACTCTCCCGCCGGACCCCGCACCAGGGCCTCATAGGCGAAGGGCTGGCCGGTCTCCATGTCCATGATCGGCTGGAAGGCCATGGAGATGTCGAAGTCGAGGCCGGCGCCGTCTCGGCAGCCCTGGCAGGGGGCGGGGGGCGTCTTACGCGCGGAGGTCATGGGGGCTTCCCTGGAACAATCGTCCGCAACCTGGCCCGGAAAGGTTGAATCAAGGGTGGAGGGCCCCCGCGACAGCCGGTCGCAGGGGCCTTGCGCCTCAGGTCCCCTGGCGCGCCTTGCCGCCGGGGGCCGACTGGATCAGATCGAGGATGGCCTCGGTGACCTGGGGCTCCAGGCCTTCGGTATGGCCCTTGTTGATCCGCACCACGTCGGCGACCACCCGGCCGTCCTGGCAGTCCTGCCAGGCGTAGATCTCCGCTACGCCCGGCGCGGCGGCCAGACCCCAGACCTTGTAGGTCGAGCGGGCATAGTCCCAGACGTGGCCGGGCGTCTCGTCCACCACGTCGGGCCGGCGGACCCGGGGGCCGCAGGCGTATTTCTCCGCCCAGGGGGAGGTGTCGGGCAGGGATGCGATCTCATGCTCGCCGATGGCGAAGATGTGGGAGATGTCGCAGGCGATCTTCATCTCGCCCGGCATGGCGGCCCGGGCCGGGGGCGGGGAGCCGTCGGCCAGCGGCGGACCAAAGGCGGCGACAAAGGGCGCCTGGCCGATGCGGCCGCCCGACAGGCTGAGCCAGCCATCCACCTTGTCCTTGAAGAAGTCGCTGCAGACGATCCGGCTGGAGGTGAAGCCCCCCTGGCTGTGGCCCGCCAGCCAGAAGGCCGCCACATTGGAGCGGCCGACCTTCTCGAACACCATCTCGGTGATGTTCTGCAGATGGGCGTCGTCGGCGCCGCCGTCCCAGCGGCGCACCGGCGGGCCGCCCGGCCACATGGCCGTCTCGGTGGCCGCCGTCGGGGTGGCGACCACCAGCCGGCGCTGATCGGTGTAGTCGACGGCCGGGAAATAGTGCCGCTGCCAGTTGCCGATGGAGCCGGCGCCATGGAGGTTGAGGATGACCGTCACCTCCTCGCCGGGCTTCAGGTCGCAGGGCATGTCGAGGAAGAAGCTGCGCCCGGTCTTGGGATCGGTGACATTCCCCAATTCCGCCAGGGCGCCGGTGGCGCTGGCGCATTCGGCGCCCGAGCAGCGGGCCACGGGCTGAGCCTCGCAGGCCTCCTCCCCCAGGGCGGGTCCGGCGAACAGGGCGCCGAAGGCGGCGAGGGTCATCAGTCTGGTCTTCATGGTCGGTCTTTCCCCTTGGCCCGGACTCACGCCAGGCGTCGCCGCCATCCTAGCCGAACGCCGGTCCGGGAGTCTCGTTTCTACGCTCCGGTATTGTCAGTGTTATCTTATTACAAAAGTTCCTTGACCGCCGCCCGCCGCGCGTAGATGTTATAGTATAACATCATGAGGATCGGACGTATGCGGCGACTTCCGGTGACGGTGCTCTCAGGCTTTCTGGGGGCGGGCAAGACCACCCTGCTGAACCACGTCCTGCGCAACCGCGAGGGCCTGCGGGTGGCGGTGATCGTCAACGATATGAGCGAGGTGAACATCGACGCCGAGCTGGTCCGCGACGGCGGGGCCGAGCTGTCGCGCACCGAGGAGCGGCTGGTGGAGATGAGCAATGGCTGCATCTGCTGCACCCTGCGCGAGGACCTGCTGGCCGAGGTGCGCCGCCTGGCCGCAGAGGGCCGGTTTGACTATCTGCTGATCGAAAGCACCGGCATTTCCGAACCCATGCCGGTGGCCGCCACCTTTGACTTCCTCGAGGAGAGCGGGGAATCCCTGCGCGACGTGACCCGCCTCGACACCATGGTCACCGTGGTCGACGCCCTGAACTTCCACCGGGACTATGCCAGCTATGAGCGCCTGGCCGACCGCGGGGAGAGCCTGGGGACCGACGACGCCCGCTCCATCGTCGATCTGCTGGTGGATCAGGTGGAGTTCGCCGACGTCATCGTGCTCAGCAAGACCGATCTGGTCTCGCCGCAGGTGGCCCATGAGGTCGAGGCCGTGCTGCGCGCCCTGAACCCCGGCGCCCGGATCGTCCGGGCGATCAAGGGCGAGGTTCCCCTGACTGACATCCTCGATACCGGCCTGTTCGACATGGAAAAGGCCGCCGCCGCCCCCGGCTGGCGCCAGGCCCTGGAATTCGGCGCGCCTTCGGAATCGGAGGAGTATGGAGTCTCCACCTTCGTCTACCGCGCCCGGCGGCCTTTTCATCCAGAGCGGCTGAAGGCCTTGCTGGAGCAGGAATGGCCCGGCGTCTGGCGCTCCAAGGGCTTCCTCTGGCTGGCCACCCGCATGTCCAAGGCCGGCGCCTGGAGCCAGGCCGGCGCGGCCATGAGCTTCGAATGGGGCGGCTACTGGTGGGCGGCGATCCCGCCGGAGCGTCGTCCCCAGGACGAAGAGACCCGCCAGGCCATCTCCAGCCGCTGGCGCGCGCCCTATGGCGACCGCCGCCAGGAACTGGTGCTGATCGGCAAGGACATGGACCAGGCCGCCCTGACCGCCCTGTTCGACGCCGCCCTGCTGACGCCCGAGGAGACCCGCCGGGGGCCGAACGCCTGGAGCCGCCTGGCCGACCCTTTCCCCGAATGGGGGCCTGCGCCCCAACCGCAAGCCGCGCTCGCCTGAGCGACGCGCCCCCCTTTTTTGCCGAGTCCGCCCATGAAAACCTCCACCGCTCACCTGCTCGACGGGTCGGCTATCGGTCTCTCTGGCCTTTGTCTGATCCACTGCCTGGCCCTGCCCGTGGCCGCCGCCTTCGCGCCCCTGCTGGGGGTTTGGAGTGAGGCCGAATGGGTGCACCTGACCTTCGTCCTCCTGGCCGCCCCCCTGTCGGCGGGCGCCCTGCTCCTGACGCGGCCCCGTCGCCCCCTGGCGATCGCCCTGGCGGCGACGGGACTTGCCCTGATGGCTGCGGCCCTGTCCTATCCCGACGCAGAAACCCTGATGACGGTGGCTGGCGGCCTGGCCCTGGCCGGGGGTCATCTGGTGAACTGGAGAGGCCGCGTCGTCCCACCCCATGTCCATTCGAGCTGAGCACGGCCTGCTTCTGGCGCTCCTGCTGCTCGGCGCCTGCGGCGAACGATCCGCGCAGGCGCCGGACCTGCCGCCGCCGACCCCTGTCGCGCCCACGACGGTCGAGGCCGCCGCGCCGCTGGACCCCGATGTGACCTCAGAGGCGGGCTCCGACGAGGACATGTGGGCGGAGTTCGAGTCCGGCCAATCGCCGATGGTCGAAGAACTGGTCAGCGAGCGGGCCCTGCAGCTGACCTTGCCCACCGCCGACGGCCCCCAGTGGGCGAAGCTGCGCAAGACGTCCGTCTGGGTGGACGAACCAACCCAGCTGTTTCGGGCCCGCCATCCCGCCGAGGTCCGCGCCCTGGCGGGCAAGCCGTTCAAGATCCAGGGCTTCATGCTGCCCCTGGAAATGGCCGAGCGCACCACGCGCTTCCTGATCTCGCCCTATACCCCGGTCTGCTTCTACCACCCGCCGGCTGAGCCGAACGAGGTGATCGAGGTCTGGCTGAAACGGCCCATCCGCGCCGGCTATCACCTGGTGGAGGTGGAGGGCGTCCTGACGCTCACCGACAATGGCGAAAAGGGCCTGTTCTTCCAGATCCACAACGGCGCGGCCCGGGTGGTCCAGGAGGTTGAGGGCGGTCTCTAACCGGCGAGAGCCGCGGCGCTCACCGCCTCCAGGTCCTCGGCCCCTTGGGTCACCGCCGCCACCAGGCCCGGCGCGCCCGCCAGGACCTGGCCGGCATAGAGCCTCAGCAGGGGCAGGCGGGCCTGCATCCACGGATCGTCCGAGCCCGCCGCCGCCAGGGCCTGGCGGGCCAGGACGAAGCCGCCGATGACATCGCCGGCCAACTTCAGATAGGGGGTCGCGCCGGCCGCCGAGGGCGTCCCGCGGTTCTTGAGCAGCCAGTCGGTGGCGGCTTCCAGGGCGGCCACCCCTTGCGCCAGCCGGCGGCCGGCCTCGGTCAGGTCGGCCCGCTCGGTCAGGGCCTCGGCGGTCATGGCCATCTCGGCGCATAGGGCGTCCATCACCGAGCCCTCGCCCATGGACAGCTTGCGCCCGGCGAGATCCAGGGCCTGGATGCCGTTGGTGCCCTCATAGATCGGGCCGATGCGGGCGTCGCGATAGTGCTGGGCCGCCCCGGTCTCCTCGATGAAGCCCATGCCCCCGTGGACCTGGACGCCGAGGGAGGCCACCTCGACCCCCACATCGGTGGACCAGGCCTTGGCGATGGGGGTCAACAGATCCTGGCGCGCCTTGGCGCTGGCCCGGGCCTCAGGGGTGGGGGCCAGCCGCGCCTGGTCGGCCAGGACGCCGGTCATGAAGCAGACGCCCCGGGCCGCCTCGATCTTGGCCTTCATCAGCATCAGGGTGCGGCGCACATCGGGGTGGTCATAGATGGGGGCCGGCGAGGCGCCGCCCCAGGCGGACTTGCCCTGGGTGCGGTCCTGGGCGTAGGCGAGCGCCTGCTGGAAGGCCCGCTCGGCGATGCCGACGCCCTCGACGCCGACCTGCAGGCGCGCGGCGTTCATCATCACGAACATGTGGGCCAGGCCCTGGTTCAGCTCGCCGACCAGCTCGGCCTGGGCGCCGTCGAACATCATCACGCAGGTGGGGGAGGCGTGGATTCCCAGCTTGTGTTCGATGGAGGCGGCCCACAGGGCGTTGGCCTCGCCCAGGGCGCCGTCATCCTTGACCAGCCGCTTGGTGGCCAGGAACAGCGAGATGCCCTTCACCCCGGGCGGCGCATCGGGGAGACGGGCCAGGACCAGGTGGCAGATATTTTCGGCCGCATCGTGGTCGCCCCAGGTGATGAAGATCTTCTGGCCATAGAGTCTGTAGCCGCCGTTCCCGTCCGGCTCGGCCCGGGTGGTCAGGGCGGCCAGGTCCGAGCCGGCCTGAGGCTCGGTGAGGTTCATGGTGCCGGTCCACTCCCCCGACACCAGCCGGGGCAGGACCAGACGCTTCTGCCGCTCGGTTCCGTGCAGGGTCAGGGCCTCGATGGCCGCCTGGGTCAGCATGGGGCAGAGGCCGAACGCCATGTTGGCCGCATGGACCATTTCGAACACCGCCAGCTCCATGGCCTTGGGCAGGCCCTGGCCGCCATGTTCGGCCTCGGCCGACAGGCTGTTCCAGCCCTGCTGGGCGAAGGCGCGGTAGGCGTCGGCGAAACCCGGCGCGGCGGTGACCTTGCCATCCGCATGGCTGGCGCCCGCCTGATCGCCGGCCCAGTTGAGCGGGGCCAGAACCTCGGTGGTGAAGGCGCCGGCCGCCTCCAGCACGGCCGCCACGGTGTCGGCGTCCAGCTCCGGGAAGCTCGTCTCCACAAGGTCCCCATGGCCGGCGACGTTCAGGGCGAAGGCGATGTCGCGGACGGGGGCGCGGAAGGTCATGGGCGGCTCCTGTTGAGGCAGGGCTATTTAGGCCGAGTGACGTTGCGTCACCAAGGCTTGCGGTCCTCAGGGCGACAAGGGGCGGGGTTTGCGGCTATCACCGGGCCGACTTCAGGATGGAACCATGACCATGACGCAAGCCGATCTGGCGGTGGATCGCGCCGCTCAGGCCCTGGCCAGCGGCGCGCTGGCCATCCTGCCCACCGAGACGGTCTATGGTCTGGCCGCCGACGCGGCCGATCCCCGCGCCGTGGCCGCCCTGTTCGAGGCCAAGGGGCGGCCGCGGTTCAATCCCCTGATCGCCCATGTGGCCGACCTCGCCATGGGCCAGCGGGTCGGGGTGTTTGATAAGCGCGCGCTCGCCCTGGCGCAGGCCTTCTGGCCCGGCCCCCTGACACTGGTTCTGCCGGTGGCCGACGGCGAGGCGGTATGCGACCTGGCCCGGGCAGGGCTCGACAGCGTCGCCATCCGGGTTCCAGGCCATCCGCTGGCGCGGGCGGTGATCGCCGCCCTGGGGCGTCCCGTGGTCGCGCCCTCGGCCAATCGGTCGGGGCGCCCCAGCCCCACCACCTTCGCCGACGCCCTGGAGGAGACCGGCGTCTTTGCGCTCGCCGCCCTGGACGGCGGGCCCTGCGCCGTGGGGCTGGAGTCCACCGTGGTCGCCCTGCTGGACGAACCGCGCCTGCTGCGGCCCGGCGCCGTGACCCGCGCTCAGATCGAGGCGGTGATCGGTCCGCTGGCCGAGGCCGAAGATGACGCCCGCCGCTCGCCCGGCCGCATGGCCCGCCACTACGCCCCCCAGGCCCCGGTGCGCCTGAATGTGGCTGCGCCAGAGGCTCATGAGGCCTATCTGGCGTTCGGGCCGGGGGCGCCGGAAGGGCCTCGCGTGTTCAATCTCAGCCCCACGGGGGATCTGGCGGAAGCCGCCGCCCACCTGTTCGCCTATCTGCGGGCGGCCGATCGCACCGCGCCCCGGGCCATCGCCGTGGCGCCTATACCCGCCCACGGCTTGGGCGAAGCGATCGAGGATCGCCTGCGGCGCGCCGCGGGCTTTGTCGGCTAGGGCTTGAGGGGTTAGATTCCCGCCATGACCATTTCCGTTCCCGCCGATGTCGTCTCCCGCCTGAAGGCCGTGCTCGGCGAGGGCGGCTGGAGCCAGGACCCTGATCGCCTGGCGCCCAAGCTGCTGGAGTGGCGCGACCGCTGGAGCGGCCAGACGCCGTTCCTGGCCCTGCCGGGCTCGACCCAGGACGTGGCCGCCGTGGTCGGCATTTGTTTCGAGGCGGGCGTCCCCATCACCCCGCAGGGGGGAAACACCGGCCTGGTGGGCGGCCAGATCCCCATGGGCGAGATCCTGCTCTCCACCGAACGCCTGCGGGCCGTCCGCGATGTGGACGCCCTGGATGACGTGATGGTGGTGGAGGCCGGCGTAACCCTGGCCGGGGCCCATGAGGCGGCGTTGGCCAAGAACCGGCGCTTTCCCCTCGATCTCGCCTCGCAAGGCACGGCGACCATCGGCGGGGTGATCTCCACCAATGCCGGCGGCACCGCAGTGCTGCGCTATGGGACGACCCGGGATCTGGTTCTGGGCCTGGAGGCGGTGCTGCCCAATGGCGAGATCTGGAACGGGCTCAAGCGCCTGCGCAAGGACAATACCGGCTATGACCTCAAGCAGCTGCTGATCGGCGCCGAGGGCACGCTCGGCGTGGTGACGGCCGCCAGCCTGAAGCTGTTTCCCATCCTGCCGTCCCGGGCCACCGCCATGGTCGGCCTGGCCAGTCCCCGGGCGGCGCTGGAGCTGCTGGCCCGGGCCAAGGAGACGGCCGGCGGCGGGGTCGAGGCTTTTGAGCTGATCAGTCGGGTGGGCGTCGACTTCGCCCTGAAGAACATCGCCGGCCAGCGCGATCCCTTGAGCGAGACCCATCCCTGGTACGTCCTGGTCGAGCTGGCCTCTGGCGAGCCGGGATCGGCCGAGGCGGCGCTGGAGAGACTCTTGGCCCAGGCCCTGGAGACCGGCCTCATCGCCGACGGGGTGGTCGCCCAGACCAGGACCCAGGCCCAGGCCCTGTGGTCCCTGCGGGAGAACCAGTCCCCGGCCCAGAAGCCCGAGGGCGCCACCTGGAAGCATGATGTCTCGGTGCCGGTGAGCCGGGTGGCCGACTTCCTGGAGGCCGCCGGCGCGGCCATGACCGGCTTCGCCCCGGGCTGTCGGATCTGCGCCTTCGGCCATGTGGGGGACGGCAACATCCACTATGACGTCCTGCGCCCCGATGGCGGCGATGACGCCGCCCACTCGGCGGCCCGCGACGAAGGATCGCGCCGGGTTCACGATATCGTCGCCAGCCTGGGGGGCTCGATCTCCGCCGAGCACGGCCTGGGGGCGATGAAGACCGAAGAAGCCTTGCGCTACAAGGCGCCGGTGGAGGTGGCGGCCCTGAGGGCGATCCGCGCCGCCCTGGACCCAAAGCGGATCATGAATCCCCGGGTTCACTTCTAAAGACGCGCGAACGCCTTGGCTTTGTCATGAAGACCCGTCAAAGGACCGCGCCATGCTGTTCGTCCTTTCACCGGCCAAGGCGCTGGACTTTTCCGCCCCCGACAAGCTGCTGGGCATGACCGCCCCGCAGTTCGACCAGGATGTGGCCGAGCTCGCCAAGACCACCCGCAAGCTGAGCATCGCCGACCTGAAGCGACTGATGTCCCTGTCGGACAATCTGGCCGAGCTGAACCGCGCCCGGTTCCAGGCCTTTGATCCGCAGAGCGAGGATGGGCTGCAGGCCGCGCTCGCCTTCAATGGCGACGTCTATGCCGGCCTGCGCGCCCGGCAGATGAGCAAGGCCGACCTCGACTGGGCGCAGGATCACCTGCGGATCCTCTCGGGCCTCTATGGCCTGCTGCGGCCGCTGGACGTGATCCAGCCCTACCGGCTGGAGATGGGCACGCGGCTGAAAACCAAGCGCGGCGCCACCCTCTATGACTTCTGGGCCGACAGGATCGCCCTGGCCCTGAACGCCGCGGCCGAGAGCCATGAAGACCCGACCCTGGTGAACCTGGCCAGTCAGGAATATTTCGGCGCCGTCGACGCCCGGGCCCTGAAGCTGCCGGTGCTGACCGTGCGCTTCCTGGAGGACAAGGACGGCCACGCGCGGATCGTCAGCTTCTACGCCAAGAAGGCCCGCGGCCTGATGGCCCGCTGGGCCATCGACAACCGGATCAGCCGGGCCGATGATCTGCGGGGCTTTGATCAGGAAGGCTACCGGTTCGTGGCCGCCGACTCAAAGCCCGGCGAATGGACCTTCATCCGTCAGCAACCAAACGCCGCCGCAGCGGCCTGAATTCACCCGGGGGAGAGCGCGTAATGGCCGCAGATTATGGAATCGCCGGGCATGTGGCCATTGTCACCGGTTCCACCAGCGGGATCGGCTATGCGCTGGCCTCGGCGCTCGCCGAGCAGGGGGTGCATGTGATCCTCAACGGCCTGGGGGACCCCGCCCAGATCGAGACCAACCGGCGCGAGCTGCAGGCCCGCACCAATTCGTCGATCCGCTATCACGGCGCCGACATGACGAGGCCCGACGAGATCGCCGATCTGGTGGACTTCGCCCGCCGGGAGTTCGGCCGCCTCGACATCCTGGTCAATAACGCCGGCATCCAGCACGTCTCGCCCATCGAGGACTTCCCGCCCGAGAAGTGGGACGCCCTGATCGCCATCATCCTGTCCTCAGCCTTCCACGCCACCCGGGCGGCCGTGCCGATCATGAAGGCGCAAGGGCGCGGCCGGATCGTCAATATCGCCTCGGCCCACGGCCTGGTGGCCTCGCCCTTCAAGTCGGCCTATGTGGCGGCGAAATTCGGCGTGGTGGGCCTGACCAAGGCCGTCGGCGTGGAGCTCGCCCGCACCGGCGTCACCTGCAACGCCATCTGCCCCGGCTATGTGAAGACCCCCCTGGTGGAGGCCCAGATCGGCGACCAGGCCCGCTCCCGCGGCATTTCCGAAGACCGGGTGGTGGACGAGGTGATCCTGGCCGCCCAGCCCAACAAGGCCTTCGTCGAATACGACCACCTGGCCGGCATGCTGCTCTACCTCGTCTCCGACATGGGCGCCTCAGCCACCGGCGCCGCGCTCTCGGTCGACGGCGGCTGGACGGCGACGTGAGGGCAGGAAGCCGTCGTCTTCAGGCTTGATCCGAGGACACGCGCCCCAGCAAGGGGCACGCAGGTGCGGTGGCCGTTTGACGCCACCTTCTGACGTTGGCTCTAAGCTAGACTGCAGACATTCCTCCGCGACGATGAGCGTCCGTTTCGGGGTGACTGACAGCGGGCTGAAACGACCCATTGCGAACCTCTGACGGTCCCCTCACAACCAAAGTCATGCTGACACAGATCAGGTCATGGGCCAGGACCTTGAAGCGCGATGTTGTCGCGCTCTGGCTCGCCGCGCGTAGCCCGAGCACGCCGATGGCTGCGAAGCTGGTGGCGGGTGCGGTTGCAGCCTACGCCTTGAGTCCCATCGACCTGATCCCCGACTTCATCCCTGTGCTGGGGTATCTGGACGACCTGTTGATTGTGCCGCTAAGGATCGCTCTCGCGGTTTGGCTGATCCCCGACCACTTGATGGTTGAGTTTCGGGCGGAAGCGGTTGAGCTGGCAAAGCCGGAAAACAGACCGATGGCTGTGGCGATAGTGATCCTGTGGATCGCCGGATGCCTAGCTGCCGCAGCTTGGTGCTGGAGCAAGTTCCTCTAACCACCCACCTCGGCGGTTCCGGACGTCTGCCCTGCGGCCGCCTCTCGGCGATGACGGCGACGGCAAGGATGCACCAGAAGGCGACCTGAGAACAGAGCCAGTAACCGGGCATTGGCTGAACCGCCAGCGCCGCTTGCGTCATGCGGCGGCGCCATGTCAGGTTGTGGCACTTGCACCACTTAGCGAGGCGGAAATGAAGCGCCCTTTCATCGAGACCGGGGTCGCGCTGGGCTTTGTCTTCGTCGCTTTCGCCTCAGCGGAACTCTACGCGTCAACAAGGGGCATCGACGCCCCAGAAGCTAATCGCAGAAGCCCCACGCGGGCGTCTCTATTCGTGCCTGAGACTGTTTTCCTATCTCAGGAGGAGCGTCTTCTAGTTCGCGCCGGCAGAATGACCCCATTCATTGCAGCGGTGCCTTTGGCAGCAAACGCGTGGCGGCGCCGTCGCAAGCCACCGGAACGGACAGAGTGACCCGCATACGGCTATGCGCTCCGGCGGGTTGAGAAGGCGGGAGTGCGCCAATTCCGGAACTTGGCTTAGATCCCGGAACCAGACACTCTTGGCGCGAGTGCACGTCCCAGGCGCCACCGTCCAGGGACTTCAGCCGATACTCGCCGATCGGAGGGTTGGGTGCATAGCGTCCAGATCGACCTTGAGCTCGACACCTCTCCGGGCCGGGCGTTTGCCGCCTTCACCAGAGAGTTCGGTCGATGGTGGCCTAGGGACTACAGCTATAGCGGGGAGTTGATGGAGGACCTCGTCCTTGGCGGCGAACCTGGTGCGGCATGCAGCGAGTTCGGGCCCGAGGGCTTCCGCATCGACTTCGGTCGCATCCTCGAATGGGCGCCACCAGAACAACTGAGTTTTAGCTGGCAAATCACGCCCGATAGCCGGCCCGAACCTGACCCGAACAAGGCGAGCCGAGTGACCATCTGTTTTGCCAAGCTCGGCGGAACCACTCGTGTCAGGCTGATCCACGATCAGTTTGAGCGCCACGGAGACGGAGCCGAGGCCTACGCCGAGGAGATGGGTTCGGCCGAGGGTTGGCCACACATTATGGCGCTGTTCCAAGCGTATGCCGGCCGCCCAACGCTGTGACTGGTCGGCGCCAGCAACGGACCTTGGTGAACCACCGCGAAGCGGATCTTCAGACTAGTAGCGCCGCAGGACGAAAGGATAGCCCTGGCTGCCTAGAAAACGACGAAACCCGCAAGACCAAAGGTCCTGCGGGTTTCTAGAATTAACGGAGGGATTCGAACCCTCGGCACCCGTCAGGGTGCGCCACCTTATCAGGGCGGTGCCATAAACCAGACTCGGCCACGTTACCTCAGAGGCTCTCGCCTATTTCTCAGATGGTGACGCGGTGAAGCTTTTCAAGGTCGACCGCTGCCTTATCGGCCGGAATGGATCTTGGCGGCAGTCGTAAGGCTGACCTGTTCGCGTTTCTCCGGCTCCTGGCGACGCAGGTACGGGGCTGCGGTCCGATTCCAAGCTATGCCAGTGCTGATTGTATTCGCCTTACCGGCAACTTTGAATCTATGAAACCAGCATCCGGCTCATTGGATCTCAGGGTGCCGCGGCCGCCGAGGCCCCCGGCGCCGGCACCGGCGGTAGGGGTAAGGGCGGTGGGGGGGTGTAGTCATCCAAGACTGCAATGACGCGGTCTAGGAAGGGCTCGAACCCAGTCCAGTTGATCAGATCAGCCTCCTTAGCGATCACCTTCTTTGCAAATACAGATTTGGAGATGTGCTTCGACACGTCGAAAGTTTTTTCGTCTAGGTGAAGGATTTTCCCGGCCAGAGGCCGGTTCTTGTCAGCCCCAAAAAGGTCCTCGATGCAGGAACTCGCCCCACCACCGGGCTCGGGTGTCTTCACAACATAGAGGTTGGCAACAAGGTGGTAGAACGGGTCCGTAGTGTTGAGATTTACCGTCTTCCCAAATTTGTTTAGCGCAGCGCTACTGAAATTGCTGAGACCGGAATCACTGTCTAGCAGGATGATTACGGGGTGTTTCAGCGGCTTGTGACCGTATCGAGCGAGGCGATTTTCGTAGCTGACGGCCAGCGTCTTAAGCGTATCACTGCCACCCATTCTTAGGAGCTTATGAATGCTGTTCTCGTAGTTGAAGAAACTAACATTGTAGTCGAAGCCTTGCGCCGAATGTTCACCAAGCCTGGGCTGAAACTTTGCGAGCCGCCGGATAGCATTGCGAAGATAAACCGGATCGGTCAGCCCTTCAGTGACGAGGAGAGGATGCTCCAGAGCGACGAAATAGTCGTAGAAATAAAAGTCCTCATGGGTCCGCTGCCCGAAAATCATAGGCGGTTTTCTCTGGCTCCATGGCTCGCCGACCGGCCTGATGTGCGAAGTGCTCTTCACATGGAAGACATGACCCAGCGCGCCTCTCAGCGGCCGAAGGCTGGTCACCACCGACCCTGGCTTTGTTAAGTCCGCGCCTGGCTTGTAATAAGCGCCGGTCTTGAACAGGGAGTGGCACATTGACCGCACGCCGCGCCAGTATGTCTGGGAAATGTTGACCTTCTCATTGACGGTGAGGCCCGTCACCATCTGCCGCGACGTCTCGACCTGCATGCGGGTCTTCGCGTGATTTATCCTAAAGTCGGACCCTTCAATTTTATCGACTAGCGGATCGCCCAACACCCAGGGGTCATCCGGATTGCTGCCGCCCGTCGCAATCGCCGCAGGAAAGTTCTTCGCGTTGGTGGAGAAAGTGATGTCGTCAGCATAGCGCGAATAGGTGACACGGTGCTGCTTCGCGAACCGCGCCAGGCGCTGATCTAGAATTCGGGCAATGAGGTCTGAGATGATCGGCGAGCAAGGGCTTCCTTGTGGCAGCGCGCCCTGAAAGCAAGCGATCTGTGCAACGATCGTAGCGCCAGCAGGGTTCAAGGCGAACGTCTGGTCCTTGATGAAAAAGCCACGCACCCTAGGGAACGTGAACGTAGGAAAGAAGTCCTCTAGGTCGAGGTTGAGAACGAACCGCCTATTCTTGTGGAGAGCGGCGTTCGTAACAATCGACTGCCCTTGTCGATAGGCGTGAGAAAGCGGTCTGCGTCGGGGCTCCTGAAGCTCAGCGTCGCACTCGTAGAGGATGTTCGCCAGGGCCCGTTGATAGACCTTCAGCTTCCCTATCGGCGCGTGGATTGTCCGCTCACCGCCACTCTTTTTCGGGATGCTGAAGGTTTGATACTTCTGCGCTTCCGGGACGCGATACAGGGTGTGGATGAGGGTTCGCGTCTTCGTATCAAGAAGCACAGCGAAGTCATTCAGGGTCGTCGCAGCCCGAAGCTCAGCAAGGTTCGACAAACGCGCCATCCAAATTGAGACGGCTTACAGGCACTCCTTCCCCCGCATCCGGAAATGCGAATGGATCATCGAATATAGCGTCTCGTGAGGTGTTGAGACGTTGATTCATATGCCGCAATAGCGCGACAACAAGTCTGGCCTGTAAGCCTTCGTCGAAGGTAGCACGCACCCTCTTGAAGCGTCTAGGTCGTGAGGACCGCTGAGAGTTGTAAGAGGTATGCACAACGCTCCATTTTGTTCGGCTAGCTCCGGCGCGGCGAGCGCACGGTCTGATGGAGCGCATGTGAGTGGTGCAGCCTGCCCCTGGAGGCTTGAACCACAGCTGCAAAGCCGCACTTCGGAAAGTCAGCTAGGAACCCGTCCCAGTTGTCTCCGCCCGGCAATAGTCCATAGCCCCGAAGCCGACCTCGCGGCCGCGGCTTTGAGCCCAGCCCGGCCGTTGCGCAGCGCCTCTGACGCGCGGCCACCGCCATGCCGCAGAGTGGACATTCCGAACTTCGGCAACGAGCCCAACTCAGACGGTGGGACGCCCCCACCCTTGACCTGCCGCCCCGTCCC
>NZ_JAUSBZ010000120.1 GCF_030651755.1 Phenylobacterium sp. | reverse complement strand
CTACGCCATGCTCTATTACAATCAGGTCCTGGGGCTGGAGGCGCACCTGGCGGGTCTCGCCATCTCCGCCAGCCTGTTCCTCGACGGGATTTCCGATCCCCTGGTGGGCTCGATCTCCGACCGCACCAAGTCGCGCTGGGGCCGGCGCCACATCTACATGTTCTTCGCCCCCATCCCCATCGTCCTGTCCCTGTGGGCGGTGTTCAACCCGCCGGACGGCCTGGGCACCTGGGCCCTGTTCTCCTGGTTCGCCGTGACCGTCGTCATGCTGCGCCAGTCGATGACCTTCTATCACACGCCACATATGGCCTTGGGCAGCGAGCTCAGTCGCGACTATACCGAGCGCTCCAAGGTGATGGCCTACAACAGCTTCTTCACCTGGGCCGGCGCGGCGGCCACTACCTGGATCGCGCTCAGCTACTTCTTCAAGGCGACGCCGGAATATCCCCGCGGCCTGCTCAATCCAGAGCCCTATGGCGCCTTCTCGGTGATCATGGGGGGCATCGCGCTCGCCCTGCTGGCGGCCTCGGCCTGGTTCACCCGCGACCGTATCCCCCTCCTGCCCAAGCCCGCGGAAAACCTGCCGAAGTACAGCCCCCTTGAGTTCTTCAAGGACATGGGCAAGGCCTTCAACAACATCAACTATGTCTGGCTGCTGATCGCCTACTTCTTCCTCAGCATGATGATCGGCCTGCGCGGCGGCCTGCACCTCTATACCAACACCTATTACTGGGGCCTGGGGTCGGAGCAGATCCGCTTCTTCGTCATCGGCTCCTTCGCCGGCTACCTGTCGGCCTTCCTGTTCGCCGCGGCCCTGCATGGGAAGTTCGACAAGAAGGCGACCATCATCGTCTCGGCCATCGTCTATGCGCTGGCGCCGTCCGTCCCGATCCTCATGGGCTTCGCCGGCATGCTGACCACCGAGACGCCGAACCTGCTGGCCATTCTCATCGCGTTTTCGGTGCTGAGCTATGGGGCGGCCAGCGTCCTGTCGATCAGCATCATGTCGGCGCTCGCCGATATCGCCGACGAAAACGAATTGAAGTTCGGCCTGCGCCAGGAAGGGGTGCTCTATTCCACCCGCGCCCTGTTCGCCAAGGTCGATCAGGCTATCGGCGCGGCCCTGGCCGGCTTCGTCCTGACCCTGATCTCCTTCCCCGTCCGCGCCCAGGTCGGCGAGGTGCCGGCCCAGGTGATCTGGGATCTGGCGCTGTGGGATGGCGTGCTGGCGGGCATTCCCGGCTTCATCGCCGTCTTCTTCTACGCCCGCTACAAGATCACCCGGGCGAGCTATGAGACCACCAAGGCCGCCCTGGCCGAGCGCCGCGCCGCCACCCTCGCGCCGCAGGCCATGGCCACGTCCGCCGCCATCGATGTGGCCGAGCCCCTGGTCCCGCCGGTCGCGCCCCGGCCGGCCGAATAGTTCGACCCCGAATAGTCCGACCATGAAAAAGGGCCCCCGCAATGTGCGGGGGCCCTGATCTGTGGTGCGTCGCGCCGTCTTAGAGCGCGTTCCGATAAGTGGGAACCGGTTATCGGAACGTGCTCATGACTTAGAGTTTAGAGCCTGATTCAACGATCAGACGGTTCCGTCTGATCGCATCAGGCTCTAGGCGGCCGGCATGATCACAGTGTCGATCACGTGGATCACGCCATTGGACTGGTCGAGATCGGTGGCGGTCACCATGGACGTATTGCCCTGGGCGTCGGTCAGCTGGACTGCGCCATTGACCACCGAGGCCTTCAGCTCGCCGCCCTGGACGGTGGTCAGGGTCGCCGTACCGCCGCCAGCTTCGATCGCGGCCAGCACGTCGGCGGCCATCAACTCGCCAGCCACCACATGATAGGTCAGCACCGAGGTCAGCTGGTCCTTGGCGGCCGGCTGCAACAGGCTGTCCACCGTGCCGGCGGGGAGCTTTTCAAAGGCCGCATTGGTGGGCGCGAAGACCGTGAACGGCCCCGGACCCGACAGGGTGTCGACCAGATCAGCGGCCTGGACGGCGGCGACCAGGGTGGTGTGGTCAGGAGACGCCTGGGCCCCGGCGACGATATTGGTCTGGGCCATGGCCGGTTCGGCCGCCGCCATCGGCTCGGCTTCTGGCGCAGCGGCGGTGTCTTGAGGCTGCGAGCAGGCCGACAGGGTCAGGGCGAGAACCAGCGCAGAAGCGCCGGCGAGAATGCGGAATTTCGGATCGGTCATGGACAGTCCCTCGGAGTTCAGTCGCGGCCGCGATCGGCGCGACGGCTGAAAGGGTTACGCGCCAACCGGCTTCACGGATGCGTCATCGCACCTTTCTTTTCGCGTTTTGCGTGTAGGGGAGCTGCGCCATTGCCACAGGGTGCGTCGCCCTCTAGGGTCCGCCTCCTTCTCATTTTCATCACGGGCGCCCGCCCATGCCACAGATCCTCGTCGAGGACTTGGCCAAGACCTATCGCGTCGCAGAGCGCGATCCCGGCCTGCTGGGCGCGGTCAAGGGTCTGGTCCATCGCCGCCACCGCACGGTCCAGGCCCTGCGCGACGTCTCCTTTTCCCTGGAGGCGGGCGAACTGCTGGGCTTCATCGGTCCCAACGGGGCGGGCAAGTCCACCACCATCAAGATCCTGTCGGGCATCCTGAAACCCGACGCTGGGCTGGTGCAGGTCAACGGCCGCGTCCCCTTCACCGACCGTATCGCCCACGTCTCCCGGATTGGCGTGGTGTTTGGCCAGCGCACCCAGCTCTGGTGGGACCTGCCGGTCTCCGAAGGCTTTGACCTGCTGGCCGACATCTACCGGGTCGAGCCCGCCCGCTACCGCGCCAACCGCGATGAGCTTGTCGCCCTGCTGCGCCTTGAGCGCGTGCTGGACCAGCCGGTGCGACAGCTGTCGCTGGGCCAGCGGATGCGTGCCGAGATCGCCGCGGCCCTGCTGCACGAGCCCGACATCCTGTTCCTGGACGAGCCGACCATCGGTCTGGACGCGCCGTCAAAGCTCGCCGTGCGCGAAGTGGTCCGCCGCCTGAACCGCGAGCGCGGCGTCACTGTCCTGCTCACCACCCACGACATGCACGACATCGAGGCCCTGGCGGAGCGGGTCATCGTCATCGGCCACGGTCAGGTCCTGGCCGACAGCCCGTTCGAGACCCTGCGGGCCAATGTCCTGGCCGAGCGGCGTCTGGTGGTCGACTTCGCCCATGCGGCGCCCGACCTCAATCTCCCCGGCGTCGAGGTCCGCAGCCGCAAGGGCCAGACCCTGGAGCTCGCCTTCGATCCGGCCCGCACGCCCACGCCAACCCTGATCGCCGCCCTCGCCGCGGCCCACGAGGTGGTCGACATCCATGTGGGGGAACCGGCCATCGAAGAGGTCATCGCCCGCTTCTACGATCTGCACGGCGCGGGCGAGGCCTGAGCCCCATGGACGCCGCCCGCCCCTATCTCGCGGCCTTCTCCAGCCGCTTCCTGTTGATGCTGCAGTATCGCGCCGCGGCCATCGCCGGCTTCGCCACCCAGTGCTGGTGGGGCGGCATCAAGGTGATGATCTACGCGGCCTTCTTCGCCGCGGCGCCCGGCGCGGCGGCGGCCTCCCCCATGACGCTGGTCCAGGTCATCACCTACACCTGGCTCGCCCAGGCGCTCTTGGCGTTGACCCCCTGGAGCGCCGATCCCGAGGTCGCCCTGTCGGTGCGCACGGGCTCAGTGGCCTATGACCGCCTGCGGCCGGTGGACACCTACAGCCTCTGGTACGTCAGGGGAGCCGCCTGGATGGCCTCTCGGGCCCTGCCCCGGGCGGCCCTGATGTTGCTAGGCGCCGGCCTTGTCCTGCCGCTCATCGGCCTGTCGGACTGGGCCTGGAAGCCGCCGCCGACCCTGGCCGCCGCCGCCGCCTTCGCCATCTCCCTGCCGCTCGCCCTGGCCCTGTCGGCCGCCTTTCTGATGATCGTCAACATCATCGTCGCCGCCACCCTCACCGACCGGGGGATCAATGTGCTGTTCAACAGCCTGATCATCGTCTTCTCCGGCAACCTTCTGCCGCTCGCCCTCTATCCGGACTGGGCGCAGACGGCCCTGCTGGTCCAGCCCTTCGCCGGCATGATGGACATTCCCCTGCGCCTCTATGTCGGCCAGCTGAGCGGGACCGGCGCCCTGGCGGGGCTCGGGCTGCAGGCCTTCTGGACGGTGGCGCTGATCCTTCTCGGCCGCTGGGCCATGGCCCGCGTCATGCGCCGCCTGGAAGTCCAGGGAGGCTAGGCACGATGAACAGCGCAGCCCTGCTCCTCCGCTATTTCGGCGCCTCCCTGCGCAGCCAGCTGCAATATCCCGGCTCGGCCATCATGCTGGGCATCGGCGCCTTCCTGACCACCATCATCGACATGCTGGCGGCCTGGGCCCTGTTCGACCGCTTCGGTCAGGTCCAGGGCTGGGGCCTGGGGCACATCGCCGTCTTCTATGGGGTGGTCTCCACCAGCTTCGCCCTGACCGACTTCTTCACCCGTGGCTTCGACGTCTTCGGCAACGAGTTCGTCAAGACCGGCGCCTTCGACCGCATCCTGCTGCGCCCCCGCTCCCCGGCCCTGCAACTGGTGGGCTACGAGTTCCGCCTCAGCCGCTTCGGCCGCCTGGCCCAGGCCCTGCTGGTCCTCTTCGTCGGCGCCGCCGTGGTCGGCGTGACCTGGACCCCGGACAAGATCCTGCTGCTCGCCTGGACCATCACCGGCGGCGTCGCCCTGTTCACTGGCCTGCTGGTCCTCCAGGCCAGCTTCGCCTTCTGGACCACTGAGAGCCTGGAGGTGTTCAACGTCCT
>NZ_JAUSBZ010000118.1 GCF_030651755.1 Phenylobacterium sp. | reverse complement strand
CCAGCATCACGCAGTCGGTGGGCGTACCGGTGACGGCGAAGCGGCGATCATCCAGGGTTCGGACCCGCACCGGCTCCGACAGGGTCAGGGCCCGCGACGCGCCGGACTGCTCGTACTCCGGGGCGACGATCCAGATGTCGTCCGAAAGCTGGCGGGCGATCCGCTCCAGGGCCGCGAGGCCCTCGGCATGGATGCCGTCGTCATTGGTCAGCAGAAGTCTCATGCGCCGGCCTCGATCCGGGTCAGCCCGCCCATATAGGGATGCAGGGCCTGGGGAATGGCGATGGCGCCGTTCTCGTCCTGGTAGTTCTCCAGGATGGCCACCAGGGTGCGGCCGACCGCCAGGCCCGAGCCGTTCAAGGTGTGGACAAACCGCGTCGCCTTGTCGCCGGCGGCCTTGGTCCGGGCGTTCATCCGGCGACCCTGGAAATCGCCGCAGTTGGAGCAGGAGCTGATCTCGCGATAGCGCCCCTCCGACGGGATCCAGACTTCCAGGTCATAGGTCTTGCGGGCCGAAAAGCCCATGTCGCCCGTGCACAGCAGCATGGTGCGGAAGGGCAGCTCCAGGGCCTTCAGCACGGCTTCGGCGCAACCGACCATCCGCTCATGCTCGGCGTCCGACTGGTCGGGCGTGGTGATCGAGACCAGCTCCACCTTCTGGAACTGGTGCTGGCGGATCATCCCGCGGGTGTCGCGCCCCGAGGCCCCGGCCTCGGACCGGAAACAATGGGTCAGCGCCGTCAGCCGCAGCGGTAGCTCTTCGGTGGGCGTGATCTGGTCACGCACGATGTTGGTCAGGGAGACCTCAGCGGTCGGGATCAGCCAGCGGCCGTCCTCGGTGTGGAACAGGTCCTCGGCGAACTTGGGCAGCTGGCCGGTGCCGAACACCGCCTCATCGCGCACCAGCAGCGGCGGGGAGACTTCCAGATAGCCATGTTCGCGGGTCTGGAGGTCGAGCATGAACTGGCCGAGCGCCCGTTCCAGCCGGGCGAGCTGGCCCTTCAGCACGACGAAGCGCGAGCCGCTCATGCGGGCGGCGGCCTCGAAGTCCATCAGGCCCAGGGTCTCGCCCAGATCCACATGGTCCTTGGGTGAGGCGATGGCGAAGGGGTCGCCCCAGCGGCGGACCTCCTGGTTGTCGTCCTCGTCAGCGCCGGGGGGCACGTCGGGCGCCGGCAGGTTGGGCAGGCCGGCCAGCAGGTCGCGCAGGGCTTCGCCGGTCTCGCGCTCCACCGCCCCTTGGGTTTCCAGCACGCCTTTCAAGGTCTCGACCTCGGCCATCAGACGGCTGGCCTCAGCCTCGTCCTTGCGGCCCTTGGCCTGGCCGATCTGCTTGGAGAGGTCGTTGCGGCGGCTCTGGGCCTCCTGCAGGGCGGTCTGGGCCGCGCGCAGGGCGGCGTCCAGGGTCAGGGCCTCGGCGGCGACGCCGGACCGGCCCTTCGCACTCCAGGCCTGCTCATAGAGGTCGGGATTATCGCGAATGGCCTTGATGTCGTGCATGGCGCCGGCGGTCTTCTTGTGGTGAGCGGCCTTCTCTAGAGCGCGTCGGCCATGGGGCCAAGCCCCGCGCCGGCCAGGACGCCGCTAGATGGGGATGACATCGCTGCCCTGGGCCTCATCTTCGCGCTTGCGGCGGCGTTCCATCAGCCGGACGCACCAGATCGAGATCTCGTAGAGCAGGATGATCGGGATCGCCAAGGAGAGCTGGCTGATCGGATCGGGCGGGGTGACGATGGCTGCGACGATGAACACCCCGAGAATGGCGTATCGGCGGCCGGTCCGCAGCATCTCGGCGTTCACGATGCCGGTCAGGGCCAGCAGGGTGAGGACCACCGGCAGCTGGAAGCACAGGCCAAAGGCCAGCAACAGGGTCGTGACCAGGGTCAGATAGTCCGAGACCTTGGGCAGCAGTTCCACGGTCACCGCCGCGTCGCCGATGATCTGCTGGGACAGGGAGAACCAGAGAACGAAGGGCAGGATCATGTAGTAGACCAGGGCTGATCCCAGCAGGAAGAGCCCCGGCGCGGCCGCCAGAAACGGCAGGAAGGCCCGACGCTCGCGCTTGTAGAGCCCCGGCGCCACGAAGGCGTAAACCTGCCAGGCCAGGACCGGGAAGGTGACGATCACCGCGCCAAAGGCCGCCAGCTTCAGCTTGGTGAAAAAGAACTCCAGGGGCGCGGTGAACACCAGCCGCAGCCGCTCGCCGCCTTCCGGCGCCTCGGTGAAGCCGGCCATGGCCGACATCATGGCGAAGGGGCCGTGTCCGCCGCCGGCGGTTTCGGCGGCCATCAGCCGCGCGGCCACCTCGAAGGGGTGCAGCAGGAAGATATAGATCGGCTCGGCGAAGGCGAAGCACAGGACAAAACCTGCGCCGAAGGCGACGATGCAGATGACCAGGCGTTTGCGCAGCTCGACCAAGTGGTCGAGCAGCGGGGCGCGGGAAGACTCGATCTCCCGCTCGTCTTCGTCCTCGATGTTGCTCACGCCTTGTCTCCCGCGGGCTTAGCCCGGCTGACCCGAGGCTTGGCGGACGCCGTCGTCGATGACTTGGGTTTGCTGGCCTTTGCGACGGTCGGTTCGCTCGTCGCCTTTGAGGTCTTGGGCGCCTTGGGCTCCCTGGGGGCAGGCGTCTTGAGCGTCGGGGGTTCGGGCTTGGTCGCAGCCACCGCCGCGTCTGGCGTGGGTTCGCTCAGGGACTGGCTGCCCGCATAGGGCCCTACGCCCATGGGGGGATGCATCTGCACATCCCCAGAGGACAGGCCGGTCTCGATTTCACGCATGACGGCCTGGGCGTCGGTGCGGCCCATCTCGTCGTCGAGCAGCTTTCCGCTGCGCAGGGCCTCGACCTCCTTGCGCAGATCGTCCAGCTCGGACTGGCGGCCCATCTCGTCAAAGCTGGCGCGGAACTCCGCCGCCATGCCCCGCAGGCGCGCCGTGAACTGGCCCAGCCGCCGCATGAGCATCGGCAGGTCCTTGGGACCCACCACCACCAGGGCGATGATGCCGATGAGCAGGAGCTCTCCTGCGCCGATATCGGGAAGCATGACCGTTCTCGCCTAGGGTCTTGTCAGACCAGGAGAATATGGCCGGCGCCCGACGCCTGGCGTCAGGACCGACAATGGGCGGGTATTGGCGCCGGAGGGTCCGACTCCAGTCGCGATCAGTTGCGGACCTCGTCCTTTTCCCGCTCCGGGATGGTCTTGACCACCTCGGGCTTGGTGTCTTCGACATCGTCGTTCTTCAGGCCGTCGCGGAAGGCGCGAATGCCCTTGGCGGCGTCGCCCATGACCGACGAAATCTTGCCGCGACCGCCAAACAGAAGGGCGAACACCACCAGAACGATCAGCCAGTGCCAGATCGAGAACGAGCCCATAAGGCGAAACTCCTATGCTGAGCGGCCATTGGCGACCGCGTCGCCACCCCTCAATTCCATATCAATATAGCGACTCAGACCCCCGTGCGCCAAGGCGAGCGCCGAGCCTTTTGCAAAGGCTGCGGCGAATGGCGGTCAGGACCGCGTCTGATCGTCCT
>NZ_JAUSBZ010000117.1 GCF_030651755.1 Phenylobacterium sp. | reverse complement strand
GAAACCAATCAGCCCCCCTCGCCTTCCCTTCGGTTCAGTGGCGCCGCCGGCGCCGACCAGGGTGTGATGCGTGGAGGTTCTCTGATGAAAAAGGCACTGGTATTGGCGCTGTTGGGCGCCACAGGGCTGGCGGGTCCGGCGGCGGCCGGCGGCTTCTATCTCCAGGAACAGTCGGTGCGTGGCGCTGGGCGCGCCTATACCGGTGAGACGGCCGACACCGGCGTGTCGTCCCTGTGGTGGAATCCCGCCGCCATCGCCCGCTCGCCTCGTGAAGTCTATGTGGGCGCGCATGCGGTGTTCGTGGACGCCCAGATCAACAATGATGGATCGACCATCACCTATCCCGGCGGCGTGACCGCGCCGGTGCAGGGGGAGCCTCGGGCCTTCAATCCGATCCAGAACGGGGTCGCTCCGAATTTCGCCATCGCTACGCCGGTGGGCGAACGCTTCGCGCTGGGCCTGTCAGTCGCCGCCCCCTACAACTTCACCACCGAGTATCGGGACAACGCCTGGGCCCGCTATGATGGCCTGGAGTCGGGCTTGACCACCGCCGACGTGCAGCTGACCGGGGCCATGCAGGTCACCGATTGGCTCGACCTGGGGGCCGGCGTCAGCGCCCAGTACACCCAAGCCACCCTATCGACCGCCTATCCGAACCTGGCGCCGGGCGCCCCAGACGGGGTTTCTCAGCTGAAAGGCGAAGGCTGGGACTTCGGCTGGACCGTGGGCGCCCAGGCGCACCTGGACACCCTCACCCTCGGCGCCAGTTATCGCTCAGCTATCGAGCATGACCTTGAGGGCGACGTCCGGGTCGTCGGACTGGCGGGTCCGCTGGCTCCGTTCAACACCGACACGGGCGGCTCGGCCAATTTTTCGACCCCCTGGATCGCGACCCTGGGCGCCCGCTGGCAGGCCACAGAGCGGCTGGCCCTCAACGCCCAGATCAATCGCATCGGCTGGAGTGAATTCGACGCCATCAGTGTGACATCGCCCAGCGTCAACCAGACCCTTCCCCAGCGCTACAATGATGTCACCACCGGGGGTGTCGGGGTGGACTATCTGGTCAATCCGCGACTGACCCTGCGGGCCGGAGCCCAGTACGACCCGACCCCGACGCCGGACGCCCTGCGCAGCGCCAGGGTTCCAGACGGGGACCGCTGGCTCTACGGCGTCGGCGCCACCGCGCGCCTGACCGACAGCCTGCTGATGGATGCGGCGGTTTCCTATGTCAGTTTCGAAGACAGCCGGGTCAATCATGACACCGTCTTCTATGAAGGCACGCCCGCCCAGACCACGACCCGCCTGCGGGGGGACGTGAGCGGCGAAGGCGCCATTCTGTCCCTGGGTCTTCGCAAGACCTTCTAGACGATCACCTCACCGGCCTGAGCCGCTCAGTTGACCTCGGTCTTCTTGGGCGGCTCAGGCGGCATGGGGGCGACGGGGACGCCATCCTCCACCAGGGCCTTCACCTCAAGGGGCGTGGCCTGGCCATAGATGCCCCGGTCCTCGGAGCGTCCCTCGTGGATGGCGCGGGCCTCGGCAGCGAAGGCGTCGCCGACATTGTCGAAGTTCTCCTCCACATGGCGACGGACCTTGCTCAGCGCCTCCATCATCACCGCCCTGGCCTGGGGCGGGAGGTCTGGGCTGTTGCGCTTGGTGCCGGCCACCGCAGGGGCCATGATCTGCTTTCGCACCTCACGGGTCCCGCACATGGGACATTCCAGCAGGCCGCGCCCCTTCTGGTCATCAAAATCCGTAGAGGCGGAGAACCAGCCTTCGAACTCATGTCCATGCTCGCAGGCCAGGGCGTAGCGGATCATGGCAACGGGACCGGCCCGGAAAAGGGCTGGGCGTTGGCCAAGGCCGGGATGGCCTGACGCGACTTGGCCACCAGGCCAAGGTCCAGATCAGCGAACAGGACCCCAGGCTCGTCGTGGTCGAGCTTGCCCAGCACCTCGCCCCAGGGCGCGATCGCCAGGGTGCGGCCATAGGTGCCCCGTCCATCCTCATGGAAACCGCCCTGGGCCGGCGCCAGGACGAAACTGCCGGTCTCGATCGCCCGGGCCCGCAGCAGCACCTCCCAATGGGCCGCGCCGGTCGGCCGGGTGAAGGCCGCTGGAACGGTCAGAATCTGGGCCCCCGCCAAGGCCAACGCCCGGTGCAGGGCGGGGAAGCGGATGTCGTAGCAGATGGTCAGGCCCAGCACTGCGCCCTCGGCTGCGGCGACCACGGCCCGGTCGCCGGGCGCATAGGTCGCCGATTCCCGGGCGGTCTCGCCGGTGGGCAGGTCCACGTCGAACATGTGCAGCTTGTCGTAGGTGGCCGCGATCTCACCCTGCGGGGTGATCAGGGCGCTGCGATTGGCCGCCTGGCCGTCCTCCCGGCGCACCAGGGCCGAGCCGACCAGCAGACTGACTCCCAGGGTCCGCGCCGCCTGCCGCATACCCTGCACCACAGGATCGTCCTCCAGGGAGGTCAGCTGCGGCAGCAGGACTTCCCGGTCCTTCTGCAGAATATTGGTCCCCTCCGGCGTGAGGATCAGCCGGGCGCCCCCTTGAGCGGCGCGGCTGATGAGGGGCGCCACGTGATCAAGGGCCGCGGCGTGGCTGGCCGGCGTCCGGGTCTGGATGAGGGCGACGCGGAGGGTCACGGGGCTGGCGCTCACCGGCTCAGTCTTGACCCAGCAGCGCGTCGAGCTCGCCCGAACGCTCCAGGTCCATCATGTCGTCGCAACCGCCGATATGGCGATCGCCGATGAAGATCTGCGGAAAGGTGTTCCGGCCCGACCGCCGGTTCATTTCCTGCCGCTTTTCTGGATCGAAGGCCGCCTCGATCTCAGTGAATTCGACGCCCTTCTTCTCGAGCAGCGCCATGGCGCGCACGCAGTAGGGGCAATAGGGCTTGGTGTAGAGGGTGACGTTTGGCATGTCGGCGATAAGGGACGTCCTGGTCGAAATGTCCAGACCTGCGCCGTAGGGCCGCAGATCATCAGGGAGTGGCCGCGGCTTTCACCCGCGCGACCACGGCGAGATCGACGCGCGCTGCGCCTGCGGCGAGCAGGGCCCGCGCGCAGCCTTGGGCGGTGGCGCCTGTGGTCAGAACGTCGTCGACCAGCAGGATGTTGCGCCCGGCCACCTGACGGGTCCGCTCCGGCGGCACATGGAAGGCCCCGGCCACATTGCGCTGGCGGCCCGAGCCGGACTTCCCCCCCTGGCTCTCGGTGGCCCGCCGACGGACCAGAGAGTCGGGCAGATAGGTCCGTCCCCGCAGGCGGGCCAGCCCCCGGGCGATCTCGGCCGCCTGGTTGAACCGGCGGGTGAACAGCCGGCCCCGGTGGAGGGGCACCGGCGCGATGGCGTCGGCCTCCTCCACCAGCTGGTCGGCGGCCCGCGAAATCCAGCGGGCGAACAGCGGCGCCAGGTCCTGGCGGTCGGCATGCTTGAACTGCAGGATTGGATCGCGGGAGGTCTCGTCATAGAGACAGGCCGCCCTCGCCCGGGAAAAGGCCCGTGGCCGGGCCTCACAGGCCACGCACCGCGCGCCGGGACCCAGGACGTATTCGAACGGCGCGCCGCAGCCGTCGCAGACCGGCCCATCGATGAAGGTGATCTTCATCCAGGCCTGCGCCGACAGGCCCGGCGAGAGGGGCCTTGGCCCCGTATCCAGGGCGAGTGGTGGAAAGACGAGGTCGAGCAGGCCGCGTCCGGCCGATTTCAGCCGCAGCCCCGGTTTCCAGACGCGGCCCGACAGGCCATCTTGCAGGCTCATGTCACCTGCTCCCCCCAGACTGTTCGACCGCGCCCTGGTGCGCCGGCGCCTCGCCCGCGCGGCCCAGGGCTTTCGCCAGGCCGACTTCCTCCACCGCCGCGCCGCCCAGGATGCGGTGGAGCGGCTCGAAGCGATCATGCGCGACTTCCCCACGGCCGTCGATCTTTCGGCGCGGCGGGGCGCCTTCGCCGAGGCGTTGGCGCAAAGCGACGCCCGTCCGCGCATCGGCGCGGTGATCGAGTCCGACTATGCCGCCGCCATGCTGGCCGGCCGCCCCGGCCCCCGGGTCGTGGTCGATGAGGAGCATCTGCCCTTCGCCCCGGCCAGCCTCGACCTGGTGGTCTCGACGCTCAGCCTGCACTGGACCAATGATGTGGTCGGCGCGCTCATCCAGATCAGGCGGGCCCTGCGGCCAGACGGCCTGTTCATCGGCGCCTTCTTAGGCGGTTCGACCCTGTTTGAGCTGCGCCGTTCGCTGATCGACGCCGAGGCCGAGCTGACCGGCGGGGCCGGCAGCCGCATCTCTCCCTTCGCCGACGCCTCTGACGCCGCGGGCCTGCTGCAGCGGGCGGGCTTCGCCCTGCCGGTGGCCGATGTAGACCGGGTGACCGTGCGCTACGCCCATCCGCTCAAGCTGATGGCCGACCTGCGCCAGATGGGGGAGACCAACGCCCTGGCCGATCGCCACCCCCGGGCCCTGACCCGGCAGGTGCTGGCCCGGACCTTCGAGCTCTATCAGGAGCGGTTCGGCGAGGCCGACGGCCGTATCCCGGCCACCTTCGAGATCCTCACCCTTACCGGCTGGGCGCCCCACGCCAGCCAGCAGCAGCCCTTGAAGCCCGGCTCGGCCAAGATGCGACTGGCCGACGCCTTAGGCGTGGAGGAGAACCCGCTGCCGCGGGGGGAGGACTGAACAGCCCTCAGCCCAGGGCGTCGGCGACGCTGATCAACAGTTCGTAGATCTGGGCGCGCAGGGCGCCGGCGGCGGTGATGATGACGAGGCCGAGCAGGGAGGCCAGCAGGGCGTATTCGATCGCCGTCGCGCCTGACCGGTCCCGCGTAAAGCGCCTCAGACCAGATCGCGCAGCCAGGCTGCCAGCGGCGCGTCGGCCGGTGGCATCGGATAGTTCCTGAGCTCGTTTGGCTTCACCCATGCGAGGGCCTTGTGTTCTTTCGCGGTGACGAACCCGCTCCAGCGCCGGCAGAGGTAGAGTGGCATCAGCAGGTGAAAGGACTCATAACCGTGGCTCGCGAATACAAAGGGCGCCAGGCAGGCGTGGGTCACCTGGATGCCCAGCTCCTCGTCCAGCTCGCGGATCAGGCAGGCTTCCGGCGTCTCACCGACCTCCACCTTGCCGCCGGGAAACTCCCAGAGGCCGGCCAGCTGCTTGCCCTCTGGGCGCTGGCAGATCAGCACGCGGCCGTCGGTGTCAATCAGGGCCGCGGCGGCGACCAGGAGCATTGGCTTTTCCGTCATGCCTCTCCATTCCCGCCCTGAGCCAGGAATGCAACAGGACTGAACAATCAGGCGGTCGATGGAGCCGCCCGTCTCCTATGGGTTGACTTCGCACCTGCGAAAGACGATGTACGCCTCGCGCCCTGATTGGCGCTATCGGTGCTCCAGCCCGCGTGAGGGCCTCCTGAAAATGGGGGTTCGGCCTGTTGAGCGCCCTAAGAGATCGCATAGATCGCCCCGCCACGCGGGGGCTTTCCCCAAACTGACCCGCGTCCAGCGACCCTTGCAGAGCAAGCGGCCGCGTTCGGCGCACTCCGAAAGACTGTAAGTCACTTGACCCAATTTTCTGAACTCGGCCTGGCCAAACCTCTTCTGAAGGCCCTGGCCGACCAAGGCTATGAGACCCCGACCCCGATCCAGGCCAAGGCCATTCCGGGCGTGCTCTCCGGCCGTGACATCCTGGGCATCGCCCAGACCGGCACCGGCAAGACCGCCGCCTTCGCCCTGCCGATCCTGCACCGCCTGGCGGCCGACCCCAAGCCCGCGCCCCGTCGCGGCTGCCGGGTGCTCGTCCTGTCGCCGACCCGCGAACTGGCCACCCAGATCGCCGAGAGCTTCCGCACCTATGGCCAGCACCTCGGCCTGACCGTCACCGTGATCTTCGGCGGCGTGAAGTATGGCGGCCAGATGCGCGCCATGGCGCCGGGCGTCGACGTGCTCGTCGCCACCCCGGGCCGTCTGATCGACCATCTGGGCGAGAAGACCGTGACCCTGCAGGGCGTCGAGACCTTCGTCCTCGATGAAGCCGACCAGATGCTGGACATGGGCTTTATCCTGCCCATCCGCCGCATCGTGAAGCACATCCCCGCCCAGCGGCAGAACCTGTTCTTCTCGGCCACCATGCCGACCGAGATCGGCAAGCTGGCCGGCGAACTCCTGAAGGATCCGCTCAAGGTTTCGGTGACCCCGCAGGCCACCACCGTCGAGCGCATCACCCAGAAGGTGCTGTTCGTCGAACAGACCCGCAAGCGCGCCCTGCTGGCCGAGCTGTTCGCCGAGAAGGACTTCAAGCGTGTCATCGTCTTCACCCGCACCAAGCGCGGCGCTGACCGGGTGGCCAAGAGCCTGGAACAGGGCGGCGTGGAAGCCTCGGCCATCCACGGCGACAAGAGCCAGGGCCAACGCGAGCGGGCGCTGGCTGACTTCAAGGCCGGCAAGATTCGCGCCCTGGTGGCCACCGACATCGCCGCCCGCGGCATCGATGTCGACGCCGTCAGCCACGTGGTGCAGTACGAACTGCCCAACGTGCCGGAGGCCTATGTGCACCGGATCGGCCGTACGGCCCGGGCCGGCGCCGACGGCTCGGCCATCGCCTTCTGCGCCGATGACGAACGCAATCTGCTCCGCGACATCCAGAAGGTGACGCGACAGACCATCCCGTCCTTCGACCGTCGCAACGACAAGGGCCTGGCCCTGATGACCAAGGCCATCGCCGACGTCACGCCGGAAGAGCCCCGTCTGCCCTCGGGTCGCTCGCGCGATCCGCGCAATGACGTGCCCGCCGCCCTGCGCCAGACCCGCGGTCGTCGGCCTGACCAGAACCGTGGCGGCGAAGGCCGTGGCGGCGGTCAGCCCCGTCGTGACGGCGCCAAACCCGCCCAGGCGGCCAAGGCCGGCGCCGGCGGCGGCGGCGGCGGCGGCGATCGCTTCCGTGGTCCCAAGCGCGAAGGCGCAGCCAAGGCCTGGAGCCCGATCGACTAGATCGGCCTGATCCATCCACGAGCGACGACTTGTTCGTCGCTCGTGCGTTGGGTCCTGGATATCGACAGGACCTACGACCCCTCCATGACTCTCAGAACCACCCTGCGCGCCGCAACGCGCCAGGATCACGACCGCGTCGACCAACTCGGCGGCGCCTTCGATCTCACCCGTTCCAAGGACTACCAGGCCTTTCTGCAGGCCCACGCCGCGGTGCTGCCCGGCATCGAACAGGCTCTGGACGCCGCACCGGCCGAACACCTGCCGCCGGCTTGGCCGCAACGGCGCCGCGCGCCGGCCCTGGCCGCTGATCTGGCGGCCCTGGGCCTGGCCTCGCCCCCGGCCGCAAGCACCGTCGACCTTCCTGACCGGGCGACGCGCCTGGGCGCCCTGTATGTTCTGGAGGGCTCACGCCTGGGCGGGGCGATCCTGCGCCGCCGGCTCGCCGAGGCGCAGCCCACTGCCCCCGACGCCTATCTCGCCCACGGTCAGGGCCTGTCGCTCTGGCGCAGCTTTGTCGAGTGGCTGGACGAAAAGAGCCTGGACGCATCCCAGACAGAGGCGGCCGTGCATGGCGCCCGGCAGGTCTTCGGCGCCTTCGAGACGGCGTTCAGAGACGCCACAACGCCCGCGCCATAGCCGATCGGACCGGGCCGGCCAATCGACCGAAATGGTCCGCTACCCGACAGACTCGCGAGCGTCTTTGCTATTGCATGCCCGGTGAAGCTCCCGCCGACGCAGCCCCGTTCTCGCGTCTCCCCGCCCCCGAAAATGAGATCGAGTTCGCGGCCTTGTCCGATGTCGACCTGACCAATTGCGATCGCGAGCCCATCCATCTGCTGGGCCAGATTCAGCCGTTCGGCTTTCTGCTGGCGGTGACGGGGCAATGGATGGTGGCGCACGCCTCGGACAACGCCCAGGCCTTTCTGGGCAATGCGGCTGAGGACCTGATCGGTCAGTCGCTCACCGAGGTGCTCGACGGCCATGCGGTGCACGAGATCCGCGGTCGCCTGCAGATCATGCGCGGGGCCGACTCGGTGGAGCGGGTGTTCAACCTGCCCCTGCGAGCCGGCGGCGAGCCCTTCGACATAGCGGTTCACTATTCCGGCGACCTGCTGGTCATCGAGGCTGAGCCCAGCCGGGCCGAATCCTCTCTGGAGGCCGCATCCGCCGTGCGCTCCATGGCCAATCGGGTGGCCGAGCGGAAGACGATGGAAGACATCGTCCATGAGGCCGCCCGCCAGGTCCGCGCGCTCACCGAATTCGACCGGGTCATGGTCTATCGCTTTGACCAGGACGGGGCAGGCGAGGTGGTGGCCGAATCCGTACGCCCGGGGATCGGCTCATTCCTCGGCCAGCGCTATCCGGCCTCGGACATCCCGCAGCAGGCCCGCGCCCTTTACGAGCGCAGCTGGCTGCGCATCATCGCCGACATCAACGCCGAGACGCCGAAGGTCCGCCCGGCGCTTGGCCCCAGCGGCGGGCCGCTGGACCTGTCCATGTCGATGCTGCGGGCCGTCTCGCCGATCCACATCGAATATCTGCGCAACATGGGGGTGGGCGCCTCCCTCTCCATCTCGATCCTGCGGCAAGGCAAGCTGTGGGGCCTGTTCGCCTGCCACCACTATGGGCCGCATCATGTGTCCTATGAGCGGCGCACCGCGGCTGAACTCTTCGGGCAGATCTTCTCCTACATGCTGGAAAGCCGCGAGCAGGCCACCGAGGCCCGCCACGTGGAGCGGGCGCGCAACCTGCATGACCGACTGGTCAGCTCCGTGGCCACCGCGTCCGGTCCCGAAAGCCTGACGCCCTTCATGGGCGAACTCTGCGCCCTGGCCGGTTGCGAGGGCGTGGTCGTCCATATGGGGGGGCAGACCGCCACCCATGGCGCCAGCCTGTCGCCGGACCGTCTGAAGACCCTGACGGACTTCCTCGACGCCCGGACCGCCCAAGGGGTGTTCCACACCCACCAGCTCGGCGCCCACCTGCCCGAGGCCAAGGACTGGCCCGAGGCGGCCGGCGTCATCGCCGTGCCCCTGTCGCGGGAGCCTGGGGACTACCTGATCTTCCAGCGGGCGGAGATCGTCCGCGAAGTGGCCTGGGCCGGTGATCCGAACAAGGCCGTCACCGTCGGACCCCTCGGCGCCCGCCTGACTCCCCGCCAGAGCTTCGAGACCTGGAAGGAGACCGTCCGCGGTCAGTCGCGGCCCTGGTCGGCCTCGGAACTGGCGGCGGTGGACAGCCTGCGCCTGACCCTGCTGGAGGTGGTCATGCGGCTGACGGACCTCGCCAACGCCGAGCGCGGCAAGGCCCGGCACCGGCAGGAAGTGCTGATCGCCGAGCTGAACCACCGGGTGCGCAACATCCTGGGCCTGATCCGCGGCCTGATCTCCCAGAGCCGTGACGGGGCGACCAACGTCCAGGAGTTCTTCGATGTGGTGTCGGGTCGGGTGCAGGCCCTGGCCCGGGCCCATGACCAGATCACCCAGCAGCACTGGGGTCCCGGCGCCCTGCGCGAGTTGATCCGTGGCGAGGCCGAGGCCTATCTGGCGTCCAGGGCCGACCGGCTGATCCTCTCAGGCCCTGAGGTGCTGATCGAACCCCAGGCCTTCTCGACCCTGTCCCTGGTGGTCCACGAACTGGTGACCAATTCGGCCAAGTACGGCGCCCTGTGCGACAGCCGCGGCCAAGTCCATGTGAACTGGAGCACCGACGCCTCGGGCGCCCTTGATTTCGCCTGGCGCGAGGAAGGCGGGCCCGCGGTCCACGTCCCCACCCGACGCGGGTTCGGCTCCACCATCATCGAGCGTTCGATCCCCCACGACCTGGGGGGCGAGGCGGAGGTGGTCTTCGACCCGGCCGGCCTGCAGGTGGCCCTGCGGGTCCCAGGACGCTTTGTGGTCGAGGGCGCCCCGGCCGCCACGGACCGGGCCGGGGCGCCGGCCCCCGATGGCCGCATCGCAGGACCCGAGCATGTGCTGGTGGTCGAGGACAATATGATCATCGCCCTCGACCTCGAGGGCGTGCTGCTGAAGCTCGGCGCCGGTCAGGTGAGCCTGGCCTCCACCGTCGGCGCGGCGCTTGAGGCCATCGATGCGGCTCGCCCGGACTTCGCCTTCCTCGACCTCAATCTGGGGGATGAGACCAGCCTGCCGGTGGCTGAACGGCTAAAGGCCGAGGCGATCCCCTTCGCCTTCGGCACCGGATTTGGCGATCAGGCCGACCTGCCTGAACAGCTCTCCGGGGTCACCATTATCAGCAAGCCCTATTCGGAAAAGGCCCTGCGCGAGGCCCTGACCCGCCGGTCCTGATCGATCAGGACCGGTAGTCGCCGTTGATCGCCACGTACTGCTTGGTCAGGTCGCAGGTCCACATGCTGGCGCTGGCCTTGCCCACGCCCACGTCGATGAAGACCTCAAGCTCCTGGCGCTTCATGTAGGCGCTCATCTTGGCCTCGTCATAGGTGGGCGAGATCAGGCCATCCTGGGCGGCCCAGTGCTCGCCAAACCGCACCGACAGCTCATCGCGGTTCACTGGCTCGTCGGCCCGACCGACGGCCATGACGATCCGCCCCCAGTTGGCGTCCTCGCCGGCGAAGGCGGTTTTGACCAGCGGGCTTTCGGCGACCGTGCGGGCGATCTTGCGGGCGGAGACCGGGTTCTCGGCGCCGGCCACCGTGATCTTGACGAACTTCGTCGCCCCCTCCCCGTCCCGCACCAGTTGCAGGGCCAGGTCGAGGAGCACCCCCTCGAGCTTTTCGCGGAAGTCGGCCAGCCGCTTGTCGCCGGCCCGAGTGATCTTCGGCGCGCCCGATTGGCCGGTGGCGAACAGCATCAGGGTGTCGTTGGTCGAACGGTCGCCGTCCACCGTCACGCAATTGAAGGTGGTGCGCACATAGAGGTTCACCAGGCTCTGCAGGGCCGGTGCGGAAATGGCCGCGTCGGTGGCCACGAAGGCAAGCATGGTCGCCATGTCCGGCGCGATCATGCCCGAGCCCTTGCAGATGCCGGCGATGCGGACCGGAGTCCCATCGATCATGGCCTCAGCCGTCGCCCCCTTGGGAAAGGTGTCGGTGGTCATGATCGCCCGGGCGGCGGCGGCCCAGCCGTCCGGCGTCAACTTCTGTTCCACCTCGGGCAGGCGCTGGGTGATCTTGGCGTCGTCGAGGAGCACGCCGATGACGCCTGTGGAGGCCACCATCACGTCCCGTTGCCGGCAATCGAAGCGCTTGGCGACCGCCGAGGCGACCCGGCGCACGGCGTCGGCGCCGGGCTTGCCCGTAAATGAATTGGCGCAGCCCGCGTTGACCACAAGGGCGCGGACTTCGGTTCCCTTGGTGGCGGCAAGCTGCTTCTGGCACCAGTCTACGGGCGCCGAGCCCACCTTGTGGCGGGTGAAGACGCCGGCGGCCGTGGTTCCGGGATCAAAGCTCATGACCAGGAGGTCGTCGCGCTCATGCTTGTAGAAGCCGGCCTGGCCAGTGGCCAGGCGCACCCCGGCCACCGGAGGCATGGCCGGGAACGGCACGACCAGGGGGGACACGGGCAGGGCGCCCTTGGCCGGTTTCGGCGCATGGGGCGTCGCCTCCAGGGCGCGGCTGGTCTTGTCGGCGCGCTTCAAGGCCGCGCGCTTGATGGCGCTGGCCAGGGGATCAAGGGCGCGCTCGATCTTCTGGCCCATCACTTCGCCGACGCTTTCGGTGGCCCGGACCGCTGACCTCGCCGCTGGAGCCGGACCAGGGGTCGCCGAGGTCTTGGTTTTGTCGGGGGATTTGCGGGCCACTACTTGGCCTCCGGGGTCTTGGCCACAGGCGCCTTAGTCGCGGGCGCGCTGGCTGATGGAGCCTGCGTCTTCGGCGGCGGCGCGGCGTCCGCCGGCTCGACCGGCGCGCCGGGCACGTCCTGGGCGGCGCCGATCAGGGTCTCGACCTTGGCCCGACCGCGCAGCTTCTCCAGCAGGTCGCGGACCTGATCATAGGTCAGAAAGCGGATGATCTGGGGCCGCGCGGCCTCCAGGGTGATGGGCTCCTCCAGGCGGCGGTCCTCAATACGGACCACGGCGAAGCCGCCCTCGACCTCGAAGGGACCCACCACATCGCCGGTCTTGGCGTCCTTCAGGGCGCCCTCGTAGGCCTCGGGCATGACGTCGGTGGTGAAATAGCCGAGGTCGCCGCCATTGAAGCGGGTGGCCGCATCGGTCGAGCGCTCCATGGCCAGGGCCTCGAAGGAGGCGCCCGTGGACAGCAGACTCTTCACGGCCTCGCCCTCCTCCTGGGTGGCCACCAGGATCTGACGGGCGCGGATTTCCTCCGACTGGCGGGCGAGCTTGAGCTGCTCCTGATAGAGGCCCCGAATGGCGTTCTCGTTCACCGCGCTCGAAACGACATTCTCGACAAGCATGTCTCCAAGGATGCGCTCCCGGGCCGCGGCCAGTCGGCGTTGGGCGACCGGATCCTCGTCCAGATTGCGCTTGAGCGCCTCGGCGGCCAGCAGCTTCTGGTCGATCACCTCGTCCAGCACCCGCCGAAACAGGTCAGACGAGATATCCAGGGGCTCGCCCTCGCCGATCAGGGCTTGGGCGACGGCCTCGCGCTTGACGTCAGAGGCCCAGACCGTCCTGCCATCGACCCGGGCCACGGCCTCATCGCCAGGCTGGGGCGGACGCTCGTCGCCGCCACGGTCGCCGCAGGCGGCGAGCATGAGGCCCACGGCGGTCAGTACGGCCGCCAGACCGCCGAAACGATTGGGTTTTGCTCGGGTCATTGACAGCATCCCTCGAGCGCTGGGACGAGACCCAGGCGCAGTCCGTCCCTAGCCATTTCCCCCGCGGGATGCAAAGGTTGCCGCGATCATAACTCGGCGTCCGCATCAGAAGCAGACCGCCGGATCGCATTCATTCGGGAGAATTACATATGCGCGAAGCCGTTATCGTTTCCTATGCCCGCACCGGGCTCGCCAAGTCGGGCCGCGGGGGCTTCAACATGACCCCGACCATGAGCATGGGCGCGCACGCGGTCAAACACGCGGTCGAACGTTCGGGAATCGATCCGGCCGCCATTGAAGACTGCATTATGGGCAATGTGGCCCACGGTTCGGGCAATCTGGGGCGTCAGGTGGCCCTGCTGGCCGGCCTGCCGATCACCACATCGGGCTCGACGGTCAACCGCTTCTGCTCCTCGGGCCTCAACACCATCGCGACGGCGGCCAACTATGTGCGCAATGACGGCGCCGACGCCGTGGTCGCTGGCGGCGTGGAATCCCTGTCGATGCCCGGCGGCGGCGGCGGTCGCGAAAACATCGACCCGGCCCTGATCCAGAAGTACCCGGCCATCTTCATGCCGATGATCGACACCGCCGACATCGTCGCCGAGCGCTACAAGGTCAGCCGTGAGTCGCAGGACCAGTATTCGCTGGAATCCCAGCAGCGCATGGCCGCGGCCCAGCAGGCGCAGAAGTTCAAGGACGAAATCGTCCCCATGAAGACCAAGATGAAGCAGGTCAACAAGGAGACGAAGGAAGAGACCGTCGTCGACTACACGGTCGATCGTGACGAGTGCAATCGTCCCGAAACCACCCTGGAAGGCCTCGCCAAGCTGCAGCCCGTCCGTGGTGAAGGCAAGTTCATCACCGCCGGCAACGCCAGCCAGCTGTCCGACGGCGCCGCCGCCGTGGTGATCATGGACTCCAAGGCCGCCGAAAAGGCTGGTCTGAGCCCCATGGGCGCCTTCAAGGGTTGGGTCGTCGCCGGTTGCGAGCCTGACGAAATGGGCATCGGCCCGGTCTTCGCCATTCCGCGCCTGCTGGAGCGTCATGGCCTGAAGGTCGACGACATCGACCTGTGGGAGCTGAACGAGGCCTTCGCCTCCCAGTGCCTCTATTCCCGCGACAAGCTGGGCATCGACCCTGAAAAGTACAACGTCAATGGCGGCTCCATCGCCATCGGACACCCCTATGGCATGACCGGCGCCCGTCTGGCCGGCCACATCCTGCAGGAAGGCAAGCGCCGCAGCGCCAAGTACGCTGTGGTCTCCATGTGCATCGGCGGCGGCATGGGCGCGGCCGGCCTGTTCGAAGTCTACTGATCTCGTAAGAACGAACCGGAGGCGGCGGGCGGAACACCGCCCGCCGCCTTTATTCTCAGGGGCGCCGCGCCTCAAAGGTCAGCACTTGATCGCCCGTCCGAGGCGGACGGCCGCGCACATAGTTGCCGGTCACCGAAACCTCGACGAATCCGGCCGCGCCCAAGGCCAGGGCGAACTCCTCCCGTCCCCAGCAACGTTGCGCCATCGGCTCCATATGAGCCTCGACCAGACGGTGATCGCGCCAGCGCTCGTACCTGAGCATCGACTCGATGCGCTGGGCCGCCCAGTCGGTCTTCACCCGAACCCCCTCAAGGGTCAGCAGATCACCATCGGGCGTCGTCCACCTGCGGCGGTCGGCGCCATCGTCCCGAAGCGCCGACAGGCCCTGCAGGTCCAGCACCAGCAGGCCGCCGGGGTGGAGCTGGTCGTGGAAACGACGCAACACCGCCATCGCCGCTTCAAACCCGTCGATCAGAGAGAAGGTCCCCACCGGCATGACGATCGCATCAAAGAGCCGGTCATAGGCGAAGTCCTCCAATCTCTGGAGGCTAAGGTCGGGGGTGAATCCGGCCGTCGCGCAACGGCTTCGGCAAAGGTCGAGCATGTCGGGGCTGGCGTCAAACCCGGCGATACGGAGGCCCGCCTCCAGAAAAGGCAGCAGCGTGCGTCCGGTCCCGCAGGCAGGTTCCAGGATCTCACCCCGAAATCCGTTGAATCGCGTGAGGTGAAAGGCGGTGTCGGGCAACGCGCCCAGCGGCTTGTCGATGTCATAAATCTGTGCGGCGAGCGCGCCGTAGCGGTTCACCAGCAGGGTGGAGTCGTTGGATTTCAGCATGGAGCTGCCTTCGAAGGCCTTGAACCTGCCGCCTGCAAGGGCGGTCAGGGCGGCGCACATAACAAAAACCTCGTCCAGAGCGGCGCCCGGGACGGGAGTGAAGCCGACGATGAACGTGGCGGTTATGGCGAGGTTAAGCCTTCATAGTGGGTCGATGGTACGAGGCCATGGCGCGCGGTCAAGTGGCGCATAAGTTGAGCCTGCGTTGACACTGGGGGGGCCGCTGCTTAAGTCTCGGCCTCGCTCAAAGAGCGGGATTCCGGGCAGGCGAAGGTCAGACGGCGCGCCGTGCGCAACGCCCGCGACCCCGCATCGACCGCATTCTCGGACGCCCCCGCACATGTTTTTCCAACGGCTCTTCGGCTCCTCTCCCGACCGTAAGATCAAGGCCTTCCAGGCCCGGGTCGCCAAGATCAACGCCCTCGAACCTCAGATGGAGGCGCTGTCGGACGAGCAGCTGCGCGGCAAGACCGAGGAATTCCGCGCTCGTCTGGCCAAGGGCGAAACTCTCGACCAGCTGCTCGAGGAGGCCTTCGCCGTCGTTCGGGAGGGTTCGAAGCGGACCATCGGCCTGCGCCATTTCGACGTGCAGATGGTGGGCGGCATGGTCCTGCACCGGGGCGGCATCGCCGAGATGCGCACGGGCGAGGGCAAGACCCTGGTGGCCACCCTGCCGGTCTATCTCAATGCGCTGGAGGGCAAGGGCGTCCACGCGATTACGGTCAACGACTATCTGGCCCAGCGCGACGCCGAGTGGATGGGGCAGATCTACACCTTCCTGGGCATGAGCGTGGGCGTCATCGTCCATGGCCTGTCGCAGGGCCAGCGTCAGGCGGCCTACCAGTCGGACATCACCTACGGCACCAACAACGAATTCGGCTTCGATTATCTGCGCGACAACCTAGCCTATGAAACCACCGAGATGGTCCAGCGGGGCCATAACTTCGTGATCGTCGACGAGGTGGACTCCATCCTGATCGACGAGGCCCGCACCCCGCTGATCATCTCCGGCCCCACCGAGGACCGCAGCGAGTTCTACAAGACCATCGACGTCCTGGTGAAGGAGCTGATCAAGGATCCGGAGAACTTCGACCTGGACGAGAAGCAGCGCCAGGTCCTGCTCACTGAGGTCGGCTCCGAGCGCATCGAGGAGATGCTGGAACAGAGCGGCCATCTGGTGGAGGATTCCGCTGGCCTCTACGATCCGGCCAACGTCTCGGCGGTCCACCATGTGAACCAGGCCCTGCGGGCCAACGTCCTCTACACCCGCGACAAGGACTATATCATCCGCGCAGGCGAGGTGATCCTGATCGACGAGTTCACCGGCCGCATGATGCAGGGCCGCCGCCTGTCCGAAGGCCTGCACCAGGCCATCGAGGCCAAGGAAGGCGCCAGGGTCCAGCCCGAGAACCAGACCCTGGCCTCGGTGACCATCCAGAACTATTTCCGGCTCTACAAGAAGCTGTCGGGAATGACCGGCACGGCCTCCACCGAGGCGCAGGAGTTCGGCGACATCTACAAGATGGAGGTCGTCGAGATCCCCACCAACAGGCCTGTCACCCGGGTGGACGAGGACGACGAGGTCTATCGCACCGGCGCCGAGAAGAACCAGGCCATCCTCAAGCAGATCGCCGACTGCTTCGTGCGCGGCCAGCCGATCCTGGTGGGCACGGTGTCTATCGAGAAGTCCGAGCTGCTGTCTGAACTGCTGAAGACCCATGTTTTCGAGCACGAAGGCCAGACCCGCACCGGCATTCCGCACAATGTGCTCAACGCCCGCTATCACGAGCAGGAAGCCCTGATCGTCGCCGACGCCGGCGTGCCAGGCGCGGTGACCATCGCCACCAACATGGCCGGCCGCGGCACCGACATTCAGCTGGGCGGCAGCATCGACATGCGCCTGTCTCGCTGGCGTGACGAACAGCGGGGCCTCGGCATCGAGCCTGACGCAGAGGCCTATCTGGCGCGGCGCCAGGAGATCGAGGCCGAGATCGTCGAGCTGAAGGAAAAGGCCCTGGGGGCCGGCGGTCTCTATGTGTTGGGCACTGAACGTCACGAGAGCCGACGGATCGACAACCAGCTCCGCGGTCGGACCGGCCGCCAGGGGGACCCGGGACGCTCGAAATTCTTCCTGTCCTGCGAGGACGACCTGCTGCGCATCTTCGCCGGCGACCGGCTGGACTCGATCATGCGCACCTTCGGCGTCCAGGAAGGCGAGGCCATCACCCACAAGTGGCTGAACGGCGCTATCGCCACCGCCCAGAAGAAGGTGGAGCAGCGCAACTACGAGATCCGCAAGAACCTCCTCAAGTACGACGACGTAGTCAACGACCAGCGCAAGGCCGTGTTCGAGCAGCGCCAGGAGTTCATGGAGGCCGAAGACCTCACCGACGTCATCGCCGAGATGCGCGGCGACACCATCGAGGACATGGTCAACCGCCACCTGCCGCCCAAGGCCTATGCCGAGCAATGGGACGTGGACGGGCTAGACGAGCGGGTCCGGGAAATTCTTGGCCTGGATCTGCCGATCAAGGCTTGGGCCGCCGAGGACGGCATCGCGAACGAAGAAATCTTCGAGCGGGTCACCGAAGCGGCTAACGCCCGCGCCGCTGAGCGCGAGGTGGCGCTGAGCCCCGAGCGGATGCGTCATCTGGAAAAGAGCTTCCTGTTGCAGACCATCGACCTGCAGTGGCGCGAGCATCTTATGCACCTGGACCACCTGCGCAATGTCATCGGCCTGCGCGGCTATGGTCAGCGCGACCCGCTGAACGAGTACAAGACCGAGGCCTTCTCCCTGTTCGAGAAGCTGCTCACCGACCTGCGTCACAACGTGACCAAGTGGATGATGACGGTGGAGATCCAGATGGAGCCGCCGCCGCCGCTGCTTCAGCCTGAGCGGTTGATTGAAGTCCACCTGGACCCGCTGACCGGGGAAAACGCCGCCACCGCAGGCGCGCTGCCTTCTGGCATGGCTCGGGAACAGCGACAGGCCCTGCCGATCTCGTCCCTGCCGGCGGGCTGGGAGCAGACCGGCCGCAATGCGCCCTGCCCCTGCGGGTCTGGCAAGAAGTTCAAGCATTGCCATGGGGCGCTGGTCTAGACGAGCGCCCCCGCGCCGCCCCTTCCGTCGCAGGCGTCTCCCACGTTAGGGTGAAGCTCTGCAGGGGAGGCTGACCTCGTCGAGGCCTACGTCCTGTGGTCGCCATCCGTGGCTCAAGGGGACGCCCACGCCATCAGCCGGCGCGAGGAGTTCGTCCGGCGCATGACCCCGGAGCAGCTTGCCGACGCTCAACGCCGGATGAGCCGCCCCAACCCCCGCTGACCGTTTTCATGACCGCCCCTGCGGGCGCGGGCTTGCTTCGCAAGTTATATTGTAACATCATTTGTGCTTGATCCTTGGAGCCGGGGGGCCGTGATGCTGCAACTGGAATTCTGGACGGGCCGGATGCGCCTGCTGGGCCTGATCGCCGTGGCGATCAGTATCGCCACCTGGGCCATGGAGCTCACCGGCCTGGTCTATGTCTGCCCCTATTGCCGGACCCAGCGGACGGTGATTGGCCTGCTGGGCCTGCTGATGCTGACCCCTAATCCCGGCTTCTGGATCAGCCGTTATGTGGGCGCGGTCCTTGGCGTATTCGGCCTGGTGGTGGGCGCGACCCAGCACTTTGCGGGCTGGCGCAAGATCATGAAGGGCGAGTTCGTCCTCTCGCCCAAGGTCTATGACGACGCCTTCCTGCTGTCAGGCGCGGCCATCTTCATCATCACAGCCCAGGTGCTGCTGCTCTACGCCTATCGCAAGCCGGCGCCGGCGGTCGCGAACGAGCCTGTTACTCCCGCAGGGTGACGAAGGTTTCGCTCTCGATCAGCCACTGACCGCGGACCTTCGTCCAGACGGCCAGGTACCAGCCGGCGATGTGCTCGCCCTGACTGCGGGAGACAGCCACCCAGGCGCCCCGCTCGGCGGCCCGCGCGCCCGCGCCGTCCAGCTCCACCGCCTCAGGCGTACGGACAAAGGCCTCGAAGTCCGGATCGGCGAACTGGGCGGCGAAGGCGGCGATCACCGCCTCGACGCCCGTGATCAGGGTTCCGTCGCCGACGATGACGTTCACGCTGGCGACGAAAAAGGGCTTCAGCCGCGCCGCCTCCTTGGCGGCGATCAGCTTATTGGTCAGGCGGCGGCGGGCGAGGATGGCGTCGATGGGCGTGGTCAAGGCTCGACCACCACGGTGCCGACCTTGGTCCCGGCCTCCACGGCCTCGTGGGCCGCGGCGCAGTCTTCCAGGGGATAGGTCCCGGCCACCGACAGGATGGCTTGCCCCGTTCCGATCCAGGCGGTGATGTCGGCCTGGGCCCGGCGTCTGGCTTCATGGGGGCTGACGGGCAGATAGACCCCGTGGATCGACAGGTTCAGCCCCATCAACACGCCGGCGGGGATCACCGGCTCGCGGCTCCCCTTGGTGGCGTAATAGGCCACCGAGCCGTTCAGGCTGACGCTGGCCAGGGTCGAGGCGGCGTTGCCGCCAAGGTCCACCTCGACCACGTGATGCACCCCCTGGCCGCCGGTCAGGTCGCGCACCCGGGCGGCCACGTCCTCGCGGCGATAGTCGATGGTGTGGTCGGCGCCGCCGGCCCTGGCCCGCTCGGCCTTGTCGGCGCTGGAGACCGTGGCGATCACCGTGGCGCCCGCCCACTTGGCCAGTTGCACCGCATAGTGGCCCACAGCGCCGGCTCCGCCGGTCACCAGCACCGTGCGGCCCTGGACCGGTCCGGCCAGGAACAGGGCCCGGTGGGCCGTCATGCAGGGAATGCCGAGCGTCGCGCCCTGGGCGAACGACACATTGTCGGGCAGCGGGCGGATCAGGTCGACGTCCAGCTCGATATATTCCGCCGCCGCGCCGAAGGCCCGGCCATTGCGCTGGCCATTGTAGAACCAGACCCTGCGTCCGACCCAACCTGGCGACACCCCGGGCCCCACGGCCTCGACCACGCCGGCTCCATCGCTGTGGGGGATGATCCTGGGATAGGCCATGGGCGCGCCCGAAGCCCCGCCCCGCATGCCCACATCGGACGGATTGACCCCTGAGGCCTTCACCGCGATCAGCACCTGGCCTTGCCCGGCCTGAGGCGTGGGCAGGTCCCCCAGTTGCAGCACCTCGCGGGCAGGGCCGGTTTGGTCGTACCAGACAGCGCGCATTTGACCTCCAGGATGGCTCACCGCCCCTGGATGACCCGCCGCGGCGGGCGAGACAAGTCCAGCCCTTCCGCAACGGCGCCCCTTCGTTGCGTCGCCCGCCTCGTCTATGAACGGGGTTCACCTTACGCCGGAGACGAGACCATGGCTGAACCCGACCTGTTTGCGCCCCTCAGTTTCCCGCACGGGCCGGCGATGAAGAACCGCTTCATGCTGGCGCCGCTGACCAACACCCAGAGCCACGCCGACGGGACCCTGTCGGACGACGAATTCCACTGGCTGACCCTGCGGGCCAAGGGCGGCTTTGGCCTGACCATGACCTGCGCGGCCCACGTCCAGAAGATCGGCCAGGGCTTTCCCGGACAGCTGGGCGTCTTTTCCGATGATCATTTGCCGGGCCTCACCCGCCTGGCCGCCGCCATCAAGGCCCAGGGCAGCGTCGCGGTCCTGCAGCTGCACCATGCCGGCAACCGTTCGCCGGGGGAGCTGATTGGTGAGGCGCCGGTCTGTCCGTCCGACGACGCCGACACCGGCGCCCGGGCGCTGACCGAGGCGGAGGTCGCCGACCTCATCGAAGCCTTCATCGCCGGCGCCGAGCGCTCCAAGCGGGCGGGCTTCGACGGGGTCGAGGTGCATGGCGCTCACGGCTACATCCTCTGCCAGTTCCTCTCAGCCGATCTCAACCACCGGACGGACGCCTATGGCGGTTCGCCCGAGAACCGCGCCCGGATCATCGTGGAGATCGTCGAGGGGATCCGCGCCCGCTGCGGCGAGGACTTCCTTCTGGGCCTGCGCCTGTCGCCGGAGCGCTTTGGCCTGAAGCTGACCGAGATCCGCGACCTGGCCGCCAAGATGCTGACCCATCCGGCGCTCGATTTCCTCGACATGTCTCTCTGGGACGTTCGCAAGGAGCCGACGGAGGCCGAGTTCAAGGGGCGGAGCCTGATGTCCTACTTCGCCGACCTGCCCCGGTCCGGCGTCCGCCTGGGCGTGGCCGGCAAGATCATGACCGGCCAGGATGCCCGCGACGCCCTGGGCGCCGGCGCCGACTATGTCCTGATCGGCCGCGCCGCCATCCTGCACCATGACTATCCGCGCAAGGTCGAGGCTGATGCGGACTTCACGCCCGTCGCCCTGCCCGTGACCCGCGCCCATCTGGCCGCCGAAGGCCTGAGCCCGACCTTCATCACCTATATGAACAACTGGCCGGGCTTCGTCGCCCAGGACCAGACGGAGGACGCCCTGTGAGACAAGACGCCGAATTCGACATCATCGTCTATGGCGCCACCGGCTTCACCGGCCGGCTGGTGGCCGAACACCTGGCCAAGCGCTACGGCGTCGGGGGCGAGGTGAAGTGGGCCATGGCTGGACGCAGCGCCGACAAGCTGGCCGCCGTCCGCGACGAGATCGGCGCGCCCGCCGAGACACCGTTCGTCGTCGCCGACGCCGATGACAAGGCCTCGCTCAAGGCCATGGTGGAGCGCACCAAGGCGGTGATCACCACCGTGGGTCCCTACCAGCTCTACGGGAACGATCTGGTGGCCGCCTGCGCCCTGGCCGGAACCGACTATCTCGACCTCTGCGGCGAGCCGGTCTGGATGCGCCACATGATCGACGCCCACGAGGCGAAGGCGAAGGAGACCGGCGCGCGGATCGTCTTCTCCTGCGGCTTCGATTCCATCCCGTTCGAGCTCGGCGTCTTCTATCTGGCACAGGAGGCCAAGAAGAAATTCGGCCACGCCCTGCCCCGGGTGAAGGGGCGCGTGCGCAAGATGAAGGGCGGTTTCTCCGGCGGCACCGCCGCCAGCCTGAAGGCGACCATGGCCGCCCTGTCCAAAGACCCCAGCCTGTTCGCCCTGATGGTCGACCCCTTCGTCCTGACCCCGGGCTTCAAGGGGCCCGAACAGCCCAAGGGCGACAAGGTGGAGGAGGACGCCGACCTGGGCGCCACCGTCGGCCCCTTCATCATGGCCGCCATCAACACCCGCAATGTCCATCGCTCGAACCTGCTGACCGGCCACGCCTATGGCGAGAACCTGGTCTATGACGAGATGGTGGTGGTCGATCCCAACGCCCCGCCGGCCCCGGCCCTGGGCGCCGAGGGCGGTCCCAAGCCCGGCGAAGGCCCCAGCAAGGAAGAGCGCGAGACCGGTTTCTTCGACGTCCTGTTCATCGGCCTGGGCGAGGGCGGCGAGCAGATGCGCGTCGCCGTCACCGGCGACAAGGATCCGGGCTATGGCTGTACGTCCAAGATGATCGGCGAAGCCGCCATTTGCCTGATCAACGAGGCGACCGACACGCCGGGCGGCGTCTGGACGCCGGGCGCCGCCATGGGGATGAGGCTGGTCGAACGGCTGCGGGCCAATGCCGGGATGACCTTCGAAGTCGAGGCCTGATCGGACCGCTCCTCCGCTCCGGGTTGATTTTACGACGTAAATGTAACAGTGAGGTTGTCGTGGTTCCTGCGATCAACCCGCTGTTCTGAGGTCTGATGCCCCGAGTCCTGACCGAGTCTGACGTCGCCGACTTCCGCGACCGCCTCTGCGAGGTGGCCGAAAGACTGTTCGCCGAGCGGGGACCGGAGGCCGTGACCATGCGCCAGCTGGCCTCAGCCCTGGGGGTCAGCCCCATGACCCCCTACCGCTATTTCAAGGACAAGGACGACATCCTGGCGGCCGTGCGCACAGCCGGCTTCGACCGTTTCGCCGAGGCTCTGGAGGCGGCTTATGCAAAGCCCGGGGACGCCCGGGCCAGGGGCGCAGCGGTGGGCGAGGCCTATGTGACTTTCGCCTTCGAACACCCTCAGACCTACAAGCTGATGTTCGACATGTATCAGCCCAATGAGGCCGACTATCCGGAATTGGCCCGCTCCGCCAACCGCGCCCGGGCGACCATGAGCCAGTATGTCCGCAGCCTGGTGGAGTCCGGCCACCTGGCCGGCGACCCGGTTCGGATCGGCGAGATGTTCTGGGCTTCGACCCATGGCTGCATCGTGCTGGAGATGGTGGGCAAGCTGCCCCAAGGGGGGGCGCGCAAGCTGATCGCCGAAGTGATCCCGGCCATCTCCCGGGGCCTTCGCCCACTGACCTGAGCGGGCCGATCGACCTTGACGCGCCCTGGGTCAAGCCGGGCAACCTCCTCCGCAACGAAAAGCAGGGAGCGCGCCATGAGCCAGGTTCAACCGTTCGAGGTTCAGTGGGACGAGGCCAGGGTGGCCGACATCCTGGGCAAGGTCGGCGCCTATGAATGGCCGCCAATCCCTGAGGTCCCCGACGGCTGGGCCTATGGCTGCGACGGGGCCTGGCTGAAGAGCCTCTGCGACCATTGGACGGGCGGCTATGACTGGCGGGGCGCCGTGGCCGAGCTCAATCGCTTCCCGCAGTTCACCGCCCGGGTCGAGGACTTCGATCTGCACTTCGTCCATGTGGTGGGCGAGGCTGGCGGCAAGCGCCCCCTGTTGATGTCCCATGGCTGGCCCGGGTCGCACTACGAGTTCTGGGAGGTGATCGAGAGGCTCGCCTTCCCGTCCCGCTTCGGCGGCGATGCGGCTGATGCCTATGACCTGGTCATTCCCTCCCTGCCCGGCTTCGGATTCTCGTCCAAGCCGTCCCGCCCTATGGGCCAGCGCAGCACCGCGCGGCTGTTCAACACCCTGATGACGCAGGTGCTGGGCTATCAGACCTATCTGGCCCAGGGCGGCGACTGGGGCTCAATGATCACCTCGTGGCTCGGGCTCGACCACGCCGCCCATGTGCGGGCCATTCACCTCAACATGATGGCCTTCCGCGCGCCGGGCGGGCCTCAGACCCCGGAAGAGACCGCCTGGATGACCCGCCAGGCGGGGATGATGGACGTGATGGGCGCCTATTTCCGCCTGCAGGCGTCAAAACCGCAGTCTCTGGCCTGGCTGGGGGCGTCCAATCCAGTCGGCCAGGCCGCCTGGATCGCCGAGCGCTTCCACGACTGGTCGGATCTGCGGACCAAGGGCTTTGAGGCGGTCTATTCCAAGGACCGGCTGCTGACCAACATCATGCTCTATGTGATGACCGACAGCTTCGCCACCGGCGCCTGGTACTATCGCGGCATGCTGGAGGAAGGCGGCGTGGCCCTGCAGCCAGGCCAGCGCTGTGAGACGCCGACCGCCTTCGCCAACTTCCCCGGCGAAGCCCTCTACCCCGCCCCGCCCCGCTCCTTCGCCGACCGGGGCTACAATATCGTCCGCTGGACCGACATGCCGAGCGGCGGCCATTTCGCGGCCATGGAGGAGCCTGATCTCTTCGTGGACGATGTGAGGGCGTGGGGTAGAACGGCGGGATGACCGCCCGCTACGACTTCGCCTCCGACAACACCGCCCCGGCCGCCCCAGAAGCCATGGCCGCCCTGAACGCCGCCAATGCAGGCTTCGCCGCCAGCTATGGCGCTGACGCCACGGTGGCCCGGGCGGCCGATCTGATCCGGGGCATGCTGGACGCCGACGCCGAGGTCCGCTTCGTCACCTCCGGCACGGCGGCCAACGCCATCTGCCTGGCGGCCCTGGCCCGGCCCTTCGAGGGCGTCCTGGCCCATCGGGACTCCCATGTCGCCACCGACGAGACCGGCGCGCCCGGCTTCTTTGGCCATGGCTTGGCGATCCAGGGCCTGGAGGGCGTTTCAGGCCGCATTGACCCGCAGGCCCTGGCCGCCGCCCTGGCGCGCCCCGAAAGCGCCCACGCCCAGCCGCCGGCGGCCCTGTCCCTG
>NZ_JAUSBZ010000099.1 GCF_030651755.1 Phenylobacterium sp. | reverse complement strand
AAACGCCCTCCCTGCGGACAGGAAGGGCGTTCAGTCGGGCTGAGGTCGAAAGCGCGGCTAGTGGACCTGGGCGCGACCAATGGTCAGGCCGTCCTCGCCGGCCCGGACATCGATCACCGCCCCATCTTCCAGATCGCCGGCCAGCAGCTTGCGGGCGATGGGGTCGATCAGCGCCTTCTGGATCACCCGTTTCAGCGGTCGGGCGCCATAGACCGGATCATAGCCCTTGTCCCCCAACCAGGTCATGGCCGAGGCGTCGAGGGTGAGCGTCATCCGGCGGTCGGCCAGCATCTTCTCGACCCGTTGCAGCTGGATGCCGACGATGTTGTCCATCTCCGCCCGGCCCAGCCGCTTGAAGAGGATGATCTCGTCGATCCGGTTCAGCAGTTCCGGCCGGAAGTGGCTGCGGACCACCTCCATGACCATCGGCCGCACCGCCTCGACGGGCTCGCCCTCGGCCTGGGCGGCCAGGAATTCCGAGCCCATATTCGAGGTCATGATGACCAGGGTGTTTCGGAAGTCGATCGTCCGACCCTGGCCATCGGTCAGCCGGCCGTCATCCAGCACCTGCAGCAGGATGTTGAAGACGTCCGGATGGGCCTTTTCCACCTCGTCAAACAGCAGCACCTGATAGGGCCGGCGGCGGATCGCCTCGGTCAGCGCCCCCCCCTCGTCATAGCCAACATAGCCCGGAGGGGCGCCGATCATGCGGCTGACCGAATGCTTCTCCATGTACTCGCTCATGTCGAGGCGGGTGATGGCCTGCTCGTCGTCGAACATGAATTCGGCCAGGGCCTTGGTGAGCTCGGTCTTGCCGACCCCGGTAGGACCCAGGAACAGGAACGAGCCGATGGGCCGGTTGGGGTCCTGCAGGCCCGCCCGGGCCCGGCGCACGGCGTCGGAGACGGCGGCCAGCGCCTCCTCCTGGCCGACCACCCGGCCGCGGAGATAGTCCTCCATGGACAAGAGCTTTTCGCGCTCGCCCTCCAGCATCTTGTCGACGGGCACGCCGGTCCAGCGGCTGACCACGGCGGCGATCTGCTCGGCGTCGACCACCTCGGGGCTGACCGGCTCCTCGGCCGCAGCGGTCTCGGCCTGCGCCAAACTCCGTTCCAGGGGCGGGATTTCGCCATAGGCGATCTCCGAGGCCCGCTGCAGGTCGCCCCGGCGCTGGGCGGCGACCAGTTCAGCGCGCAGACGGTCCAGGGCCTCGCGGATCTGGGCGGCCGAGCTCAGCTTGTCCTTCTCCGCCTTCCAGCGGCCGGTCATGCCGGCGGATTCGGCTTCCAGCTCGACGAGTTCGTCCTCAAGCTTTTCCAGCCGCGCCTTGGACGCCGCGTCGGTCTCCCGGGTCAGGGCCTCGCGCTCGATCTTCAGCTGGACGATCCGACGGTCGATCTCGTCCAGCTCCTCAGGCTTGGAATCCACGGCCATGCGCACCCGGCTGGCGGCCTCGTCCACCAGGTCGATGGCCTTGTCGGGCAGGAAGCGGTCGGTGATGTAGCGGTGCGAAAGCTCGG
>NZ_JAUSBZ010000080.1 GCF_030651755.1 Phenylobacterium sp. | reverse complement strand
TCACGGGCCTTCCGTCAAGCTTGACGAGTTCGCGCATCTTGACCTGAAATTGGCCAAGCGTGATCGGACGCCGTTGTTCGGCCTGACTGTCGAAGAACTCCAGCATGAGGCTGGTGATATGGTTCAGCGCCTTGATTTCAGGCTCCATCAGCAGGTTCTTAGCCGTTTGGGCTTCCTGAACCGTTGGCAACGCTCCTTTGAACGTCTGCACACCAGCATTTTCCTTGGCATGATCGACGCGCTCAACAACCAGCACCGGCGCCGTCTTCTGCATTACGGCCCAATGCATTGTGTTTTGTATGTCCGCAAAAAACTCGCCGTGCTGGCTCTTGTCGTAAGGATCGTAGTCGACGCAGAAGGAGGCCAGCTCGAGAATACGCGTCCACATCCGCTTTTCTGAAGAGCGGATGTCGCGAATGCGCTCCAGCAGTTCCTCAAAGAAATCCGGCTTTCCATCCGGATTCTTCAAGCGCTGGTCGTCGATCACGAAGCCTTTGGTGAGATACTGCATCAAGACCTTGGTGGCCCAGATGCGGAACATGGTCCCTAAGCGGGAGCTTACGCGGTAGCCGACCGCGATCATCACGTCGAGGCTGTAGAGGTTGGTCCGATAAGTGCGGCCGTCGGCGGCAGTTATCCAGGATTCTTGGACAACCGAATCACCGTCCAATTCACCGTCGGTGACTATGTTCTTAATGTGGTAGCTGATCGTTCGGACATCGACGCCGAACATGTGCGCCAGCTGCGCCTGCGTCGCCCAGAACGTGTCCCCAAGAATGCGAAGCTCGGCGCGCACGCCGTCCTTCGCCACGTAAACTAGAAAGCGGTCGCCGGTATCGCCGTCCTCGAAGACGGTCAGTGGCTCACCGTCAGGACCAGTTGGAAGGTGCGCATCAGTCATGACGTGACCTTAGCATCAATTCCCGTTTTGTACTCGTTTCAGCGCTGCCTCTTTCACCATCTCACCAGTCTGTCCACATGTCCCATCCCACCACCAGATTGTATGACTTGAGGAAGCTTTGCACCGTCCCGATGAGCTCGGCCATGGTGGCGACGATTGAGTGTCAAGTGTGAAACCAGCAATCACAACACCACGGCACGGCCCCCTCACCGGAAGGCGTCGACCACCTGGGCGATCCAGGCTTTGACGTTGTCCTTCTTGTCCAGCGGCGTCTTGCCGTGGCGGACCAGGATCAGGTCGAGGTCGGGGACCAGGACCGTGTACTGGCCCTCATAGCCATTGGCGCTGAACGAGCCGGGGCCGGCGATATTCAGCCACCAGTGGGCGCCGTAGTCGCCCTCGCGCACCGCCGGCTGCGGGGTCGGCGTGCGGGCATAGTCGATCCAGTCGGCCGGCAGCAGCTGGCGATCCTCCCACCGTCCGCCGCGCAGATAGAGCAGGCCAAAGCGCCCAAAGTCCCTGGCCGTCGCAAAGCAGAAGGATGAGCCGATGAAGGTCCCGGCGGGATCGAACTTCGGAACTGGGCTCGTCATGCCCAGGGGCTCAAACAGACGCTCCCGCATGAAGGCTTCGAACCCTGCGCCGTCGACGCCCAGCGCCCGGGCCGCGCAGCGGGCGACGATGTTGGTCGTGCCGCTGGCATAGGACCAGGCGGTCCCCGGCGGATGGGCGAGCGGCCGGCTGGCGGCATAGTGGGCCACATCGGCCTTGCCTGAGCCGAACAGCATCTCGATCACATCGGAGACGTGGCCCGGCACATAGTCCTCCACGAAGGCCAGGCCGCTGGACATGCGCAGCAGTTGATCCAGCGTGATCGCCGCGCGGGGATCATTCGGCGTCTGCCGCCATTCCGGCACGTCGGCCGGAGCGTGGATGTCGAGCTTCCCGTCCGCGACCAGCAGGCCCACCAGGGCCTGGGTGATGCTCTTGCCCTTGGACCAGGAGGGGTAGGTGGCGTCCGGACCAAAGCCCTCGCCATAGCGTTCCAGGACGATCCGCCCGCCCTGGACGATCAGCAGGGCATGGGTCTCCCCCATGAGCTCGGTGTCCGGGGCCGCAAAGGCTGTGGCCGCGAGGGCTTCCAGCGCCGCGCTATCGGCCTGGGGCTCACCCTGCGGCCATTGCGTGGTGGGCCAGGGGACATGGGCGGGCTGGGTCGGCAGGATGGGCAGGCTCATGAGCGCAGGTGAGCGCGCCCCGCCTTCGATGTCAAAGGCGGCCCTTAGGTCAACTTCCCCATCGCCGCCCCTGTCCCCCGGGCGTCGTTGGAGTCAGGATGGGGCCATGGAAACCCCCGACACGCGATCTGCCGCCCATCCCCTGGATCTCGGCGGCGAGGCCGGCGACGACGGCCGCGAGGTCCGCCGACAGGCCGGCCTCCTGGCCCAGCTGCTGCGCGAAGCCATCGCCTATCTGGACGGTGAAGCCGCCGCCGCCGGCGTGGATGCGGCCCGCGCCGCCGAGGGCCTGCGGCCCTATGGGGAGCTGTCGGCCGACGAGGCCGAGTTCCTGGCCCGGGCCTTCGCCTGCCATGCGCTTCTGGAGAACATGGCCGAGGAGGTGACCGGCCGCCGCCGCCAGGCCGAGGGCCGCTCGGCCGGGGCCAGCCGGGCTGTGACCCTGCGCGGGGCCGTCGAGGGCCTGGCCAAGGCCGGCCGCAGCGAGCGCGAGATCGCCGAGACCCTGGCGCGCCTGCGGGTGGCGCCGGTCTTCACCGCCCACCCTACCGAGGTTCGCCGCCGGGCCCTGGTGGACCGGGAAGGGGAGATCACCCGGCTCATGGCCCTGCGCCGCCACCGGCTGCCGAGCGCCCTGGAGGCCGAGGCCCGCGAGGCCCTGTTCCGCGAAGTGGCGCTGCTCTGGCGCACCCGGCTGAACCGGCCCGAAAAGATCGCCGTCGCCGACGAGATCCGCAACGTGCTCTCGGTGGTGCGCCAGTCGGTGCTGCCGGCCGTGGCCGCCCTCTATGCCGACTGGCAGGGCCTGCTCAACGACGCCGAGACCCCGCCGGTGCTCAGCCTTGGCTCCTGGCTCGGCGGCGACCGGGACGGACACCCCGGGGTGGATGCGGCCGCCCTGCGCACCGCCCTGGAGGCCCAGGCCCGGCTGATCTGCGACTTCTACGCCGGCGAATTGCGCGCGCTTTGGCGTGATCTGGCCATTTCATCGGGCTTTTCGCAGGTTTCGGAGGCGGTTCGCGCCCTGGGCGAAACCATGCCCGACCCGTCCCCCCACCGTCGGGACGAGCCCTATCGCCTGGCGCTTGAGGCCATTTTCGACCGGCTGAGCGCGGTGTCCCAGAAGCTCACCGGTCAGCCGGTGGCCTTCGCGCTCACCCCATCCGAGGTCGAACCCTATGTCGATCCCGAGGCCTTCATCGCCGACCTGCGGGCGGTGGCCCAGTCCCTGGAGGCCCACGGGGGCGAGCGCATGGTCGGGCCGCGGCTGAAGCGGCTGATCCTGGCGGTGCAGGCCTTTGGCTTTCACCTGCTGACCATCGATCTGCGCCAGAACGCCGATGTCCATGACCGGGTGATCGCCGAGCTGCTGGCCAGGGCCGGGGTCACGGCGGACTATGAGGCGCTGGATGAGGACGGCCGGCGGGAGGTCCTGCTGGCCGAGCTGGCCCATGAGCGGCCCCTGCGCTCCCCCTATCTCGACTATTCGGCTGAGACCGCCAAGGAGCTGGCCATTCTCGACGCCGCGGCCCGGGCGCTCGACCTCTACGGACCCAAGGCGCTGGGGGCCTATGTGATCTCCAAGGCCGCGGCGGTGTCGGACATCCTGGCCCTGCTGGTGCTGATGAAGCAGGCGGGCCTGGCCAGGGGCGGGGGGCGGCCGATGACCCGCCTGCGCCTGGCGCCGCTGTTTGAGACCATCTCCGACCTTGAAAGCGCCCCTGACATCCTGCGGGAATGGCTGGCCCTGCCGCCGGCCAAGGCCATCGTCGGGGCCTCGGGCTACCAGGAGGTGATGCTCGGCTATTCGGACTCCAACAAGGACGGTGGCTATATCGCCTCGCGGCTGCATGTGGCCCTGGCCGCCAGCGCCCTGTCTTCCGCCTGCCTGGAGAACGGGGCGGCCCTGCAGATCTTCCACGGTCGGGGCGGCTCCATCGGTCGGGGCGGCGGGCCGGCGGCGGCCTCGGTCATGGCCCAGCCCTTCGAGGTGATCCCCAGCCGCATGCGCTGGACCGAGCAGGGCGAGATGATCTCCCGCCGCTACGGCGACGAGGAATCCGCCCGCCGACGCATGGACGAGCTGGTCGGCGCCGTGCTGGCCGCCGGCGCCCGCCAGCAGATCTCCCCCAGCGAAGCCCACGCCGACCGCCTGGCCCGCCTGCGGAAGGGCGCCTTTGCGCACTACCGGGAGCTGGTCTATGAGAACGCGGCGTTTGAGGATTTCTTCTGGTCGGCGACGCCGATCGGGGAGATCGCCGAGCTGAACATCGGCAGCCGGCCGGCCTCGCGGACGAAAAGCCGGAAGATTGAAGACCTTAGGGCCATTCCGTGGGTGTTCAGCTGGACCCAGTCGCGGTTCATGCTGCCGGGCTGGTTCGGCTTTGCGGGCGGGGTGAAGCGGGCCGGACTGACCCCCTCAGAACTGGCCGAAATGGCGCATATTGGGCGCATTTTCCCCGCTTTATTGGCCGATATGGAGATGGCTCTGGCCCAGGCCGACATGGAGCTGGCGGGCGCCTATGCCGAGCTGTCGCCGGACCGGGACGCCGCGCGCGCGATCATGGACGTCATCCGCGCCGACTATGAGCAGGCCTGCGAGCTGGCGGTCTCGATCCGCCGGGGGAGCCGGCTGCTGGACGACCGCCCGGCCCTGGCCGAATGGGTGCAGGTGGCCTCGGACTCCATCGCGCCCTTGAACCGGCTGCAGCTGGAGCTGCTGGCCAGGCGGCGGCGCGGGGACGACGATCCGCGACTAAAACGGGCGGTGGAGTTCACTGTAGCGGGCATTTCCGCCGGACTTCGCGGCACCGGCTGAGGCGACCCTGGCCACGGCGTAGCCGGCGTCTATGGTCCCGGCCTTCATTCTCTTCAGCGACGAGTGTCCCATGAGCGCCGGCGTCTTCGACCTCTTCAAGCTGGGGGTCGGGCCTTCCAGTTCCCACACCATGGGGCCGATGACCGCGGCGGCCCGCTTCCTGGCTCGGCTGGAGGCGGCCGGCGCCCTGACGGCCACGGCGCGGGTGGAAACCACGCTCTATGCCTCCCTGGCCATGACGGGCCGCGGCCACGCGACGGACCGGGCGGTGATCCTGGGCCTGGCGGGGTTCGAGCCCGCGACCATCGACCCGGACGCGGCCGAGGCGCAGCTGGCGAAGATCGCCGAGGCCGGCCGGCTGAGGCTCGGGGGCGAGGGGCCGGAGATCGGCTTTTCCGCCGAGACCGACATCCTCTGGCAGGGGCGCACGCGGCTGCCGCAGCATCCCAACGCCCTGCGCTTCCGGGCCCTGGACGCGGGCGGGCAGGTGCTGGCCGAGCGGCTCTACTTCTCCATCGGCGGCGGCTTTGTCGTGGACGAGGCGGAGTTCGAGGCGCCGGCGCCCCAGGGCGGCCCGCCCATCCCCTTCGACTTCGCCAGCGCCGAGGAGATGCTGCTCATGGCGCAGCAGGAGGGAGTGACGATCGCGCAGCTGATGTGGCGCAACGAGATCGCCCGGCGGAGCCCTGATGAGGTGAACGCCGGCCTCGACGCCATCTTCGAGGCCATGGAGGCCTGTATCGAGCGCGGCCTGCGCCAGGACGGCTGCCTGCCGGGCGGGCTGCAGGTCAGGCGCCGGGCCCGCCAGCACTTCAATGCGCTGACCCGGCGGATGGAGCGCAATATCAGCGACCCCCTGGCGGCGCTCGACTGGGTGAACCTCTGGGCGCTCTCGGTGAATGAGGAGAACGCCTCAGGGGGCAAGGTGGTGACGGCGCCGACCAACGGGGCCGCAGGGCTCCTGCCCGCAGTGCTGCGGTTCTACGACCGGTTCCATCGGGGCGGGGCCGACGGGCGCCGGACCTTCCTGCTGACGGCGGCGGCCATCGGCGCGCTCTACAAGCGCAACGCCTCGATCTCCGGCGCCGAGGTGGGCTGTCAGGGGGAGGTGGGTGTGGCCTGCTCCATGGCCGCGGCGGGGCTGACGGCGGCGCTCGGCGGGACCAACGCCCAGATCGAGAATGCGGCGGAGATCGCCATGGAGCACAATCTGGGCCTCACCTGCGATCCCATCGGCGGGCTGGTTCAGGTGCCCTGCATCGAGCGCAACGCCATGGGGGCGGTGAAGGCCATCGACGCCTCGCGCCTGGCCCTGCTGGGGGATGGCCAGCACTCGGTGAGCCTGGACAAGGTCATCGCCACCATGAAGCGGACCGGCGAGGACATGAACGAAATCTACAAGGAGACCTCGCTGGGGGGCCTCGCCGTCAATGTGGTGGAGTGCTGAGGCTCTGGACGGCCTGAGAGTTGACGCGCGTTTTGTTCCGATAACCGGTTCCCACTTATCGGAACGCGC
>NZ_JAUSBZ010000052.1 GCF_030651755.1 Phenylobacterium sp. | reverse complement strand
GGAGAACGTGTTCGACGACCGTGATCCCTCCACCCGCGGCTATGGCGAGCTTGGCCGCTTCGGGGCGCTGGGCGTCCGGGCGCGGTTCTGATGTCGGCGCCGGTAGGGCAGGGCCAGGGACGTCTCACCCGCCGCACGGCGGTGGGGGGCCTTGCGCTGGGCCTTGCCGGCGCTGCTCCGGCCCCCCGGCCTCAGCGGGTGGTGTCGCTCAACCCCTGCCTGGACGTGATCCTGTTTCATGTGGCTGACCGGTCGCAGATCGCGGCCCTCACCCACTATGCCCGCGACCCGGAGGCCTCGACCCTGGCGCAGCTCGCGCGGGACATCCCCATCACATACGAGACCGCCGAAGAGGTGGTCGCCCTCCGCCCCGACCTCGTGCTGATGAGCCAGCACTCAGCCCCGGCCACCCGGCAGGTCCTGGCCCGGCTCGGGGTGCCCACCGCCCTGTTCGACGTGCCCCATACGGTGCTCGACAGCCTGGCCCAGGTCCGCCACGTCGCCCAACGGATCGGCCAGCCGGTCCGAGGGGAGGCGCTTATCGCCCGGATCGAAGCCGCCCTGGCCGCCGCAGCGCCGCCGCCCGGCGCCCCCAGGCTGAGCGCCATCGTCTATCAGGCCAATGGCTTCGCCGCCGGCGCCGGCACCCTGACAGACGAAATGCTCCGCCGGACAGGGTTTGAGAACGCCGCGGCCCGCTATGGTCTGGGGCGCTGGGGCAATATTGGCCTGGAGCAGATCATCGCCGATCCCCCCCAGGTCCTGCTGGCTGGGGCGCCCGCCCCTGGGGCGCCCACCTGGGCGGACCGGGTTCTCAGCCATCCGGCCCTGGCGCGGATGTCTGGCGTCATGCGTCGGGAGGCCTTCCCCCAACGGCTGCTCTATTGCGGCGGACCGGTGCTGATCGAAACCGCTGCGGCCCTGGCGGCCGCCCGGCGAAACGCCCTGGGGGTGGCATGAGACGTCTCCCGCTTCGGCTTGTCATCATTGGGCTTTGCACGACGCTGCTCATTCTTGGCGTCGTCAGCCTCATCGTCGGGCGGGTCTGGGTGCCGCTGGAGGCCTGGCGGGGCGAGGATCCCCGCTGGATCATCATCGCCGAGTTGCGCATTCCCCGGACCCTGCTGGCGATCGTGGTGGGGGGGGCGCTTGGCATGTCGGGGGCCGCGCTCCAGGGCTATACGCGAAATCCCCTGGCTGATCCGGGGGTTCTGGGGGTGTCCTCCATGGCCGCCCTCGGGGCGGTGATCTCGCTCTATTTCGGCTTCTATGTCCCAGGGCTCGGGGCGATCGGCTGGCTGATGCCGCTCTGCGCCATGGCTGGCGCCCTGATCGGAGTCCTGGTCCTGATCGGCCTGACGGGATCGGCGCCGGGGACGGTGACCTTCGTCCTGGCCGGCGTGGTGCTGAACATCGTGGCCGGCGCCGGCGTCGCCCTGGCGCTGAACCTGGCTCCAAACCCCTGGGCGGTGAATGAGATCGTCAACTGGCTGATGGGCTCGCTCACCGATCGCAGCCTGGCCGATCTGCAGATGGCGACACCCTTCGTGATCGCAGGGCTCGCCATGCTCCTGGTCACCGGACGCGCCCTGGACGCCCTCACACTGGGGGAGGCCGGCGCCCAGTCCCTGGGGATCAGTCTGAACCGCACCCGCCTGTGGCTCGCCCTCGGTGTGGGGCTGGCGGCCGGCGCCAGCGTCGCAGTCACCGGCGTGATCGGCTTTGTGGGGCTGGTGACCCCGCACCTGCTGCGTCCCTTCCTGGGCCCGCGACCGGCGGGGCTTCTGCTGCCCAGCGCCCTTGGCGGGGCGGTGATTGTCCTGGCCGGCGACATCCTCGTGCGGCTGATCCCCTCGGCGGCCGAGGTCCGGCTTGGGGTGGCCATGGCGGCCCTGGGCGGTCCCTTCTTCCTGGGGTTGCTGCTGGTGCAGCGGCGGAGGCTGTCATGAGCCGACTGCAGGCCGAACATCTTCGCCTGGCCCTTGCGGGCAAGCCGATCCTCAACGGGATTGATGCGACGTTTCACAGTGGCGAGGTGGTGGCCATTCTGGGCGCCAACGGGGCTGGCAAGTCGACCCTGCTGGCCTGCCTCACAGGCCTGCGCACGCCCGATGAGGGCGCCGTCAGCCTGGATGGGGCGCAGCTTGCCCAGATCCCATCACGCCTGCGCGCCCGCCGCCTGGGCTTCATCCCCCAGACGCCGGAGATCGCCTGGGGCCTGGAGGTCCGCACCCTGGTCGGCCTGGGCCGCACCCCCTGGCTAGGCGCCCGCGGGTTGGGCGCCCAGGACGAGGCGGCCGTAGAACGCGCCCTGAGCGCAGCCGATCTGCATCCCCTTTCGGCCCGGGACGTCACCACCCTGTCGGGCGGGGAGCGGGCGCGAGTCCTGATCGCCCGCGCCCTGGCTGGCGAGCCGGACTGGCTGCTGGCCGACGAACCCCTGGCCGGTCTCGATCCTCGCCACCAGCTGGACGCGGCCGATCTCTTCCGTCGCATGGCTCATGAGCGAGGCTGCGGGGTGATCGTCACCCTGCATGATCTGACCCTGGCCGCGCGGCTCGCCGACCGCATCCTGGTGCTGGGTTCGGGCCGGGTGCTGGCTGACGGGACGCCGCAAGCGGCCCTGACGCCTGAGGTCCTGGCCATGGCCTATGGGGTGGAGGCGAAGATCCGCGACACCCCTCAGGGGTTCAGCGTCGAAATCCTCGGCCGCTGGGGCTGAAGGCCTTAGGGCGAGGCCGCAGGTTGGAGGCTGGCGATATAGTCGGCCACCAGGGTCGTGCCCTCCTTGTGCGGCAGGGCCCGCCCCAGTTCGGGCATCATGATCCCGGGGTCGGTCGAGGCCATGCGATAGACCATGATCGAGCGATCCGGGCGCCCAGGCGCGATGGAGACGGCGAGACCACCCGATCCTCGTCCGGCGGCGACGGGCGACTTGCCGACGCCGAGATGGACCGGACGGCGCTCATCAACGCCCAGATACAGACCGCTGGTCGAGGCCATGCCGGCGGGACTGTGGCAGTGGGCGCAGTTCACATCGAGATAGGCCCGGGCGCGGGCCTCCAGGGGCTCGGACATGTCGTCCCAGGCCGCCATGCGCGGCGCCTCAGCCGGATGCGGACCGCCGCTCAGATGGCCGAGCCGGCGCCAGGCTGCGAGCTGGTTCTGGGTGCGGTCGCCATAGTCGAGGTCGCGATTGAGATTGCGCGCCTTGGGGCCGATGGGAACCAGCTCGCCATCGGCCGAATGGCAGGTCTTGCACTGGTTCTGATTGGGCACGAGATAGCTGATCGCCTGGGGGACGCCAGACGGGTCAATGAAGCTGACATCCAGCCGGCCGCCGGTGCGCTTGAGCACGGCCTCGGTCTGATCGGCGTTCCAGACATAGGCCAGCGCCGTCCAGCCATCGGCCTTTCGGATCAGCAGCCGGGTCTCGACATAGCGCTCGCCCACCGTGGGCTGGCGCAGGTCCGGCGCAAAGGCGAAGGTCTTGACCAGCACCGATCCCACCGGAAATTCCAATGGACCATCAGCCTGATAGGCGGCGCTCTTGCCATCTGGCGTGAAGATATAGCGGTGCTTGACCGCATAGTCGCTGAACAGCGGCGTGGTCAGCTCATAGGGCGTCACCCGGGGACTGGGCGAGCGGGCGCCCGCGTCCTGGAACAGGCCATAGTCCGACAGCCGGGCCGCCGGCGACTCGGCCACGACGACGTCCAGGCGGACGCCTGACGGCGCCTCCTGGGCGCCGCTCAGGGCCAGGGCGGCGAGGCCGACCAGGGCGGCCAGGGCGCGCCTCATGGGGCCAGCGCGGCCTGGGCTTCCGGCAGGACCACGGCGGGGGGCTCGGTGATCTCGCCCCGCTCCAGGGTCGGCGTGACCGAGGGGTTGGCCTGATCCATGGCGCCGGCGGCGGGCAGGTTCAGGTTGAGGACGGGACCATCGGTCAGCCGCATCGCCTGCGGACCGTCCTCCGGGGCAACGCCGTCCCAAAGCACTGGGGGCAGGGTTCCGCCGACGGCGGCGGCCAGTTCCGCCCCGCCGGGGAAGGCCGGCGCCCAACCGTTGCGGCCGATCCTGTTGTCGCGGACCACCACCTCCCGGGGGATGGGGTTGTAGGTCACGTCGTCGAAGGCCTGGGTGTAGCCCACCAGCATGATGGCGGCGGTCTGGTTGCCGTCGATCTCATTGTCGAAGACATGGACATTGCGGTTGGCCATGATCATCACCCCAGCCCCCACCGGCACGCTGGCGACGATATTGCCCTCCGGCGCGAAGTTGGGCGTGTCGTTGTTGACGATCCTGTTGCTGTAAACCCGCGTCGAATGGCCCCCCATCACTGGCAGGTTGGGCAGGTCGAACACCAGGATCCCGCCGGTGTTGTGGGTGACCGTGTTGCCGTAGACGTCGGCGTTGCTGGAATTCTCGATCTCGATGCCGGCGACGTTGAACTCGGCCAGGCTGTTGCGGACGATGATGTTCTTCGACTGGCCCACATAGACCCCGGCGTCCGAGGCGCCGCGCACGGTCACGCCATCGATCAGGACATTGGTCGAGCCCACCGGATAGACGCCGTAAGCCCCGTTGGTGGCCTTGGGGCCGCCGGTCCATTCGACTCGCAGATTGATCATGCTGATCTGGTCGGCGTCCTTGGACTTGACCCCGTCACCCTTGGAATTCTCCACGGCGAAGTCGCGCACCGTCACCCGGTCCGAGGTGATCAGCAGACCCTCCGCGCCACCCTGCTGGCCGTCAAAGGACAGGATGGTGGCGTCAGGCCCCGCGCCCTTGATGGTGACGTCATCCACATCCAGCGACAGGCCGTCGGTGAGCTCGAAGCGGCCGGCCGCCAGCTCGACCATATCGCCGGGCTTGGCGTCGAGCAGGGCCAGCTGCAACGCCTCCTGGGCGTCTGGGCCTGGGGCTACCGAGAGCGTCTTGGCGTAGGCGGGGCTGGCGAGCGCAAAGGCGCAAAGGGCGAGCGCAAAGCTTCGCATGATGATCCTCCCATAAGCGGCCGGCTCTGGGCGGCGGGCCTTGGACTCCAGCTTGGCCGCGGCGGGGGAGGGGCGCAACGGCAAAGAGAACGTTGATCAGGAATCGCCCGCCTGGGGGTTGATCTCCTCGCCTGTCACAGGGGTAACTGTCGGCCAATCCATTCAAGGACAGGAGACGGCCATGGACATGCAGCTGAAGGGCAAGAAGGCGATTGTCACGGGCGGAAGCCGGGGCATCGGTCTGGCCATAGCCGAACTCCTGGCCGAGGAGGGCTGTGACGTCGCCATCTGCGCCCGGGGTCAGGACGGCGTGGACGCGGCGGTGAAGGCCCTGGAAGCCAAGGGCGTCAAGGCCTGGGGCCGGGCGGTGGACATCGCCGATGGTCCGGCGATCACGGGCTTCATCGAGGACGCCGCCAAGGAACTGGGGGGGCTCGACATCCTGGTCTCCAACGCCAGCGCCCTGGTCAATGGCGGCTCGGAGGCCGACTGGCGGTCGATGTTCGAGATCGACATGCTGGGCGCGGTGCGCACCTATCAGGCGGCCAAGCCTCATCTCGAAAAGGCGGCCGCGGCCAGCGGCGACGCGGCCTTCATCATCACCTCCTCGGTCTCGGCGGCCGAAGCCAGCGGGCCTTCGGCCTATGGCGCCATGAAGGCCGCCCTCATCCACTACGCCAAGGGGGTGGCCAAGGAGGGCGCGGCCAAGGGGGTGCGCTGCAATGTCGTCTCGCCCGGCACCGTCTTCTTCGAGGGCGGCGTCTGGGGCAATGTGAAGGCCAATGCGCCGGGCTTCTTCGAGGCCATGATCAAGCGCAATCCCACCGGCCGCATGGCCACGCCCGAAGAGATCGCCGCGGCCACGGTTTTCCTGGCCAGCCCCCGCTCGGCCTTCACCACCGGCATCAACATGCTGGTGGACGGCGCCATCTCCAGTCGCGTGAACTTCTAGGGAGGCGCGGGCCATGATCGAGCACACCCATGAGATCCCCACGGCCGATGGTCCGATGACCACCTTCGTGGTCCGCCCCGAGCGGGACGGGCCTCATCCGGTGATCCTGTTCTTCATGGACGCCCCGGCCATCCGCGAGGAGCTGCGCGACATGGCCCGGCGCCTGGCCACCGTCGGCTACTACGTCATGCTGCCCAACCTCTATCACCGGGAAGGCGTGATGGAGATCGGCGACCTGAATGACGAGGCGACCCGCGAGCGCATGGTCGGTCTGATGAATGGCCTGACCATCCCCATGGTCATGGCCGATAGCGACGCCCTGCTGGCCTTCGCCGACCAGGACCCCATGGCGGGCAAAGGTCCCGCCGGCTGCCTGGGCTATTGCATGAGCGGCCAGTTCTCGATCAACGCCGCGGCCCGTCATCCTGAGAAGATCGCCGCGGCGGCCTCGCTCTATGGGACCTATCTGGTCACCGACAAGGATGACAGCCCGCACAGGGTCGCCCATCAGACGCAGGCCGAGCTCTATTTCGCCTGCGCCGAAACCGACCGCTGGGCGCCCCTGGAGACCGTCCGCGCCCTGGCCGAGGCCCTGGAGCCCCGGGCGGCGCCCACCGAGCTGGAGCTCTATCCCGGCACGTCCCACGGCTTCGCCTTCCCGCAGCGGGCGGCCTATGACAAGGCCGCCGCCGAGCGGCACTGGGAGCGCCTGATCACCCTGTTCCGCCGCAATCTCGGCTAGGCTGCTCGCCGCTGGTTGACGGTCAGGGCGACCACGGCGGCGCCGGCCAGGACGACCAGCACGTCTTCCAGCAGGCCGCTGCGGGTCTGGCCCATCTGGGCCATGGCGCGCTTGCGGCCGGCCAGGGTGAGATAGGCCAGGGGAACCGCCGTCGAGACGGCCACCGCCGCGCCGGCCCGTTCGCGCCCGTGGGGGGCCAGGGCGGCGCCGGCGATCCCGGCGCTCATCACCCGAGCCAGCAGGCCCAGGAACACGGTGCGGTCCGGCGCCGACCTCATCTTGTCGCCGACCAGCTCGCCCGCGCCCATGGCCAGGGCGCCGAACTTGAACAGAGGATGGTCCAGCAAGACCAGGGTTCCCGGGGTCCGCCCTCCGGCGAGCCGGGCGGTGGCCAGGGTGGCCATGGGAGTCATGGAGCGGGCGCTGGCGACGGCGCCGATGAGAGCAGACGGGAGCAGGCCGAGGTTTTTCATCACGGCTAAACTCAGAGCGCGGGCGGTGGTTCAGCAGCCCCGATGGATCAAGCCTGAAGGCAAGGCGTTCCGGTGGCGTGCCCGCCTTGAGAGGAGCCGCCATGCCTGACCCTGAACTGATCCCCGATCCCGCCCACGACCCCGCCGATGACCGGCCGCCCCAGCCGAGTGAGCTGCCTGCTGGCGGCCGCCCTGGTCAGGACATTCCGGAAATCCCCGACCGTGGCGATCCCTTGCAGAACGATGTCGAGAAGGGTCCTGACGGCCTCGACATCGGTCCGCGCTAGTTTCAGGAAGGATGTCGATGGACAGCGAGCCAGCCCACCAATCCTCGCCGCAGGACGAGGCGGACCCCGACAAGGCGCAGGACGCGAAAGACGCCCCGTCCGTTCCCCTTCGCGAACGGGTTCGCCAGCAGCGCCGGCACATTGAGGGGCTGACCGGTCAGGACCCCTTGCGCGCCGGGATCGACGACTAGGGTCTCCCAACACCTGCCTCCCGCGTCCGGACCCCCCTAGCCCCGAACCCCCAGCCAGATCACGTGCCGGGCGCCGCGGCCGCCCTTGCGCGCCGCCACCTTCACCACCTCGGTCGCCAGACCGCTCCGCTTCATGCGTCGGGTGAAGCCCTCATCGGGGGCCGACGACCAGACGGCCAGGACGCCGCCGGGCCTCAGGGCGGTCTGGGCGCGGGCGAGGCCCGGCAGATCATACAGGCTGTCGTTGGCCTTGCGGGTCAGGCCTTCGGGGCCATTGTCCACGTCCAGCAGGATGGCGTCCCAGGCGGCGGGCGCCGCGGCGATCAGGGGGCCGACATCCCCCTGGAGAACGGTGACGCGGGGATCCTCCAGGCAGCCCTTGAAGACCTCGGCCAGGGGGCCGCGGGCCCAGGCGATGACCTCAGGAACCAGCTCGGCCACCGTGACCTGGGCGTCAGCCGGCAAGACGGCCAGGGCCGCGCGCAGGGTGAACCCCATGCCGAGCCCGCCGATCAGCACCCTTGGCGCCGACCGACCCGCCAGCCGCGCCCAGGCGAGAGTCGCCAGCGCCTCTTCCGAGCCGCTGAGCCGGCTGTTCATCAGTTCGATGGGTCCGGCCATGATCGAGAATTCGACGTCGCGCCGCATCAGCCGCAGCTCGCCGCCGCCGTCGGGCATCTGGGCGGAGTCCAGGTGGATCCAAGGTTTCATGGGCTTGGCATAGCCTCAGAGGGCCCGCCTCACAAAAGCAAAAGCCCCGCCGTCCGGCTGGGACGACGGGGCCTTGTGACGCCCACTGGAGATGAGGCGCAGGGCCTAGAGGCGCGTGGGGATAACCACCTTCATCGACTCATAGCCCTTCACGAAGGTGGAGAAGACGCGCTTGGGCTCTTCCACCACCTGGATGTCGGGGAACCGCTTCATGATCTCTTCCCAGATGATCTTCAGCTGCAGCTCGGCCAGGCGGTTGCCCACGCAGCGGTGGATGCCGAAGCCGAAGGAGATGTGCTGACGCGGACGCTCGCGGTCGATGATGTAGCTGTCGGGGTCATGGATGACCTCGTCGTCGCGGTTGCCCGAGACGTACCACATGACGACCTTGTCGCCCTGCTTGATGGTCTTGCCGCCCATCTCAAAGTCCTGGGTGGCGCGCCGACGCATGTGGGCCAGCGGGGTCTGCCAGCGGATGGTCTCCGACACCATGGACGGGATCAGGTCGGGATTGGCCCGCAGCTTGGCGTACTGGTCGGGGTTCTGGTTCAGGGCGTAAACGCTGCCGGTGATGGTGTTGCGGGTGGTGTCGTTGCCGCCGACGGTCAGCAGCACGATGTTACCGAAATACTCCCGGGGCGTCATGTTCCGCGTCTCAGGCCCATGGGCCAGCATGGAGATCAGGTCGCCGGCAGGCGGAGCGTTGACCCGCTGGTTCCACAGCTCGGTGAAGTAGCCATGGTACTCGATGAAGATCTGCATCTTCTCTTCGAGGGTGTCGATCAGCCCATGGCCCGGCACCGCGGTGACCACGTCCGACCAGTAGGTCAGCTTGCGGCGGTCTTCCTGCGGCATGTCGAACAGGGTGGCGAGCGTCATGGCCGTCAGTTCCATCGACACCTTGTCGACCCAGTCGAACTCCACGCCGATGGGCAGGCTGTCGAGGATCTTGGCGGCGCGCTCGCGGATCAGCGGCTCGAGGATGGCCAGGTTCATCGGCGAGACGGCGGGGCTGACGGTCTTGCGCTGGACGTCGTGCTTGGGCGGGTCCATGGCGATGAACATGGGCAGCGGGCCCTCTTCGCCATCCTGGTCGGCGATGGTGATGCCGGGCTCGGAGGAGAAGACCTGGTGGTTGGTGTCCACCGCCATGATGTCGTTGTACTTGGTGATCGACCAGTAGGGTCCGTACTCGCTCTCGGCGGTGTAGTGGACCGGGTCTTCCTTGCGGAGCCGTTCGAAGATCGGCCACATGGCGTTGGCCTGGAACAGCTCAGGCTGGGCCGGATTGAGCTGATCAAGGGGGGTGGCGTAGGCCTTGGCCCGCGCGTCCTTCAGAATATCAACCGTACCGTCAGCCATAGGGAATCCTCCAGATTTTCACCTACGATAGTCTAAAGATGACGCCGGCGTCAACTTTTACCGTTCGCCCAGGGCGTGTTTCGCCGCCCGCGCCGGAGGAGGGTTCCTTGCCCCCGCCTTTCTCGCCCATCACCGATCCGTCCGACCCCCGGGTGGAGCCCTTTCTGCAGGTGCGCGAACGTGATCTGGTGGGACGCCAGGGTCTGTTTGTCGCCGAGGGCGAAGTGGTCCTGCGCCATCTGCTGGCCTCACCCCTCTGCGAGCCTCTTGCCCTGCTGGCGGCGCGGGATCGGGTGGCGCGCCTGCTGGACCTTATTGGCGAACAGACCGTAGCGGCCCCGATCTATGTGGCTGAGCAGGGGGTGATGGACGCCATTGTCGGCTTCCCGATTCATCGCGGCCTGCTCGGGGTCGGGCGGCGGCGGGAAACGCCCTCGGCGGAGACTCTTCTGGCCGGCCTGGGGCCGCGGTCGGTGGTGGTTGTCGTCCATGGGATCGGAAATCACGACAATATGGGCGGGATTTTCCGCAACGCCGCGGCCTTTGGGGCTGACGCCTTGCTGCTGGATCCGAGCTGCTGCGACCCGCTTTACCGCAAGGCGATCCGGGTCTCAGTAGGGGCGGCCCTCATTCAACCGTTCGCCCGATTGGCGCCGGGGGAGGACATGGTGGCGCTGCTGGAACGCCATGGATTTGAGGTGCTGGCCCTGAGCCCGTCCGGCGCCGAAACGCTCCAGGCCTATGCGCCGGCGCAGCGCACGGCCATCATTCTGGGGGCCGAGGGACCGGGGCTGCCCGAGGCCATCCTGGCCCGATGCCGCACTCTGCGCATCCCGATGGCGGGGGGGTTCGACTCCTTGAACGTCGCCACCACCAGCGGCGTCGTCCTGCATCACCTGGCGGCGGGGCGCTAGAGGGCCAGGGCGGGCGTAAGGATCAGCAGCCAAAGCGCCATCGAAGCCGCAAGGACGAACATCACGCTGCGCCGCACCGGCCACCTCTGGCGGGGCGAACGACCCCGGGCCCTCACAGGGTGATTGCGGCCAGAATCATAGGGGTCGTAGCGATCAGGGGTAAGCGCCTGGGCCATGGTCCTTCATCCAAGTCTCTGGACGAAATCAACGCCGTGGCGCCCCGCCGGTTCCCAGGACCCTGGACTTGCGCCCAGTTGTGCGGCTCAATCCAGCGGGAAAATTCCATGGTTGGAGCCACATGGCCTGGTCCGACATCACCGCGCGCCGACGCTATCACGTGGGCAATCTCCGGGCGCAACTCCTTGAGGAGGCCCGCGCCATCGTGGAGGAGGGCGGGGTGTCTCACCTCAACCTGCGCGCCCTGGCGGCCCGGACAGGCATCGCCGCAGGCTCGGTCTATCATCACTATTCTGGAAAGGCGGAGCTGCTGTCGGAGCTGGCGGCCTCGGGCTTTCATGATCTGGAGAGACGCCTGACCGAGGCCCAGGCCTCGGCCCGGGAGGGCAGGCGTATCGCCACCCTGGCCCGGGCCTACTTCGCTTTCTCGCGGAGCGACGCGGCCCTGTTTGGGCTGATGTTTGATCCCCTCGTCGCCGCCCATCCCGCGGTGGAGGCCGCGCGCGATCGCTGCTTTTCAGTCCTTCAGGCCGCCGTCGCCGTCGCCCTGCCGGCCCGCAAGGACAGCGCCCAGATCGACAAAATCACCCGAGCCGTCTGGGCCTGCGGCCATGGGGCGGCCTCGCTGAGGTCCTCGGACGCCCAAGGCGAGGATGAGCTGATGGAAGACGTCATCCAAGGGCTCGAGCTTCTGTTCGGCCGTCGCTAGGGGCCTTCAGGCGCCTCAAGCTGCTGGCGCATCATCTGCAAGGCGGTCTCTAGGGCGCCCTCGCGGACCCGATCGCGTCCCAACGCTCCGAACCGCACCATCCTGTGCTGCGGCCCGCAGCCGCGGCGGGCCGCGGCGAAATGCACCAGGCCAGCCTCTTCCTCAGGCTTGGGTCCGGGATCGGTGTACCCTGTAATGGCGACGACGACCTCGGCGCGGGAGCGGGCCAGGGCGCCTTCCGCCATGGCGATGGCCGCGGCTTCAGACACCGCGCCGTCCTCGGCGAGGACCTGCTGGGACACCCCCAGGAGTTCATGTTTGGCTTCGTCGGTATAGACGACGAAGCCTCGCTCGAAAGCATGACTGCAACCCGGAATGTCAGTGAGAAGCGCTGCGAGCATCCCACCGGTGCAGCTTTCCGCCGTGGCGAGCTTGACGTCCCGGTCACAGGCCAGTTTCAGGACCTGCTCAGCCAGATTCTCGATCTGACGGGGCGCGGAAAGGGCCAAGGCTTCGGTCATGGTGGGAGCTCCGAGGCGAGAGAACTGCAGCAACCCGCCGCGTGGCGCCGCGGTTCCCCTTGATTTTCTGATCGGAGGCCGCTCGTTAGCCCCAT
>NZ_JAUSBZ010000051.1 GCF_030651755.1 Phenylobacterium sp. | reverse complement strand
GTACTTCTTCGCCGTGGCGCCACCGGACTTCGCCAGCGTCATCGTAATCGCCGCCGTCAGCGTCGTCTTGCCATGGTCAACGTGACCAATCGTGCCGATGTTGCAATGCGGCTTATTGCGTTCAAACTTCTCTTTGGCCATTTCAAGCTCCAGCCCTGTCCGGGCTCGTCCTCTAACTAGGGTTGGAAGGTCTTAGGCGTACTTCTTGATGACTTCGTCAGCCACATGCTGCGGGACCGGCTCGTAGTGGTCATACGTCATGGTGAACTGAGCGCGGCCCTGTGACATGCCCCGAAGGGTGTTCACATAGCCGAACATGTTGGCCAGCGGCACGAAGGCGTTGATGACCGTGGCGTTGCCGCGCATGTCCTGGCCCTGGATCTGGCCGCGACGACCATTCAGGTCGCCGATGACCGAACCCAGATACTCTTCCGGGGTCACGACCTCGACGGCCATGATCGGCTCGAGCAGCTTGGGCGAACCCTTTTCCCGCAGCTCCTTGAAGGCCGCGCGCGAAGCGATTTCGAAGGCCAGGACCGAGGAGTCGACGTCGTGATAGGCGCCGTCGATCAGGGTGGCCTTGAAGTCGATCAGCGGGAAGCCGGCCAGCAGTCCGTTGTCCTTCGCCGACTCGATGCCCTTCTGGACGCCGGGGATATACTCCTTCGGCACCGAACCGCCGGTCAGGGCGCTTTCGAACACGAAGCCTGAACCGGGCTCGCCCGGCTCGAACACCAGCTTGACGCGGGCGAACTGGCCCGTACCGCCGGTCTGCTTCTTGTGAGTGTAGTCGATCTCGCAGCGCCTGCCGAGGCTCTCGCGATAGGCCACCTGCGGCGCGCCAATATTGGCCTCGACCTTATAGGTGCGCTTCAGGATGTCGATCTTGATGTCCAGGTGCAGCTCGCCCATGCCCTTCAGGATGGTCTGGCCCGACTCGTGGTCGGTGGAGACCGTGAAGGACGGATCTTCCGAGGCCAGCTTGGCCAGGGCGACGCCCAGCTTTTCCTGGTCGGCCTTGGACTTGGGCTCCACGGCGATCTCGATGACCGGGGCGGGGAACTCCATGCGCTCCAGGATGACCGGCGACTTGCCGGGATCGCACAGGGTGTCGCCGGTGCGGGTGTCCTTCAGGCCGGCCAGGGCGACGATGTCGCCGGCATAGGCTTCCTTAATGTCCTCGCGGTTGTTCGAGTGCATCAGCAGCATGCGGCCCACGCGCTCGCGACGGTCGCGGGTGGAGTTCAGCAGGCCCATGCCGGTTTCGAGCTTGCCCGAATAGATGCGGCAGAAGGTGAGCGAGCCCACGAAGGGGTCGTCCATGATCTTGAAGGCCAGAACCGACAGGGGCTCGTCGTCCGAGGCGCGGCGGGTGACCGGCTCTTCGGTCTTGAAGTCGATGCCCTGGGTCGGGGGGATGTCCAGGGGCGACGGCAGATAGTCGACCACGGCGTCGAGCAGGGGCTGAACGCCCTTGTTCTTGAAGGCCGAGCCGCAAAGGATCGGATAGAAGGCGCCGTTCAGAACCGCCTTACGCAGGCACTTCTTGATGGTCTCTTCCGACGGCTCTTCGCCCGACAGATAGGCCTCCATGGCCTCGTCATCGAGCTCGACCGCGTTCTCGATCATGTAGGCGCGGGCCTCATCGGCCTTGTCCTTCATGTCGGCGGGAATGTCTTCGTCGGTGAAGGCGGCGCCCAGGCCGTCATTCTCCCAGACCACGGCCTTCATGCGGACCAGGTCCACCAGGCCGCGCAGGGAGGATTCCGAGCCGATCGGCAGCTGGATCGGAACGGCCTTGGCGCCCAGGCGGTCGCGGATTGATTCCACCGACTTTTCGAAATCAGCGCCGATCTTGTCCATCTTGTTGATGAACACGATGCGGGGAACATTGTACTTGTCGGCCTGGCGCCAGACGGTCTCGGTCTGGGGCTCCACGCCGGCGTTGCCGTCCAGCACGGTCACCGCGCCGTCGAGCACCCGCAGGGACCGCTCGACCTCAATGGTGAAGTCCACGTGGCCAGGCGTGTCGATGATGTTGAGGCGCTTGCCCTTCCAGAAGGAGGTCGTCGCGGCCGACGTGATCGTGATGCCGCGCTCCTGCTCCTGCTCCATCCAGTCCATGGTGGCCGCGCCGTCATGGACTTCGCCGATCTTGTGGCTCTTGCCGGTGTAGAAGAGAATCCGCTCCGTCGTCGTCGTCTTGCCCGCATCGATGTGGGCCATGATTCCGAAGTTGCGATAGTCTTCGATGAGGTGCGTACGGGCCATAACGGAAGGCTTTGCTGAAAGAGGTCCGGAGGGCTGCCGGTCGTGTGTGCTGAACGAACGGCGCGGGCGGTTTAGCTCAAACCGCCCGCGCCGGGAAGTGATGGATGGTCGGTCTTACCAGCGGTAATGCGAGAAGGCGCGGTTCGCCTCGGCCATCTTGTGGGTGTCTTCACGCTTCTTCACCGCGGCGCCGCGGTTGGAGGAGGCGTCGAGAAGCTCACCGGCCAGCTTCTCAGTCATGGTGTTTTCGCCACGCTTGCGCGCCGCAGTCACCAGCCAGCGAATGGCCAGGGCGCGACGGCGCTCGGGACGGACTTCCACGGGAACCTGATAGGTCGCGCCGCCAACCCGGCGGGAGCGAACCTCGATGCCAGGAGCGACATTTTCCAGAGCCGCATGGAAGGTTTCCAGCGGGCCCTGGTCCTTGCGCTTGGCTTCCAGGATATCGAACGCGCCATAGATGATGTTCTCGGCGACGGCCTTCTTACCTTCGTACATCACGTAGTTCATGAACTTGGTGACGACGAGATCCCCGAACTTCGGGTCGGGAAGGACTTGACGTTTTTCTGCGCGACGGCGGCGGGACATGTCTTCTGATCCTTACTTAGGACGCTTGGCGCCGTAGAGCGAACGACGCTGCCTGCGGTCCTTCACCCCTTGGGTGTCGAGCACGCCGCGCAGGATGTGATAGCGCACGCCGGGAAGGTCCTTCACCCGGCCGCCGCGGATCAGCACCACGGAGTGTTCCTGGAGGTTGTGGCCTTCGCCGGGGATGTAGCACACCGCTTCAATGCCGGTCGTCAGACGGACCTTGGCCACCTTACGCAGAGCCGAGTTCGGCTTCTTCGGGGTGGTGGTGTAGACGCGCGTGCAAACGCCGCGACGCTGGGGGCAGCCCTTGAGGGCCGGGACCTTGTTGCGCGAAGGCTTGTCCTTGCGCGGCTTGCGGATCAGCTGGTTGACCGTAGGCATATATTCTCTGCGCCATTCCTAGGCTTGTGGGGGCGTGTGCCGTTGGGCCGATGCGCCCCGTTGAAGGGTCGTGTTTCTTCTTGGCCTTCAAGCCCGGCTCTGAACACGAAAACTCGCCGGCGCGCATTGGTGAAGCGC
>NZ_JAUSBZ010000049.1 GCF_030651755.1 Phenylobacterium sp. | reverse complement strand
ACGCTTCTTCGGCGCGGCGCGGACTGTGGAGGAGGGCGGCTCGCTCTCCATCATCGCCACCGCCCTGATCGACACCGGGAGCCGGATGGACGAGGTCATCTTCGAAGAGTTCAAGGGCACGGGTAACTCGGAAATCGTCCTCGACCGCAAGGTCGCTGACAAGCGCATCTTCCCGGCCATCGACGTGCTCAAGTCCGGCACCCGCAAGGAAGAGCTGATCACGCCGAAGGATCAGCTGCAGAAGACCTATGTGCTGCGCCGGATCCTCAACCCCATGGGGGCGCAGGACGCCATCGAGTTCCTGCTCGACAAGCTCCGCAACGCCAAGAACAACGACGACTTCTTCCAGTCGATGAACACCTGAAGCGGTGGGGCGAGCGGCTGTGGTCGCGCGCCTCCCCCAGCTCTATTGCGCCGCAGGCGCTTAAAGGGGTGACACGAAGGACACGAAGGATCGCAAAGGACACAAAGACGAGGCCGCGGAGGCCTTCGTGTCCTTGGCTTTCTTTGTGTCCTTCGTGTCCCCTTTTTTGTTTTCAGCCTTCGGCGAAACCGGCAAAGCCACGCCCTGTTTCACGTGAAACGTCAGCTGACCGGCGGGACGTGATCCTTTGGCCATTTGATGAAGGCCACCACCCAGAGCATCACCAGGTTGACCACGGGGACGAGGGTCAGAAAGGCCACCGCCCAGGGTATGCCCATGCGCGAGAGGATCTTCCCAATGGGGAAGATGATCAGGAAGAGCCACACCGCCAGGATCAGCCAGTGCCACTGGGAAAAGCTGTCCATGTCTTGGATCCTTTGGGCTGGCGCTAGGGGATGAGTAGGGAGGCGCCGATGGTCTCGCGGCCCTCCATCGCCTCATGAGCCGCCCGGGTTTCGGCCAGGGGGAAGGTCTGGCCGATGTCGATCCGCACCTGGCCGCTGGCGATCGCTGCGAACAGGGCCCCGGCGCTGGCGTCCAGCTCCTCGGTGGTGGCCACATAGTCAAACAGGGTCGGTCGGGTCAGGAAGACCGAGCCGAGCTGTGACAGGCGGGCCGGCAGGATGGCCGGCGCCGGCCCCGAGGCGTTGCCATAGGAGACCATCAGCCCCCGGCGGGCCAGGCTCTTCAGGCTGGCCTCGAAGGTGGCCGCGCCGACGGAATCATAGACCACAGGCACGCCGGCCCCCTCAGTGATCTTCCGAACTTCGGCGGCCACGTCCTGGTCGCGATAGAGGATGGCGTGATCGGCGCCGAGGCGTCTGGCGCGGTCCGCCTTGTCCGGCGACCCGACGGTGGCGATGACCACGGCCCCCAGGGCCTTGGCCCACTGGACCAGGATCGAGCCCACCCCGCCGGCGGCGGCATGGACCAGGATGGTCTGGCCCGGCTGAACGACGAAGCAACGGCGCAGCAGGAACTCCGCGGTCATGCCCTTGAGCAGGGCCGCGGCGGCCACCTCTGCGGTGATCCCGGCCGGCGGCCGCACGGCCCGGTCGGCCTTGACCACATGGTGTTCGGCATAGGCGCCGATGGGTCCGGACGCATAGGCCGCCAGATCGCCGGCGGCGAAGCGGGTGACGCCCTCACCCACCTCAACCACCTCGCCGGCGCCCTCCATGCCGAGGCCAGTGGGGAGCTTCACCGGATAGAGGCCGGTGCGATGATAGGTGTCGATGAAGTTGAGGCCGATGGCCCGGTTGCGGACCAGGATTTCACCGGGGCCTGGGCGGGGGGTTTCGATCTCGACGGCTTCCAGCACCTCGGGACCGCCGGTCTGGCTGATGCGGATGGCGCGCATCAGACCAGGTTCGCCTTGAAGAAGGCCTGGGTCCGCTCATCGGCCAGTTGGGCGTCGGCGGCGTCATAGTGTTCGCCCCCCTTGCGGGCGAAGGCGTGATCGCGGCCGCCATAGGTGTGAATCTGGACCTGCGGGTGGTTTTTCAGGGCCGCGAGGATCAGCTCCTGAGCCGCCTTGGGCACGAACTGGTCTTCCTCGGCGATATGCATCATCAGGGGGCCTGCCAGGCGTTCGGCCTCGCCGGTCCGCTGTTCGATGCCGACCCCGTAATAGGCGACGCTGGCGTCGGCGTCGGTGCGGGTGGCGGTGAGGAATGCCAGCAGGCCGCCGAGGCAGAAGCCCACGGCGCCGACCTTGCCCGTGCAGGCCTCATGACTGCGGATGGTGTCGATCACCGCCCGGATGTCGCGCAGCCCCTGGTCGGGATCAAAGGCGTTCATCAGCGAAAACGCCTTCTTCCACTCCGCCTCGGACTGGTCGGTGATGTCCACGCCGGGCTCGATGCGCCAGAACAGGTCCGGGCAGATGGCCAGATAGCCCTGGGCCGCATAGTCATCACAGATGTCGCGCATCACCTGATTGACCCCGAATATCTCCTGCAGAACCACCACTGCCGGCGCCGGGGTCTGGGCGGGGACGGCCAGATAGGCGGAAAAGGTCCCGTCAGCGGTCTGAATCTCGAGGGTTTGCCCGGCCATGATCTGCTCCCGTTGGTTTCATCGACATATGCGGTCAGGATAGGGGTGACCCGATCCCTGGTCGCCAAGCCTAACAAGCCTGCGCAACAATGTCGCCACAACGCCCGGCAAAGGGCAGGGAGACCCCCATGAAGATGACCGTCGAAGTCGACTGCACCCCCACCGAGGCCCGGGCCTTTCTGGGCCTCCCCGACGTTACCGAGCTTAATGATCGGCTGGTCAAGGAGATGCAGAATCGCATGGAGGCCAATATGGCCATGGCCTCCCCGGACGAGCTGATGAAGGCCTGGACCACCTTTGGAATGGGGGCGCAGGAGCAGTTTAGAAAGCTGATGACGGCCGCCGCCGAGGGCGCCATGGGCGGCGGCTCACGTCCCAAATGAGCGACACCATCTATGCCCCGGCCACCGCGCCGGGGCGGGCGGCGGTGGCGGTGGTCCGGCTCTCGGGGCCTCAAGCCGGTGATGCCCTGAAGAAGCTGGGCGGACGGCTGCCTGCGCCGCGCCGCGCGGCCCTGCGCCGCCTGCGGGATGGGACGGGCGCCCTGCTGGACGAGGCCCTGGCCCTCTGGTTCCCCGGTCCGGCCAGCTATACCGGCGAGGACAGCGTTGAGCTTCACCTGCACGGGGGACCGGCCGTGGTCGCCGGGGTGCTGGGCGCGCTCAGCGCCCTGGGCCTGCGCCTGGCCGAGCCCGGGGAATTCACCCGGCGGGCCTTTGAGAACGGCCGGCTGGACTTGGCCCAGGCCGAGGGGGTCGCGGACCTGATCGAGGCCGAGACCGACGCCCAGCGTCGCCAGGCCCTGGATCAGGTCGGGGGGCGCCTGAGCGGGGCCCAGACCCGTTGGCGTGAGTCGATGATCGAGGCCCTGGCGGTCTTCGAGGCCGCCGTTGACTTTCCCGACGAGGAGATCCCCGCCGATGTGGCCCGCCGGGCCGCGCCGGTGCTCACCCCCCTGGTCGCCGAGCTCCGCGCCGCGGCGGCGGAGACCGAACGGGGGGAGAAGGTGCGCTCGGGCTACCGGATCGCCCTGATGGGGGCGCCCAATGCCGGTAAGAGCACTCTGCTCAATGCGCTGGCGCGGCGGGAGGCGGCCATCGTCACCGCGACGGCCGGCACCACCCGGGACATTATCGAGGTTCCCCTGATCCTGGCCGGTTACAAGGTGATCCTGGCGGACACGGCGGGCCTGCGGGACACTGAAGACGAGATCGAGGCCGAAGGGGTGCGCCGGGCTCAGGCCTGGGGGGCCGGGGCTGATCTGCGCATCTGGTTGCGGGATGGGGTGACGGAAACCTTGGAGAGCCTTCCGGGGAGGCCGGAACCCGGGGACCTGATCCTGGTCACCAAGCGGGATCTGGGGGCGGCCATCGCATCGGGCGAGGGTCGGGCCTTCAGCGCCAAGCTGCCAGAAGACCTGACCTGGTTGGAGGAGGCCTTGGCCGACCGGGTCAGCACAGCCCTGGGCGGGGCGGAGCCCCCGGCGGCGACCCGGCTGCGACACCGGGAGCTCTTGGCCGAGGCGGTGCGACGGCTGGAGCGGGCGGCGGGGCCGGAGGTGGAGCCAGAATTGGCGGCCGAGGATGTGCGGCTGGCCGCCCGAGCCCTGGACCGCATCACCGGCCGTATCGGCGCCGAGGATGTGCTTGACCGGGTGTTTTCGAGCTTCTGCATCGGCAAGTGATGTTTCACGTGAAACGGTCATGCCGAAGCTTGACCATTGTTCCACGTGAAACACCCGGGCGCGCATGGCGGTAACACCCAGTCGGCCGGGGCGGGCCTCGTCTGAGGCCGATTGCGACGGCGCGGCCCGTCGACCTTTCCGCCGCCATCGCCTATATAGGACGGGCTCGCCCCCGCCTGCGCGGGGGCGTCTTGCTTCAAGGCGACGGCGTGAACTCCAACCCTCCACCCTCATCCTCGTGGGACGTGATCGTCATTGGCGGCGGCCATGCGGGCTGCGAAGCCGCCACGGCTTCGGCCCGCATGGGCGCGCGCACCCTGTTGCTGACCCATAGGCTGGAGACCATCGGCGAGATGTCCTGCAACCCGGCCATTGGCGG
>NZ_JAUSBZ010000131.1 GCF_030651755.1 Phenylobacterium sp. | reverse complement strand
GGTGGTCGGCGGGGGAGGGGTGATCGGCGCTCCGAGGCGCTCGGCCGCGGCGAGGCGGCCAGCCATCAGACCGACGGCGGCGCTTTCCACATAGCCTTCCACCCCGGTCACCTGTCCGGCGAACCGCAGCCGCGGCTCTGCCTTCAGGCGCAGGGTTCCGTCCAGCAGGCGAGGGCTGTTGATGAAGGTGTTGCGGTGCAGGCCGCCCAGGCGGGCAAAGACGGCCTTTTCCAGACCGGGGATCATCCGGAAGATGTCGGTCTGGGCGCCGTGCTTCAGCTTGGTCTGGAAGCCCACCATGTTCCACAGGGTTCCAAGCGCATTGTCCTGGCGCAGCTGGACGACCGCATAGGCCTTTTCGTCCGGCTTGTGGGCGTTGGTCAGGCCGACGGGCTTCATGGGGCCGTGGCGCAGGGTTTCTCGGCCCCGCTCGGCCATGACCTCGATGGGCAGGCAGCCATCGAAATAGGGGACGTGCTCCCAGTCCTTGAACTCCGACTTGGGCCCGGCCAGCAGGGCGTCGATGAACGCCTCGTACTGGTCCTTGTCCATGGGGCAGTTGATATAGGCCGCCGCATCGCCGCCAGGACCCACCTTGTCGTAGCGGGACTGGCGCCAGCAGACATCCATGTTCACCGACTCCACCGTGACGATGGGCGCGATGGCGTCGAAGAAGGAGAGCTGCCCCTCGCCCGTCAGGTCGAGAATCGCCTGGGACAGGGCCGGTGAGGTGAGGGGACCGGTGGCGATGATCACCTTGTCCCAGTCGGCGGGCGGCAGGCCGGCGACCTCGCCACGATCGATGGTGACGTTCGGATGCGCCACGAGCCGTGCGGTGACGGCGTCGGCGAAACCGTCCCGGTCCACGGCCAGGGCGCCGCCGGCCGGCACCTGATGGGCGTCGCCGCAGGACATGATGATCGAGTCCAGCCGCCGCATCTCGGCGTGCAGCAGACCGACGGCGTTGCCGGCCCAGTCATCGGCCCGGAAGGAGTTGGAGCAGACCAGCTCGGCGAGCTTGTCGGTCTGGTGGGCGTCGGTGCCCCGCACCGGGCGCATTTCGTGCAGGACCACAGGAACGCCGGCCTGGGCGATCTGCCAGGCGGCCTCGGAACCGGCCAGGCCGCCGCCAATGACGTGAATAGGAGAGAGGCTCATGAGCGACCCCATAGCAATGATCTGCGCCCTTCGCGAGCCAGGCCTTGCAGCCAGGCGGGGCGCGCGCCTAGTTTCTCCGCCGATGGTCGGCGACTCCAGGCGTTTCAAGCCTTTGGCGCGCCGATCGGGGAGTTGAGATGACCACCTTTTCGCCGGGCGACGCCGCTTTCGAGGGCTTCCGACTGACACGGGAACACCCGCGCGTCGTGCTGATCTGGGCCGTGTTCCACCTCATCGTCTCGTTCGTCAGCGCCACGGCGCTGATCCTGCTGGGGGGCGACGTCCTGCTGCAGGCCGAGAACGCGGCTGAGATGACTCCGGCGGAGATGGCGGTGTTCATGCGCGACATGGCGCCGGCCTATCTGATCCTCGCGCCCATTGGCCTGTTTGTCGTCTCGGTGGCGGCGGCGGCGGTGTACCGGCTTCAGCTGCGTCCGGACGAGGCGTTCGAACAGGGCCATCTGCGGTTTGGCGCCGATGAGATCCGTCTGATCCTCCTGACCCTGATCTACTACCTGCTGACGATCGTCGGCGTACTGGCCCTGTCCCTGCTGGCGGCCATTGGCGCGGCCCTGGCCTCCCTGGCTGGGCAGGGCGCCATGGCCCTGGTCGGGGGCGGGATGATGCTGTTCTTCGGCGGACTGTGGCTGTTTGTGCTGGTGCGCCTGTCCCTGGCGCCGGTCCTGACCTTTGAGCACCAGCGGCTGGTGGTGTTTGGATCCTGGAGCCTCACCCGGGGCCACTTCTGGCGTCTGTTTGGGGCCTATCTGCTGGCCCTGCTGTCGGTGATCGTGGTCAGCCTGCTGGCCATGGTGATCTTCGCGGCCCTGGCCGGAATCGTCACGGTCGCCCTGGGCGGCGGTCTCGACTCGGTGGGAGAGGCTTTCCAGCCGGATTTCAGCTCGTTTGGGGCCTATATCTCCGCCCAGACCGTGCTCTATCTGATGTTCAACGCCGTTCTCACCGCCATCTACTATCCGGTGATCCTGTCGCCCCAGGTGATGGCCTATCAGGCCTTCAGCACCCCGGCCGAGGACGAGATCGGGCCAGACGGCGTCGCCTGACCCGATCGTCTTCGCAGTCTCAGGCTGAGGCGCTGGGCCGGGCGGTGACCCGCTGATGCCAGGCGGTCAGGTTGGCGTGTTCCGGGTTGATCTCCAGGCCGATCCAGGTGGCGAAATCCACCGCCGAGAGGGCGCAGATATCGGCGATGGTGAAGTCGTGGCCGGCGATGAAGTCACGGCTGGCCAGCTCCCGATCGAGCCACTTCTGAGCCCCGGCGTAGGTCTCGCGGTTCGACTCGCCAAAGTCCTTGAACTGGTTGAGCAGGGTGGCGGTGAAGGGGTGGGCGTGGCGCCAGTAGTTACCCACCGGCATCATCAGCACGAACTCCACCCGGCGGACCCACATGTCCACATGGGCCTTTTCCAGGGCGGTGCGACCAAACAGGGGCGGCTCGGGGTTGGTCTCTTCGAAATAGCGACAGATGGCGACCGTCTCGGAGATGGTCGATCCGTCATCCAGCTCCAAGGTCGGGATCTGACCCAGGGAGTTCTTCGCCCGGTAGTCCGACGACTTGTGCTCGCGCTTGCGCATGTCGACCAGGGTCTCGGGGAGGTCGATCCCCTTCTCCGCCAGGAAGATGCGCACGCGACGGGGGTTCGGCGCCGGCATGGGCGCGCCGTAGAGGATCATGGTCAGCTCCAAATCGCTTAAACGAATGGAACGAGGCTATTTCGAACAGCCGTTTACGGAAACCCTGACGTTACGTCAGCCAAGCTTGGGCAGGTCGCGGGCGAGGCCGGTCATGACGGCCGCCTCCCAGTTCGCAGGCCAGACCCCGCCGCGCGCCTGGACCACGCGGCGGGCGCGGGGGAGGAAGCGATCGCGCAGGTCGAGATTGGCGGCCAGCAGTTCGGCCTCGACCGCCCGGGGCGGGACCAGAGCCTCCAACTCGGTGATCTGTTCGGCGGTCAGGAACGGATAGAGCTTCTTGGCGCCGCCGCGGTCGGCCGGACCTATGCCGTTCTCCTCCAGCATCAGCTCGATCAGCAGACGGCGCAGATGGCCGACGCCGTCCTGCATCACCACCCACTCCCGCCGGCCTACGGCCACGGGGCCGAGGGAGAGGATGCGCAGGAATTCGGTGACGAGGCCTTCGACGCGCCGCGTGGCGGCGGCCGGATCGGACGCGGGCGCGGCGCGTCCAGTCGGACCCTGGCTGGCGTCGCCAAACAGCAGCATCACGGCGGCGGCGTTCTGGCGGGTGAACTCTTCGGGCGTCGAGAGCAGCAGATCGAACCGCTGCAAATCGGGCGTCGTCCCGTTCACCAGCCGGCCGAACTGGCTCAGGCGCAGGGCCGTGGTGGGAAGCGGCCCGTCCTCCGCCATCAGGTCGCCCAGTAGGCCCGGAATGTCGGCGGCCTCCGCCACCAGGGTGATGTCGATGTCGCTCCAGGCGTCGCCCCGGCCGGCGCCGAGGCTTCCGGTCAGCCAGGCTGAGAGGATGCGGTCGTCGGCGTCTAGCGCCGTCTCAAGCGTCTCCAGAAGGGATTGCTGATCCGGCGTCACAGTGGGGGTTCTCCAGAACTCAGGCGCTCTTGCGGCGTGCCAGGCGGCGCTGTTCGTGGCGCTCCAGCACGTCCTTGAGGTAACGGCCGGTCCAACTGGCCGGCTGAGCCGCAACGGCTTCAGGGGTGCCCACCGCGACGATCTCGCCGCCGCCGTCGCCGCCTGGGCCTCCGCCCCCGCCGACCTGCCAAGCCGCAACCGAGCCGCCCGCGCCCTCTACGACGCCTGCTTCTCCGCCGCCACCGTCCGCGCCCAGCTCGCGGAAGCCCTCGCCGCGCTCCTTCCCGCCGTCATCTGACCCGCCGCCCGCCATTCCTCCCGTCGCCTATCCACCAAAACAGCAGGATAGTCCGTTCGTCACGCGTTGCCTCACAATTCATGACACCGAAACAGAACGGTTCGGGGGTCGCGACCTTC
>NZ_JAUSBZ010000029.1 GCF_030651755.1 Phenylobacterium sp. | reverse complement strand
CGGCATGTTGACGTCCATCAGCACCAGATCATAGCCGCCGCGGGTCACCGCCTCGACGGCCGCGGCCCCATCCTCGACAAAGTCGAAGCGAAGGCCCGCCTCCTCAAGAATGATCGAAGCCACCAGGCGGTTCAGGGGGTGGTCCTCGGCCACCAGAATGTGGGGGTCGAAGGTTTCAGCCTTGGCCTTGGGCTCGGCTGGGGCTTTGTGTTCAGCAGGGTCGAGCGCCTCAGGCGCCAGGGGCAGCGGCATCTCAATCACGAAGCAGGCGCCGCCGCCCGGGGCCGGCTCCACCCAGATCCGCCCGCCCATCAGACCGACCAGCTCTTTGCAGATCGCCAGTCCCAGACCCGCCCCGCCGTGCCGGCGCGTGCGCTCGGAATCGGCCTGGACGAAGGGCTGGAAAAGCCGCTCGCGATCGGCGGGGTCAACCCCTGGCCCGCTGTCGATGACCTCGAAACGGAGTCCCCCTGTGCGCCCCACGGGCCGCGCCTTCAGAGTAATCACGCCGCGATCGGTGAACTTGATGGCGTTGTTGATCAGGTTGGACAGGACCTGGCGCAGCCGCTGCGGGTCTCCGAGTCGCCACGGGGCCAGGCCCCGGGTTTGCACCTGCAGCTGAAGGCCCTTGGCCTCGGCCGCGAACCGCCAGACCTCCGCGACCGCCTGGACCGCCTCTCGCGGGGAAAAGGCCTGAGGTTCTATCTGCATCTGGCCGGATTCGACCCGAGACAGATCGAGTATTTCATTCAGGATCGACAGAAGCCCCTGGCCCGACGAGCCGATAATATCCACCAGCGCCTTGTCCGCCGGCGCCAGATCGCGCCGCGCCAGGGCTTCGGACACCGCCAGTATCCCATTCAACGGGGTCCGTAGTTCATGGCTCATGGTGGCCAGGAAACGAGACTTCGCCTGATTGGCCCGTTCGGCCTCAGCCCTGGCGGTGGCGTTATCGGCGGCCAGACGCTCCAGGGCGTGTTTCTGGGTCTCAAGCCCTTGGCTGAGGGTCTGCAGTTCGCCAATCTTGTTCCGCAATTCGGCGTTGGCCGCCCGCAGGGCCTCATCCTTTTCCAGCCGCTGGCGGATGTCGCGGCAGACTCCGATGAACTTGCGTTCGCCAGCGATAAAGGCCTCGCCGACCGAGAGCTCTATGGGCAAGGTCTGACCGTCCCGTCGCAACAGGGGGAAGGGGCGCGGGCCAACATTGAGAATGCCGCTGGTTCCATGCTCAAGGTAGCGCTCGATCTGGCCCTGGTGGCTGCTGCGAAAGGGCTCGTCCATCAGAGCGGTGATGGGGCCGCCCACCAGCTCCTCAGCGCTCCATCCGGTCAGCCGCTCGGCCGCGGCGTTGGCCAGTTCGATCCGCCCTTCGGTGTCGATGACGATCACCGCATCGGCGGCGTGGCTGAGAATGGCGCGAAGGCGATCCTCAAGAGCCTTCAGTTTCGCCAGGCCCTCGACCCGAGGGGTCACGTCCTCAATGGTCAGAACGACTCCGGCCGGGCCGGCCCCATCACCTTGGCAGCGAGGCAAGACCGCCAGTTTCAACGCCCGATGCTGGTCCCCAAGGCCGAGGGTCATCCGCAGGGCGCCTGACCGCCCCTCCAAGGCCGCCGAGACGAGGGGTGACAGCCGCTCCAGGTCACTTGCGCTGAACAGGTTTCGAAGGCTGGCGCCGGCGCGGCAGGGGGCCGAGCCGGCCGCGCCGTCCGGCAGGGCGCAGGCCCCGCCGATGAACTTCAGGGCGGGATCGAAGTCGAGCACCATGAAGGTGAATTCGGTCTGCAGAAAATCGGTCACCAGGACATCGGAGTCGCCGGGGGATGGGCGTTCCTCGACGACCGGAACGCGTTGTTCCTCCGCTTGGATCATGGGTGGTTCTCGATCTCCCTGAAGATCGAGCCTTTCCCAGTTCGGGCAACGGATAAATCCCACCACATGGCCAGTGTTCGAGTCGCCCAACCTGACCTGCTCGCCCAGTTGGATGAAACCGCGCCGAGTGGTCATGGCCGGTCGGCCAGGTGACGTGGATCAATGTTCTCCCTACTCAAAGTAAGGAGTGTCGAGGATTGCGCGTTTTGGCGAGTGCGGGGCGAGTGGCTAACGTGAATGACGCTATAGTTGTTATTGTGAGCCGGCACCCGGTCTGCCGCATGGGGCTAGCCGGATTTCTGACGGCTGAACTGGGCGAAGGCGCGGTTCGGGAGGCCTCATCCCTTGATGACCTGGAGATGCCTGCCCAGTTCCAACTGATTATCGTCGACGCCAACTCTCCGTCCGAAATGGCTGAGGTTCTCTCAGACCCCCGCCTGGCGAGCGTTCAGAGGCGCATCCTCATGGCGCCGGAGCGCGACTTCGCCCTGGCGCGGCGCGCTCACGCCCACGGGTTCTCAGGATTGCTGCCCAAGACCGACAACGGGCCGCTGATGGTTGCGGCCATCAAACTCGTTCTGGCGGGCGGAGAGTACTTCCCCTGCTTTGAGGAGATCGACGCATCGGAGGGGCTGCACAATGCGGGACCCATAGATCGCCTCTCCAAGCGTCAGAAGGAGGTCCTGGAAGAGATGCGTCAGGGGCGTACGAACAAGGAGATCGCCAAGACGCTCGGCATTTCAATCGCCACCGTAAAGCTGCATGTGCAGGCCGTACTGAGCGCGGCTGGCGCCCGTAACCGCACAGAGGCGGTCAGCCGCCTGGCCCAGGACGTCTCGCTTGGCTCTGAAGGCTGAGCCCAGGGCCGTGGCCCTGGGCGCCTTTCCTGGCCTTAAATCCCCTAGTGGCTGAGCAGCAGGTGGTGGGCGGGCTCGTCCATCAGGGTGCGGGTCACGCCCCCAAACACCCACTCGCGCAGCCGGCTCTGACCATAGGCGCCGGCGACAATCAGGTCGGCGCCCACAGAGTTAGCGGTGTTGTTCAACTCGCCGACCACGCCGGAGTCCGGCGCGATGCTGACCTTGCCCTGGGCGCTCACCCCGCGTCGGGCGAGATAGGCCACCACGTCGTCGACCTGACGCTGGACCGCCCCGGCCTCGTCCTGGCCGCAGACCGCCACGACGACCACCTTTTCGGCCCGTTGGAGGAAGGGCATGGCGTCCTGCAGCGCCCGCCGCGCTTCGCGGGTTTCCTTCCAGGCCACCACTATGGCCTGGCCCTTCAGGGGTTGCGCCTGGTCAGGGACGACCAGCACAGGACGACCGCTGCGCATGACCACTTCGGCAGGGTCGGCGGCGCGGTAATAGTTTGTCTGCGGGTGGGCGCTCACCACCACCAGATCGCAGGCGCGAGCCACGGCGGCCAGGGCCCGGGCGGGCATCTCACGCATGGCGCGCCACTCACTGTCCACGCCGGCGGAGTCGCGGATGAAGGTTTCACGGGCGGCGACCAGGTCGTCATCGATCTGCTTGGTCATCGCCACCACCCATTCGGCTGAGTTGACCCCGCCATAGGGGCTGGCCACCAGCGGCTGAACCATCTCGGCGCCGAGCCCGATCAGTCGGGCTCCCATTTCGCGGGCCAGGGCGGCGGCGACGGCGACGCGATGACGTGAGGCGTCTCCGGGCTCAGCATGGACGAGGATGCCACCCATGGCGGCGGCGGGCGTTGGGGCGATCTCTGACATGGCGGCTTCCTGGACGTCTTGGGCCTTGAGCGGCCCAGCAGCGATCAGGATAGGGCCTTATGTGTCGCCAGCCCACTCAGGGATAACCCTTAGGTTGTTTCGCACCAGTGAGGCTGGCCGTTTGATCTGGGTCAGCGCGTCCCGGCCTCTTTTGGACGACCTGTGAGGCTTTGATGGAGGTCGTCTCATGGACGTGACAGGAACTACCTGGATACTGGTCGCGGATGGCGATCAGGCGCGGATTTTTGAAGAGCGTCTCCGGGCCAGCGATGTGCGTGAGCTGGAGTCGCTGCATATGGGGCGGGTCGGCGGCGACTATCCCAGGGGCGCCAACCATGGCGCGACCGTTCACGATCGGGCGGGTTATGGACAGCACGGCGCCGGCGAGCGGGCGCCGCACCAGGAGGCTGAAGACCGGTTCCTGGAGCGGGTCGCCGATAGCCTGGCCGAACCCCTGCGCCGGGACGCCTTCCAGAGTCTCGTCATCATGGCCCCGCCCCGGGCGCTTGGTGTTCTCCGTCAGGCGCTGCCCAAGGCCGCTCACGCCCGCCTTGAGGGTTCTGATCCTCACGAATGTGTGCGCGAAAGCGCCGAGGACATCCGCACCCGCTTGCGAAAGGTGCGCGCCAAGGGTTGAGGCGGCTCCCCGAGGCGGACGTTAGGCGGGCAGGGGGCGGCGGGTCTCGACGAGGGGCATGACGGGCAGTTGATCGGTGCGCCAGGCCCGGCCCCCAAGCGCCTCGTTCTGGGGACGGCAGACGCCCGGCCCCGTGACAAAGGGCATCTTCGCCTCCAGGGCGGTCTCCAGCTCCCGCCGTGTCCGGACATTGGTCACGCCGGGCCAGATACGTCGACGCTTGTAGGCTTCCATCTTGCTGATGAATCGTTTGAGCACCAGAAGCCTGCGCTCCGGCTCGGCCTGGGGCAGCACCAGGGTGACGCTGCTGACCGCCTCGGCGTGGAGCTGATCGATCTCGAAGGCCGGGTCATGGGTGCGCAGATCGATGGCGCTGAAGGTCGCGTCGAGCACCTCATGCAGTTGACGCAGGGCATGGAAGGACGGCGCCCGGGGCACGTCATAGACGGCTGCGGCCAGTCGGCGTCGCTCCGAGGCGGGCAGGATGGACAGAACCGCCGCATAGGCCGCCCGCCGGGAAGGGCGAAGGATCGTTGAAAACGAAATCGGCAGGTAGAGGGGCGTGTTTGAACGGCTCTCGGCCAGAAATCGGAAGGCTGCGATGACGCAGTCGGCGTCGAAGGCGGCCGGATCGGCCGGCAGGTGGTCATCCCCGTCCACAAGGCTGTAATGCGCGCGGGACTCGGCTGGCGTGCTGGCGACCACGTCAGCGACGAAGATCTCGCGGGCGCTGTAATAGACCCCCTGAACAGCTTCCACATTGGGAAGCCTGTCCATCCCTCTCGCGGCGCCAGCACCGGTCTGGCCCACTGCGGCGTCGGTGGTCTCGGTCTCGACCGGGGGCAGTTGGAGGCGACGGCCATCCGGGGTGATCTGACTGAGCCGCCCTCCGGGGGGCGCGGCGGCAGGGTCCGTCATCGCCTGTAAGAGCTGAGCTTCGTCCAGGTCGGCGAACTGGGCCATGGCCGAGTCTTCGCCTTCGTACAGGAGTACGGTCACGTCAGACCCGCCAGCCTCGGCGACGCCAAACAGATGATCGTGCAACTCCGCCGAAAGCCGACCCAGTTCGGCGGTGTCCAGTTCGGCCGCTCGCGGATCGTTCAGCAGAAAGGCGTAGGGGTTTATGAGGGAGAATTTCCTCGGCCAGGACCAACGCACTTCCAGGAAGGCTGCGGTGAACTTGGCGACCAGGTGGCCAAGCGCCTCATCAGAATACTCGGTCTGATCAGACCGGACCACCACGCGCAGACAAGCCAGGGCCGACACCAACGCCACTCCTTCTAACCCGACCAGCCTCGCAGAACGGGGTGAAGGGGCCGTTAGCGCGGCGCGGGGCGTCAGGCCGTCGCCGCTCTAAGTAGATCGAGCCGCATGACCGTAGTGAGTACAATATTGGCCTCTAAACACTAGCCACATGGCCAGGTTTGCAGGATCACTACCCATTATAGCGCGACAAATTCGACCTAAAGTTATGTATAACTTGTCGTTCAACCTAGAGCATTAAGCGTAGATAAGGATTTTGTTAAGGAGATTTACGGATACCTACGTTATCATCAAACGGCTCAGACATTCTGACGAGCCAGCCAGCGCGGTGCCTCAGGACATGTTTAAGAGCAGCCGAGCCAAGAGGTCGTTCGAAGAAAAACGCCTCGCCGAAGCGGAGGGTATGATTGCGGCATTCCACCGTTCTCAAGCCGTCATTGAATTTGATCTGAACGGTACGATTCTAGAGGCGAACGAGAACTTCTTGAATGCCCTCGGGTACTCGGCCGAAGAGATCGTCGGTCGGCATCACCGTCTGTTCGTGCCTGCCGATGAGGCGGCCAGCCCAGAGTACAAAGAATTCTGGGCCACCCTGAACCGTGGTGAATTCCTGTCCAGCAAGTATCTCCGCCTGGGGAAGGGCGGCCGGGAAATTTGGATTCAGGCGACCTACAACCCGATCCTCGACGCCGACGGGAAGCCCGTGAAGGTGGTGAAGTTCGCCACCGACGTCACCGAGATCGAAATGGACCGGAAGCGCCGCTTGCAGGAGCAGCAGGCGGGCCAGGCTCGCCAGGAGCAGGCCATGGCCGCCATCGGCGCCGGGCTGTCGGCCGTGGCCCGCGGCGACCTGATGGCGCGCATCGACGGCGACTTTCCCAGCGAATACGCCCGCCTCCAGACTGACTTCAACGCCGCCATCACAAGTCTGGCGGACGCCATGGGCGCCATCATCGGGGCGACCAGCAGCATTGACGGCGCCACCGCCGAGATCGCCCAGGCGGCCGATGACCTCTCGCGGCGCACAGAACAGCAGGCCGCAAGCCTCGAGGAGACCGCTGCGGCTCTTGATGAACTCACCGCCACGGTGAAACGGACCGCTGAAGGCGCCAAGGAGGCCCGCGACGTGGTGGGCGCCGCGCGCACTGACGCAGAGGCGTCCGGCCAGGTGGTCGGTGAGGCCGTGGCGGCCATGGGACAGATCGAACAATCCTCATCCCAGATCAGCCAGATCATCGGGGTGATTGACGAGATCGCCTTCCAGACCAACCTCCTGGCGCTCAACGCAGGCGTCGAGGCCGCCCGGGCCGGAGACGCCGGCCGTGGCTTCGCTGTGGTCGCCTCCGAGGTTCGGGCCCTGGCCCAACGCTCAGCCGAGGCCGCCAAGGAAATCAAGGCTCTGATCAGCACCTCAAGCGAGCAGGTCACCCAAGGCGTTGGCCTGGTGGGCAAGACCGGTGAAGCGCTGCAGCGGATCGTCACCCAGGTGGGCCGGATCACCGGTCTGGTGAACGAAATCGCCGCCAGCGCCCAGGAGCAGGCCACCGGCCTGCAGGAGGTCAACACCGCGGTCAACCAGATGGACCAGATGACCCAGCAGAACGCGGCCATGGTCGAAGAATCCACCGCCGCGAGCCAGGCCCTGGCTCAGGACGCCGGCGAGTTGACCCGTCTGATCGGCCGGTTCTCGGTGGATGGTGTCTCATCCCGCGCTGCTCCGGCCCGCGCGCCTCAGGTTCGCCCCCCCGCCTTGCGCCCCCAGGGCGGCGCCCAGCGGCCTCAGACCCGGGGTTCTGCCGCCCTGAAGCTGGCGCCGCAGGCTCAGGACGACACCTGGGAGGAGTTCTAGGGTCGGCCGGGGCCGCGACGGCGACCTGATGGGGGTCGGTCCGATCATGCTTAATCGAGTGTTAAGCCAAGCGGCCTCATTCATGCCTTCGTGAAACGGGACGCTCACCACCGTCACGAGGAGACTGACATATGGACCGTCGCAAGCTGATCGTTGGAGGCTTGGCGGCCGCCGGCTCGGCCAGTCTTGGCGCCTGCGCCACCGCCCAACCCGCGACGCAAGGCGCCTTGCCGCCAGAACAGGACCCCAACTACCCCATTGAAGCCCAGCAGGCCGCCACCTACTCGCGTGATGAAATCGTCCGCGACGTTTCCGACTTCCTAGGCGTCACCGCCGAAGCCGCCGGCGGGGCGATTGAGCGCATCTTCGCCGAGAATGGCCGGCCCACGGGCTATATCGCCGGCGAAGAAGGCTCCGCCGCCATCGCCATCGGCGCACGCTATGGACGCGGTCTGCTCTATATGAAGAACCGGCCCACCCAGGAAGTCTTCTGGCAGGGGCCGTCTGTGGGCTGGGATTTCGGCGGCAACGCCAGCCGGGTTTTCACCCTCTGCTACAACCTGCATTATCCCGACGCGATCTTCCAGCGCTTCCCCGGAGTCGAGGGCACCGCCTATCTGGTCGGCGGCATGGGCGTGAACTACCAGCGGGCCAACGACATCATCCTGGCGCCGATCCGCGCCGGCGCCGGCCTACGGCTGGGCGCCAATATCGGCTACCTCGCCTATAGCCGCCAGCGTAACTTCTTCCCGTTCTAGAGGGGCCCGGGCGCGGCCATCGCCGCGCCCGTATTTCCTAGCTCCGCAGCTTGGCGCCCACCTTGGCTGCGGCGGCCACCACCTTGGCCGACAACTGCTCGATCTCGGCCTCGGCCAGGGTGTGGCCCTGCGGCTGGACCAGGATTTCCACGGCCAGGGACTTCACGCCCTCGCCCAGATTGGCCCCGCGATAGACGTCGAACACGCGGGCCTGGGCGATCAGGGCCTTGTCGGCGCCGGCCACCGCCCGGATCAGGTCGCCCGCGGCGACGGCCTCATCGACCACAAAGGCGAAGTCGCGGCTGAGCGGCATGTGCGGCGAGAGCGACAGGGCGGCCTTGGTCTTCACCGCCTTGCGCTTGCCCTCGGGTAGGGCGTCGATATTGAGCTCGAAAGCCAGCATCGGTCCGGCCACGTCCAGGGTCTTCAGGACCTGCGGATGCAGCGCGCCAAACTCAGCCACGATGGTCTTGGGGCCAAGCTGCAGACGGGCCGAGCGGCCTGGATGCCACCAGGGCGAGGATGAGCCCTGAGCGGTCTGCAGGGCCGGCGCCCCCAGCTCCTCCAGCAGGGCCATCAGGTCGGCCTTGAGCGCGAACAGCGGATCATCGCCGCCGCCATCCCAGCGCCGCGGCGCGTGGGGGGCGATCAGACCCGCCACCACCGACGACTGGTCGGCCGGCTGGTCGCCGCGATAGATCGGGCCGATCTCGAACAGGGCGACATCGGCGAAGCCCTTGCGGGCGTTTCGCCCGGCCGCCTCGATCAGATTGGGCAGAACCGAGGGCCGCATGCAGTCCAGGTCGGACGAGATCGGGTTGGCGATCATCAGGGCGTCATCGCCGCCGCCGAACAGCCGCGCGGCGCTGCGCGGCAGGAAGCTCCAGCTGACCGTCTCGGCATAGCCCATGGCCGCCATGGCCCGACGGGCGGTGCGCATCCTGCCCTGGCGCACGCTCAGCACGCCGCCGGCGGGCCTGGGCATGTCGGGCAGGGGCTCGACGGGCAGGGCGCCATAGCCCTCGATCCGCGCCACTTCCTCCACCAGATCCGCCCGGCCCTCGACATCGCGGCGCCAGCTGGGCGGGGTGACCTGTGCGCCGTCCACGGAAAAGCCCAGGTCCTTCAGGATCTGGTCGATGCGGTCGTCGCTGAGAGTCAGGCCGGTGAGCTGGCGCACATAAGCCCGGTCGAAGCCGATCGGACCCGGCGCGGCGGGCGCCTCGCCTGCGACCACCACCTCAGAGGCCTCGCCGCCGCACAGATCCAGGATCAGCCGGGTGGCCAGCTCCAGCCCGTCGACCACGAAGCCCGGATCGACGCCGCGGGCGAAGCGGTACTGGGCGTCCGAGGTGATGCCGGTGGTGCGGCCGGTCTGGGCGGTGCGGATCGGATCGAACCAGGCGCTTTCCAGGAAGACCTCGGTGGTGTCCTCCGAACAGCCGGTGCTCTCGCCGCCCATGACGCCACCCAGGCCCACCGGGCGCTCGCCGCCAGCGTCGGCGATCACGCACATTTCCGAGGTCAGGTCATAGGTCTTGCCGTCCAGGGCGATCAGCTGCTCGTCCCGATGCGGGGCCGGCGTCGGCGCTTCAGTGTGGGTCGGGGCGCTCGCATCGCGGCCGGCGCCCAGGCGGGCGACGATCACCTCGCCCACCAGCTTGGCCCGGTCATAGACGTGCAGGGGCCGGGCCCGGTCGTAGGAGATCAGATTGGTGATATCCACCAGGGTGTTGATCGGGCGCAGGCCGATGGAGATCAGTTTCTGCTGCAGCCAGGCCGGCGAGGGGCCGTTCTTCACGCCCCTGATCAGCCGCCCGGCGAATATCGGGCAGGCCTCAGGGCTGTCCAGCCGGACGGAGACCGGACAGGGAAAGGCGCCCTTCACCGGATCGACCGCGGTGTCCTTCAGTGTGCCGAGCCCGGCGGCGGCGAGGTCCCGGGCGATGCCTGCGACGCCCAGCCAGTCGGGGCGGTTTGGGGTCACCTCGAAATCGATGACCGCTTCCAGGCCCAGCGCCTCGGCGGCCGAGGTCCCGACGGCGAGATCGCCCGGCAGCTCCATGATCCCGTCGGACTCCTCGGCGGCCTCGAGCTCGGAGGCCGAGCAGAGCATGCCGTTGGAGACCACCCCGCGCACCGGGCGCGCCTCCAGCGTGATGCCCGAGCCCGGCACATAGGCGCCGAGCGGCGCATAGATGGTGGTCAGGCCGACCCGTGCATTGGGGGCGCCGCAGACGATCTCCTTGCGGCCGTCCTTGGTGTCCACCTGGCAGACCCGCAGGCGGTCGGCGTTGGGGTGCTGCACCGCCTCTACGATCTTGGCCACGGAGAAGGCCGCCAGCTTGGCCGCCGGATTCTCCACATGCTCGACCTCCAGGCCGGCCATGGTCATGGCCTCGACCACCTGATCGGCGGTGGCCTGGGTCTCCAGGTGTTCCTTGAGCCAGGACAGGGTGAACTTCATCGTTTCAGCTCGTCAGATCCATCCCCTCCTGCGAGGGGGGCTGGCCAAGCCGCGAGGCGGACCTCGCGCTTGCGCCGGGGGCGCCCCTCAAGAAGGGCGCTTCGAACGGAGGTCAGCTCAAACCCGTGGCGGGGTTGGGCATGGCGAAGGGCGAAAAGCCGTAGTGGGCCAGCCAGCGCGCGTCGCCGGCGAACATGTCGCGCAGGTCCGGCATGCCGTACTTCAGCATGCCCAGCCGGTCGACGCCGAAGCCGAAGGCGAAGCCCTGCCAGATCTCAGGGTCCAGGCCGCAGTTGCGCAGCACATTGGGATGCACCATCCCGCAGCCCACCACCTCCAGCCAGTCGGTCCCCTGGCCGATCTTGATGTCGCCGCCGGAGCGGTCGCACTGGACGTCCATCTCCGCCGAGGGCTCGGTGAAGGGGAAGTGGTGCGGCCGGAAGCGGCTGACCACGCCGCCTGTCTCGAAGAACCGCGAGATGAAGGTCTCCAGGGTCCATTTCAGGTGGCCCATATGGACGGCCTTGTCGATCACCAGCCCCTCCATCTGGTGGAACATGGGCGTGTGGGTCGCGTCGGAGTCACAGCGGTAGGTGCGGCCGGGGACCACCACGCGGATCGGCGGCTCCTGGCCGGTGGCGACCCAGGCCGGGACCTTTTCATTGATCTGGCGCATCACCCGCACCTGCACGGGGCTGGTGTGGGTGCGCAGCACCTTGCGCTCACCGGCCTCGTCGGCGGCCATGAAGAAGGTGTCGTGCATCTCCCGCGCCGGGTGCTTGGGCGGGAAGTTCAGGGCGGTGAAGTTGTTGAAGTCGGTCTCGATGTCCGGCCCTTCGGCCACTGAGAAGCCCATCTCGGCGAAGATCGAGACCATCTCGTCCATCACCTGCATGGTGGGATGGACGCTGCCCCGGCGCCGCGGCGGGGCGGGCAGGGACAGGTCGACGCCTTCGGCGGCGAGGCGACGGTCAAGCTCGGCGGCCTCCATCTCGGCCTTGCGCTCCGCCAGCCGGCTGGCGACGGCGTCACGCAGGCCGTTGATCGCAGGCCCCTGTTCGCGGCGCTCGTCCGGGCTCATCTTGCCCAGCGATTTCAGAAGCTCGGAGATCTGGCCGCTCTTGCCGAGGGCTGAAATGCGGATCGCCTCCAGGGCGGCGGCGTCGGGCGCGGCCTCCACCTGGGCGATCAGGTCGGTCTTCAGGGTGTTCAGATCGGTCATGGCCTGGGTGCTCTATCGCGTGGTCGTATCGGCGGGAAGGGCGCGCAGCAAAAAGCCCTCCGACGGCGACGCCGGAGGGCTTTCAGTAAGATCGGAGGAGAGCTTTGACGCCCTCCACAATCCTTAAGCCAGCGCGGCGCGAACCTTGTCGGCGATGGCCTTGAAACCGGTCGGATCATTGCCCGCGATGTCGGCGAGCACCTTGCGATCCATCTCGATCCCGGCCTTGTCGAGGCCGAAGATAAAGGTCGAATAGGTCATGCCTTCCAGGCGCGCCGCCGCATTGATCCGCTGGATCCAAAGCGAGCGGAAGTTACGCTTGCGCACCCGGCGGTCGCGATAGGCGTATTGGCCGGCCTTGTCGACGGCGGCCTTGGCGGTCCGGATGGTGTTCTTGCGGCGGCCATAGAAACCCTTGGCCTGCTCGAGAACTTTTTTGTGTCTGGCGTGGGCGACCACACCGCGTTTGACGCGTGCCATATCTTATGTGCTCCCGATCACAGGCCGTAGGGCAGGAAGGTCTTGATGATGCGGGTATCGGCCGCGCTCATGACCTTGGTGCCGCGGTTCTGGCGGATGTACTTGCTGTTATGGCTGATGAGCCGGTGGCGCTTGCCCGCGACGCCGGCCTTGATCTTGCCCGTCGCCGTCAGTTTGAAGCGCTTTTTGGCGCCTGACTTCGTCTTCAGTTTCGGCATTTCACTTGCGGGGCGCCAGGCGCCCCGTCCTCTGGCGTATTGATGAACCGTCCTGGCATGCCTGTTGGCCAGACGGCTCCGAAGGGGCGGGTGCTTACGCCAACCCCGGACAAAAGGCAAGTCCGCACCCCCTTGGGCGACGCTGGTCAGGCCCGGCGATCGGCGACCCTGGCCATGATCTGCAGGCAGAGCCAGATGGCCGGCAGGATCAGGATCGCCGTCAGGGCGAAGGGCGCGCCGGGCGCCACCAGCGAGAAGAGCTGGCCGGCCAGGACCGGGCCCCCGATGCGGGCCAGGGCGCTGTTGGACATGTTCAGCCCCAGCACCTCGCCCTGACGTTCGGACGGAGTGGCCATGGAGATCAGCGCCACCAGGTTGGGGAAGGTGAGAGACTGGCCAAAGACCACGATGGCCAGGCCCAGGACCGCCATCGG
>NZ_JAUSBZ010000128.1 GCF_030651755.1 Phenylobacterium sp. | reverse complement strand
ACCTTGCCGATCACCGCATTGCGGGTGACCCCGCCCAATTGTTTCGCGATCTGGCTGGCCGAGAGGCCGTCCTGCCAGAGCTTCTTGAGTGTCTCGACTCGCTCGTCAGTCCAACCCATCAGGGCCTCCCAAACCGGCCTTGCGTTTCGACGGCCACCCCGCGCGACCGGCCGAAACTATATCTTGTGCGACAGGGCCTCGCCCCACCTCACGGACTACCAGATATCGTAAAGACTTCCTTAAGACCCACAATAGGCGCCCCAGGTTCCATCCACAGGAACTACATATAGCGTCGGAAGGTCGCACACTTGCGGGCCGCCGCGTCTCGGCGCACATGTGGGCCATGAACGATATGTCGCCCGTCCGCGCCGCCGAGATCGCCACCGCCATACCCCCGGCGCCCCGGGCCTATCATGGCTTCAACTGGCCGGGCTTCCGCACCCTCTATCTGCGTGAGGTGAAGCGGTTCTGGAAGGTGGGGACCCAGACCCTGGCGGCGCCGGTGGTGACCTCGCTGCTCTATATGATGGTCTTTGTGGTCGCCGTGGGCGGGTCGCGGCCGGCGGTGGGCGGGGTGGCCTTCGCCACCTTCATCGCGCCGGGTCTGATCATGATGACCATCCTGAACAACGCCTTCGCCAACGCCTCCTCCAGCCTGCTGCAGGCCAAGGTCAATGGCCTGGTCGGCGACTTCATGACGCCGCCGCTGACCCCGCTCGAGCATGTGGCGGGCTTCACCCTCGGGGCCGCCACCCGGGGTCTGGTGGTCGGATTTGTGACCTGGCTGGCGGTGCTGCCCTTCGCCGATCTGCCCCTGACCCACCTGTGGGCGGTGCTCTATTTCGCCGCCGCCGCCTCGATGATCCTGGGCATGCTGGGGATCATGGCCGGCCTGTGGGCCGAGAAGTTCGACCACATGGCCGCGGTCACCAACTTCGTCATCATGCCGATGACCTTCCTGTCGGGGACCTTCTATCTGGTGGAGCGGCTGCCCGAACCTTTCCGGACGGCGAGCCACTTCAACCCCTTCTTCTATCTGATCGACGGCTTCCGCTATGGCTTCATCGGCCAGGCGGAGGGCTCGCTGCTCACCGGCATGGGCCTCACCGCCGGCATTGTGGTGACCTTTGGCTGCGTGTGCCTGTGGATGTTCGAGAGCGGCTACAAGCTCAAGACCTAGACTGCGTTCCTTGAAAGCGGACTCCGGTTTGACGGTTGAATCCCTCTCCAACTTTGGAATCCAGAGGCTGGCGGCCGGGACACAGGCCAGGACCCGTCTTGTCCCGCCCCTGCGAAATCATTGACAGAGCGCCGTTCGCGCCGGAAAACATCGAGCCTTCCAGTCCCCGCCGCCCGGCGTGCGGGGACGTTTCCTTTGGAGGCTTCCTCCCGTGACTGAAAAGACCGCGACGTCCGCCGCGACCGTTCCCAGCGACCACATCATGGGCGTGTACAACCGCGCTCCGCTGGCGTTCGAACGAGGCGAGGGCGCGCGACTGTTCACGGCGGACGGCGATGCCTATCTGGACTGCATGGCGGGCATCGCGGTGAATGCGCTGGGCCACGCCCATCCGCGCCTGGTGCAGGCCCTGAAGGACCAGGCCGAAAAGCTCTGGCACGTCTCCAACATCTTCAAGATCCCCGGCCAGGAGGCGCTCGCCAAGCGGCTCTGCGCCGAGACCTTCGCCGACGTGGTGTTCTTCACCAATTCCGGGGCCGAGGCCGTGGAGTGCGCCATCAAGACGGCGCGGAAGTATCACTGGGCCCGGGGCAATCCTGAGCGGGTGGACATCATCGGCTTCGAGGGCTCGTTCCACGGCCGCACGGTGGCCGCGGTCAACGCCTCGGGCAACGCCTCCTATCTGGAGGGCTTCGGCCCGCCGCTGCCGGGCTTCGTCCACCTGCCCTACGGCGACCACGACGCCCTGCGCGCGGCCATCGGCCCGACCACCGCGGCGATCATCATCGAGCCGGTCCAGGGGGAGGGCGGCGCCCGCTCGCTGCCCGTGGCCTGCATGAAGGGCCTGCGCCAGCTGTGTGACGAGCAGGGCATCCTGCTGATCTATGACGAGATCCAGTGCGGCCTCGGCCGCACCGGGCGCCTGTTCGCCCATGACTGGGCCGAGGGCGACGGTAATCCCGACATCATGTGCGTGGCCAAGGCGCTCGGCGGCGGCTTCCCCGTCGGGGCGTGCCTGGCCACCATCGAGGCCGGATCGGCCATGAGCGTCGGCTCCCACGGCTCGACCTATGGCGGCAATCCGCTGGCCATGGCGGTTGGGCAGGCGGCCCTGGACGAGCTGGCCAAGCCTGAACTGCTGGCCCATGTCCGCGAGGTGGCCGGCTACTTCAACCAGCAGATCGCTGGCCTGAAGGACCGCTATCCCGACGTGGTGGCCGATGTCCGCGGCAAGGGCCTGCTGATCGGCGTCAAGCTTTTGACCCCCAACCGCGAGTTCATGCAGCATGCCCGGGACGAGCGCCTGCTGATCGCCGGCGGCGGGGACAACTGCGTGCGCCTGCTGCCGCCGCTGAACCTCACCCTGGACGAGGCCCGCGAGGCGATCGAGCGTTTCGAGGCCGCCTGCGAGCGGGCCCGCGCCAAGGCCCAGGCGGCGGCCTAAGGTTTTCACCCCCGGCCCCGCGCCGGGACTCATCAATCAAAGACCCTGCGCCAGCACGCGCCAGTTCGCTTTTCCGGCGCCGGCGCGGGGTCGATGGGATTTCCCTTCGATGACCTCCTCTCCGAGACATTTTCTCGACCTCTGGCGGATGGAGTCCGCCGACCTGCGCGCCATCCTCGATGACGCCAAGGCCCGCAAGGTCGCCCGGGCCGGCTGGCCCCAGGGCCGGGTGGACGCCGACGCGCCGGCCCGCGACCGGGTCCTGGCCATGATCTTCGAGAAGCACTCCACCCGCACCCGCTTCTCCTTCGACGCGGCCATGCGTCAGCTGGGCGGGGACGTGATCATCTCCACCTCGGCCGACATGCAGCTGGGCCGCGGGGAGCCCATCGAGGACACCGCCAAGGTGCTGTCTCGGATGGTCGACGCCATCATGATCCGGGCCAACACCCATGAGGATCTGGAGCGCCTGGCGCTGGCCTCGACCGTGCCGGTGATCAACGGCCTGACCGACAAGAGCCATCCCTGCCAGATCCTCGCCGACCTGCTGACCTTCGAGGAGCACCTCGGACCCGTGAAGGGCCGCACGCTGGCCTGGGTGGGCGACGGCAACAATGTCTGCGCCAGCTTCATCCATGCGGCGGTCAAGTTCGGCTTCAAGCTGAACATCGCCTGTCCCACCGTCTATCACCCGGACCTGACCGACCTGGCCCGGGCCTCGGAGATGCAGGGTCAGGTCACCATGACCGAAGACCCCCGGGCCGCGGTGCGCGGCGCCGACTGCGTCATCACCGACACCTGGGTCTCTATGGGCGACACCGACCATGACGCCCGCCTGGCGGCCTTCGAGCCCTACCAGGTGGACGCCGAGCTGATGGACCTGGCCGCCCAGGACAGCATCTTCCTGCATTGCCTGCCCGCCCACCGGGGGGAGGAAGTCACCGATGCGGTGATGGATGGCCCCCGCTCGAAGATCTGGGATGAGGCGGAAAACCGCATCCACGCCCAGAAGTCGATCCTGGCCTGGTGCTTCGGGACGATCTGAGTAGGCCACAGCCGGGCTCGCAATCGGGGCGCTGGGCGCCTATATGGCCTCGCCATGTCCCAGAACACGCTCCCCATCCCCGACGACGTCGTCGGCCCGTTCCAGATCGAGGACGCCGCGGTCCGCGGCCGCCTCGTGCGCATGGGTCCGGCCATCGACGAAATCCTGGCCGCCCACGCCTATCCGGAAGCCGTCGCCAACCTGCTCGGCGAGACCTGCGCGCTTGCGGCCCTGGTGGGCTCGGCGCTCAAGTTCGAAGGCCGGCTGATCGTCCAGGCGCAGGGCGAAGGCCCCGTGCGCTATGTGGTGGCCGACTACGACACCGCCGGCCACCTGCGCGGCTATTGCCGGTTCGATCCCGACGCTGTGGCCGAGGCGTCACAGGGCTTCGTGCGCCCCGGCGCCAAGACGCTGCTGGGCGGCGGCGTGTTCATCATGACCGTCGATCAGGGTCCGGACATGGACCGCTATCAGGGGGTCACCGCCATCGAGGGCGAGACCCTGGCGCTCTGCGCCGAACAGTATTTCGCCCAGTCCGAACAGACCCCGACCCGGGTGCGGCTGGCCGTGGGTCAGGCCGATGTGGGCGAGGGCCTGCGTTGGCGGGCCGGCGGCATGCTGATCCAGAACGTCGCCGAGGATCAGGCCCGCGGCTCCACCGAGGAGGCCTGGACCCGCAGCCAGGCCTTCTTCGAGACCATCGGCGAGGATGAACTCCTCGACCCGACCATTTCGGGCCAGACTCTGCTGTTCCGCCTCTTCCATGAGGACGGGGTGCGGGTGTTCGAAGACCAGGCGTTGGCCGCCGTCTGCCGGTGTTCGGAAGACCGCATCCGGGGGGTGCTGGCCTCGTTCGAGGCTGACGAGCGCGCGGACATGATCGAGCCGGACGGCAGGATCCACGTCACCTGCGAGTACTGCGCCACCACCTATCGCCTGGCGCCGGAGAGCCTGACCCGCAGCTAGGCTTGGTCCAGGGCCCGCTCCACGTCCCGCTGCAGGTCGCGGTCGTTCTCCAGGCCGACGCTCATCCGCACCCAGCCCTCGGTGAGGCCGATGGACTCCCGCTCCTCGGCCGGCATCGACCGGTGGGTGGTGGTGCAGGGATGGGTGGCCATGGACTTGGCGTCGCCCAGATTGTTGGAGATGTCGACGATCTGCAGGGCGTCGAGGAACCGCCAGGCGGCCTCGCGGCTGCCGAGATCGAAGGCCAGCACATTGCCGCCGCCGGTCATCTGGTTGGCGATGATGGCCGCCTGCGGGTGGTCCGGCCGGCCGCAATAGACGGTTTGGCGCACCTTGCCGTGGGCGGCGACGGCGTTCGCCACATGGGCGGCGTTGTCGCTCTGGCGGCGCACCCGCAGGTCCAGGGTCTCCAGCCCTTTGAGCAGCACCCAGGCGTTGAAGGGGGAAAGCGCAGGCCCCGTATGGCGCAGGATGTCCTTGTAGGACTCCAGCATCACCTCTTCGCCGCCCAGGATCGCCCCGCCCAGGACGCGGCCCTGGCCGTCGATATGCTTGGTGGCCGAATAGACGACGATGTCGGCGCCCAGCGCCAGGGGCTTCTGGAAGATCGGGGTGGCGAAGACATTGTCCACCACCAGCCTGGCGCCGCAGGCCTTGGCGATGTCGGCGACCGCGCCAATCGGGGTCACCTCCAGCAGGGGATTGGCCGGGCTCTCCACCAGGAAGCACCTGGTGTTGTCGCGCACGGCGGCCTTCCAGGCCTCGGGATCAACGGCGTCCACATAGGTCACCTCCACGCCAAAGCGCGGCATCCACTCCGACAGGATCCAGCGGCAGGAGCCGAACAGGGCGCGGCCGGCCACGATGTGGTCGCCGGCCCGCACGAGGCCGGTCAGGGCCACATGCACCGCCGACATGCCCGACGCGGTGGCGCGGCAGAGGTCGGCGCCCTCCAGCAGGGCCAGGCGATCCTCGAACATCTGCGTCGTGGGGTTGCCGAAGCGCTGATAGATGAAACCCGGCGCATCCCCGGCGAACCGGGCGTCGGCGGCCGCGGCGGTGTCATAGGCGAAGCTCTGGGTGAGGAAGAGCGCCTCGGAAATCTCGCCATAGGCGGTGCGGGCCATGCCGCCCCGGACCAGCTTGGTCTCCAGGTTCCAGTCGCGCGGATCTTCGGCCATGGGGGCTCCTCCCGGCAGGCAAGCTCGGAGTGCGCATCAACCGCCTCAGAGCTTGGCGGTCAAGGCCCGCGGAGCCGCGGCGGATCTCAGACGGCGTCTTGTCAGACTCGGGGCCAGCGGCGAGTGTCACAGCGATGACAGACGCCAAGCTCTCGCCCGGAATCCTGCCCTGCCAGGCCATTGACGCCCTGATCGCCCAGGGCGCGATCACCAGCGCCAGCCCCTTTGACGCCGACCAGGTCCAGCCCGCCAGCCTTGACCTGCGCCTGGGGGTTCGCGCCTGGCGGGTGCGGGCCTCCTTCCTGCCCGGCCTAGGCCGCAAGGTGGTCCAGCGGCTCGAGGACGTGGCCATGCACGAGCTGGACCTGTCCAAGGGCGCGGTGCTGGAAAAGGGCTGCGTCTATATCGCCGAGCTGCAGGAGGCGTTGGCCCTGCCGCCGGGCGTGGCGGCCCGGGCCAATCCCAAGAGCTCCACGGGCCGGGTGGACGTCTTTGTCCGCCTGCTCACTGACCATGGCGCGGCCTTCGACGACGTGGCCGACGGCTATGGCGGGCCGATCTATATGGAGATCGCGCCGCAGACCTTCTCGATCCTGGTGCGCACGGGCACGCGGCTGAACCAGCTGCGCCTCAAGCGCGGCGAGCCGCCCAAGCTTGATCTGCGCAGCGTCGGCGTCGACCTGACCGAAGGGGTGGCGGGATTTCGCGCCCGGCGCCACGCCGGCGTGATCGACATGGACAAGGAAGACGGCCACGACCCCCGGGACTTCTGGGAGCCACTGGTCCCCCGCCATGGGGAGCTGCTGCTCGATCCGGGCGAGTTCTACATCCTGGCCTCGAAGGAGGCGGTGGAAATTCCCGTTCTTCAGGCGGCTGAAATGACCCCAATTGACCCCTCAGTGGGGGAGTTTCGGGTGCATTATGCGGGGTTTTTCGACCCCGGCTTCGGCACCGAGGAGGCCGGCGGCCAGGGCTCGCGGGGCGTGCTGGAGGTGCGCAGCCACGAGACCCCCTTCCTGCTGGAGGACGGTCAGACGGTCGCCCGCCTGGTCTATGAACCGCTCACTGAAAAGCCCTCGCGCCTCTATGGCGAGGGCGGCTCCCACTACCAGCGCCAGGGGCTGAAGCTGTCGAAACACTTCCGCCCCTGGGGCTGATCGGGACGCGCTCTAGCCCATCTTGAAGACGCAAAGCTTGTTGCCGTCCAGGTCGCGGAAATAGGCGCCGTAGAAGTTCGGGATGCGGATGCCCGGCGCGCCCTCGTCGGCGGCCCCGGTCTTCAGGGCCAGGGCGTGGATCTCGTCCACCATCTCCCGGGACGGGGCGGCCAGGGCCACCATGGTTCCGTTGCCGGGGCTGGGCGTCTCGCCGTCATAGGGCAGGCAGACGCTGAGCATGGGGCCGGCCCCGTTGGAGAAGCCCTGCATCCGGTCGCTGCCGAAGGCGGGCTTCGCGCCCAGGGGGCCGAGCACGGTCCCGTAGAAGCCCTTGGCGCGCTCCAGGTCGCTGACGCCCAGTGTGACATAGCCGATCATGATCTTGGTCCTCCCCGTCGATCTTTGAGCCCTGAGGCTAGCTGGGCTGACGGGCGGGGAAGCAAGCGCAATCTCTCGGATGTCTAGCGTGCTTGACAGGCTGGATGTGTCATGTTTCCTTGTCATTAAGACAAGGAGGCTTGCATGTTCCCCCGCTCCGTCGCCGGCCGCTTCATTATGACTCTCGCCATGGCGCAGCTGACCCTGTTCGTCTTGTTCGGCTTGGCTGTGGCGGCGCATCCGCCGCTTCTACGGACCTTCAGCCTCACGCCCGGGATGGCGGTCTCGGCGGCGGCGGCGATTGCGCCGGCCGCACAAGCCCTGGTCGGCCTGCGTTGAGGCGCCAAAGATGAACCAGCCCAAATCCCCGGCCATGCGCCGTCTGATGCGCAGATTCTGGCCCTTGATGGCGGCCTATGTGGTCCTGCTCCTCTCTGTAGGCCCGATCATCGACGCCCCGACCGCGTCCCTTGGCGCCTATCTCCTGGCGGGACTGCCGGCCCTGCCATTGGTGGGGATCATCGTCTCCCTGGCGCTCTATCTCCTGGAGGAGGCGGACGAGTTCCTGAAAGTGCGGATGGTCGAAGCCTTGCTTTGGGGCCTCGGCGCCATCCTGGTCATCTCGACGGTGTGGGGTTTTCTGGAGTCCCTGGCGGGAGCGCCCCAATTGCCCCTCCACTGGCTGTTCCCGATCTTCTGTGTCGCCATGGGGCTGGCTGATCTGCTGGCCCGCTGGAGGTACCGGTGAGGAACCAGTTGAAGGTCCTACGGGCGGAGCGCGACTGGAGCCAGGGGGAGCTCGCTCAACGCCTGGGGGTTTCCCGGCAGAGCGTGAACGCCATCGAGACCGGAAAGTATGATCCCAGTCTGCCCCTGGCCTTCCGGATCGCCCGGGTGTTCAACCTCCCCATCGAGGCGATCTTCGACGATGACGCCACCGCTGAGGCGGTTGACATAGGCCCCCTGCGACCCCGATAGGAAGTCCTGCGCGGCCGTAGTTCAGAGGTAGAACGTCAGCTTCCCAAGCTGAATGTCGGGGGTTCGATTCCCCCCGGCCGCTCCAATTTCCCTCAGCTTTCCCTCAGCTTTGTCCAGCGTCGACCGAGGCGGCCGGCTGCGGGGTCAGGATCATGGTCTGGCCCTCGACCCGCCAGCTGGCCAGGCGGACCAGAACGTTCATGCCCAGGATGTCCACGGGGCCGAGGTTCGGGGAAATGGCGACCTTGAGGTCGGTGGCGGTCAGGCCGCCCAGGCGAAAGTCCTCCACCGAGGCGGCCTGGGCCTGGATGACGCCATTGGCGGTCCGCGCGAAGATGGGGGCCAGGCCCGGGGTGGGGCTTAGCCCTGCGCGCTCGGCGGTCTCCACAGACAGGGTGGTCAGGGTCGCGCCGCTGTCCACCAGCATCCGGGTCTCGACGCCATTGAGGGTCACCTGGGCCCAGAAGTGGCCGTCGGGCGACATACGCAGGCGCACCTCCTCGCCGGTCACCTCCTGGCTGTCGACGCCGACGCGGTCGAGGATGGGCGCCAGCCAGGGCTGGTAGGGCGCCTGCTGCAGCAGGAAGAAGACGCAGAGCGCCAGCACGCCGAAGGACAGGACGCTGTGCAGGGCCTGGCCCACATAGGGCAGTCGCGGCAGCAGGGTCAGGAGCAGGGCCGCGGCCATGGCGTAGACCGCCAGCTGCTGCCAGTAGGGGAGGGCGTCGAGCATCTTAAACGATGATAGGCCCGTCCCGGCCCGCACGAAACGCCATGCTGGGACGGAGCCTAAACCTTTGCATCAGGAGGGGTTCAATCGGGCAGGGCGTAGACTCTTAGATAGTCACCCTCCGTCGTTTCGAAACGGGCGTGGCCCGTGGCGGAGATGGCGATGTACTGCCGGCCCTGGTGCTCATAGGTCATGGGGCCAGCCTGCGGGCCAGCGGGCAGCCGGGCCTGCCAGACCAGTTTGCCGGTCGCGGTCTCAAACGCCCGCAGGAAGTCGTCCTGGGCCGCGCCGATGAAGGTCAGGCCGCCGGCGGTGACCAGGGGGCCGCCGAGATTGGGTGTGCCGGTGGGGATCTTGAGGAAGGTAGGAACGCCCAGCGGTCCGACATCGAAGCCCGTGCCGAGCGGCTTGGACCAGACGATATCGCCGGTGTCGATGTTCGTGGCGGAGATATAGCCCCAGGGCGGCGAAATGCAGGGGACCTTGAGCGCCGACCACCAGATGGGGCGCGTGACCCCATAGGGCGTGCCCTGATGGGGCGCGACAGCCTGATCAGGCCGGGCGCCGCCGGAGCCGACAGCCTGGTCCTTCACCTCTGCGCGGGGATGGAGGATGACCAGGTTGGGCAGGCGGGAATTGTTGGCGATGATCAGCCTACGTTCGGGGTCGAATCCGAGGCCGCCCCAGTTCAGGCCCCCGACCGTGCCCGGGAACAGCAGCATGCCGGCTTTTTCGGTGGTCGGCGGGGTGAACATCCCCTCATAGCGATGCCGGTGGAAGCTGATGCGGCAGAGGGCGGCGTCGATGGGGGTCAGGCCGAAGGCGTGGCGGGCGTCAATCTGTTCAGGCTCGCGACCGGGCACGCCGCCGATGTTCGGATAGAAGACCGACTGGGGCTGGGTGGGCGAAACCCAGTCGCCGGGCGCGGCGCCCTGGGGGGTGGGGCGCTGCTCCACGGGGCGAAGGGGCTGGCCGGTGGCGGCGTCCAGCAGGAACATGTTGCCGGTCTTGCTGGCCTGCATCACCGCCTGACGGGGCGCGCCATCGATCATCACCTCAACCAGCATGGGCTGGGCGCCCAGGTCATAGTCCCACAGGTCGTGGATGACGGTGGTGTAGACCCAGCGGGTGGCGCCGGTCGCCAGGTCGACGGCCACCACGGCGTCGGTGAAGCGGTCCTCCTCCGGCGTGCGATTGCCGCCCCACTGGTCGGCCGCCGCATTGCCCGTGGCCAGGAAGGCCAGGCCCAGGGACTCGTCAGCCGAGATGATGTTCCAGACATTGGGGGTGCCGCGGGGATAGATCTCGCCTGGCGCCAGGGCGGCCTGGGCGTCGGGCCGCAGGGCGTCCCAGGCCCAGCGCAGTTCGCCGGTTCGGGCGTCATAGGCGCGCACGACGCCGGACGGGGCGTCCCGGCGCTGATTGTCGCTGACCTGCTGGCCCAGGATCAGCAGGCCGCCGACCACGGTGGCGCCCGAGGTGTTGGAGGCGAAGCCCTTTTCCCGCAGGCCCATGCCCTCGGTCATGTCGACGACGCCGTCCTGGCCGAACTCCTGGCAGGGGAAGCCGCCCACTGCATCGAGGGCGATCAGCCGGCCGTCGGCCGTGGCGACAAAGACCCGGCGGTGGCACTGGCTGCCGCCCCGGGGGACGGGGCCGATGACGCCGGGCACGGCCGGCATGGCGGCGATGGCCTCAGGGCGACCGGCGGGGGCGCCGTCATCGAAATAGCCCACCGCCCGGCAGGCGGCGGTGAACAGGGATTCCATCGTGTCGGCCGGAACCTTGGGATCATGGCTCCAGCGCACCTCGCCGGTGCCGGGATCCAGGGCGAACACCCTGTTGGTCGGGGTGCAGGTGTAGAGGAAGTCCTCGGCCTTGATCGGCGTGTTCTGGGACGAATAGAAAACCCGGCCCGCCTGCGGGTTGAGATCGCCGCTGCGGAAGGTCCAGGCTTCGGTGAGGTCGGCCACATTGGCGGTGGAGATCTGGCGCAGAGTCGAATAGCGCCGGCCCCCAAGGGTTCCCCCATAGGCGGGCCAATCGGCGCCGGCCTCCTGTCCGCCGCCAGCCGCTAGCGGGCTCGCCGCCGGCATGGCCAGGTCGCTGGGTGGTTCCGTCCGCTCCCAGCTGACAACCACCAGGATGACCAGGGCCAGCGCCCCGCCGGCCGTCCCCAACAGGGCCGCCCGGCGCGGGGTCGAGCGCGGGGGGTTGGCCCACATCAGATGGGCCAGGGCGACCGCGGCCAGGAGGGCGGCCAGCAGGCCGGCCCGACCGGCCAGATCAATCCCCCAGGCGGGCAGCCAGCCCTTGCCGCCGATCTCGATCAGCGACCAGGCCAGGGTGATCAGGAAGGCCGCGGCGAACAGGCCAAGGGCGATCCTGTCACGGCCACGCCAGGCGAGCCCGGCGCCGAGGACCAGCAATAGTCCGGTCGCCAGATAGTAGGCCGAGCCCCCCAGGGCGATCAGCCAAACCCCAAGGCCGGCCATGACCAGACCAAGGAGGCCGGTCAGGGACGCCAGGGCCAGATAGAGCCCACGCCAGCCCCGGCGGTCGCCCCTCGGGCGCGCAGCATCATGGGTCATCATCGGGTCTCCCTCCAGCTACCCGAGCTAGAGCGTCTGAAGGCCCCAAGATGTTTCATCTGATCGCGAAAAGGTTCCCGATCTGGCCGGCTGGCGACGTGTTTTAAGGGCGCCTCGGCTCCTGGTTCAGGAGGTCTGCTGGGCTTGCGCGATCAGCGCATTGTCGATCTCGTCGGCGCGCCGGGCGGCGGGGCGCTGGAGGTGGCGCTCCACATAGGCCTCAAACACCGGACGCTTCTCTATCGTGCCGAAATTCATCCCCCAGGACAGGTGGGCGGCGAGATAGAGGTCGGCGGCCGTAAAGCTGTCACCCACCAGATAGGCGCGGTCCTTGATCGCTCCCTCGATGGCGCCCAGCACATCCTCCATGCTGCCGAAACCCAGGGTGCTGCGCAGCTCGGCCGTGGGTTCGAAGTTGATCACCTTGGCGGCGACGGCCTGCTCGATCGGGCCGGCCCCGAAGAACAGCCAGCGATAATAGGGGCCGCGCAGCCGGCTGTCGGCCGGGGGCGCCAGGCCAGCCTGGGGGAAGGCGTCGGCGAGATAGGCGCAGATGGCCGCGCATTCGGTGACCACCACCCCGTCATGGACGATGGCCGGCACCTTGCCCATGGGATTGATGGCCAGGTAGTCGGCGGACTTGGTCTCGCCGCTCTCCCAGCTCAGGACCTTTGTTTCATAAGGCGCGCCGACCTCTTCGAGCATCCAGCGGATGATGCGGCCACGGGACATGGGATTGGTGTAGAAGACGAGGTCGGACATGGTGGGCTCCAGCTGTTTGCGGTCCTATATCCCGCCGCTGCTGACAGCGGGGTGACAGCAGCCGACACCGGCGCTCGGGCTTTAACGCCTGGCCCAGCCGATCAGCGCCGTGGAGGGCACCGGGAGGACCGCGCGGTCGCCCGCCCTCCGGCGCACCTCCGCCACCACGGCCGCCTTGTCGGCCCCGTCGAGGCTGGTCCAGTCGGGCGACATGCCGAAGAGAGTGTCAGGCTCGTCGAGTGCGGCGACATTCAGCTCGAAGTCGAAGGTCACCGCCTGGATGTTCGGCGCCTTGAAGCCGGCGGCGATCATCTCGCGGGCGAAGTCCTGCGGATCGCTGAGGGCGGCGACCGCCTCGGGCATCGCCGTCCCGCTCCGGTCGGGGAACAGGGTCCGGCGCACCTGACTCAGAAGCAGGAAGGTCGCCGCGCCGCTGTCACGCCAGGTGGCGACGACGCCGTGCCCGCCAGACCGGGTGACCCGCGCCATCTCCGAGAGGCCCTTTCGCCAGTCCGGGAACATGATCACGCCAAAGATCGAGAAGACCGCGTCGAAGGCTCCATCCGGCAGGGCGAGCGCCTGGCCATCCATGACCTGGGCTTCGATATTGGGCAGGCCCAGGGCCGCGATGCGCGCGACCATGCCCGGTGAGAAATCGGTGGCCAGCACCTGCGCCCCCGTCCGCGCCGCCGCCCGGGCCAAGGCGCCGGTTCCAGCCGCCACATCCAGAACCCGAGCCCCGGGGTTCAGCGCTACTCCGGCCAGGGCGACCTCGGCATACTGCGACGTGAAGGGATGAGCGGTCTTTTCGTAGTGGGCCGCCGCGGTGTCCCAGTGATCTGAATCCTCGAACTCTCGCATTCCCTGGCGCTCCCTTTTCACGACACCTTAAAAGTAGCGTGATAAGGGGCGTTTGCCAATCGCGACGTGAGCGCCTTCAGCGCCGCATTGCTACACCCAGACGCAAGCCTTGGGGGGCGCAGGGGCGCTTCTGTTTGACAGCTTCGCCACGCGATCAAGCATGTCGGCTCCGCTGAAGGGTTTGGCCACGCAGGTCTTGACGCCGAGGACGGCGGCGCGGCGGACATCCTCCGGCGCCAGGCGCCGGGCCATCATCATCACCTGGCAGCTGTCCAGATCATGGCCGAGCCGCAGTTCTTCCAGCAGGCCGAAGCCATCGAGTTCGGGAAGCTGGATTTCCGAAATCAGCACACACGGCCGCGCGACCTTCACGAGGTCCAATGCGATCCGGCCGTTTCGGGCGACAAGGGTTTCATAGCCGGCGAGGTCGAGCCGGATCTGGAGCATCTCCAGCAGGGCGCGATCACTATCGGCGACGACGATGCGAGGCATCCGAGACATGTCCGTGCGCCTCCTAGAAGAGATCGAGATCGCCGGCCTGGTCGCGCTCTTCAACCCCCTGGCTCTCGCCGCCAAGGGCCGTGAGCAGGCGGTCGGCCAGGGCCCCGAGGGTCACATCCTGCAGGGCCAAGGCCACCGGCGCCTCAAAGAGATCCTCCGTCTCCATCCCCAGACGGCGGGCGAAGGCCGACAGCCCCGCCAGATGCTGGCTGAGCAGATCGATCGCCTGAAGACTGGCCTGCAGCTTCTCGCGTGCGGCTTCGGGCAGATCAGGCATGACGCCGCCGATCAGGCTGTCGAGAAGAATACACCGGGCGCCCGCGAGCTCGATCTCGCCCGCGAGCGTCTCCAGCACCGCGCCATATCCAGGGTTCGGGGTCTGTTCCATCGCCATCGCCCCCAACGCGCGTCTCCCATTCTCTGGTTCAGCGAACATCAGAACGTGACAGGCTTAATCGGCGCTTAACGCAACGGAAGCCCGAGCTGTTTCCCCAGGCGCTGAGACCCGTCACGCCCGCCGTCAGACGGAAGAGTGGGGCTTTCAGGACGCGCCGCCTCGGGCGAACCGGAGGGGGTTGAAGCCCGTGGCGGCCCGGAAGGGACTCGAACCCCTGACCTTCGGTTTAGGAAACCGCTGCTCTGTCCTGCTGAGCTACCGGGCCGGCGCAAGGAGCGATGCCATGGGGCGGGGGCTGGCGCCAAGCCCCAATGCCGGCCCAAAGCCGGCTCAAGTCCAGCCGGGGGCTGGAACGAGAAACGCCCGGCGCGGGGCCGGGCGTCCTCATCGTTCGGTGGGCCTGGACCCGATCAGGCGGCGGCGGCCGCCGCAGCCTTCACCAGCAGGGACTTGTTGAGAATGCTGATGGCGGTGTCGCGGTCGATCTGTTCGATGGCGGCGACTTCCCGGGCCATGCGGTCCAGGGCCGATTCATAGAGCTGGCGCTCGGAATAGGACTGTTCCGGCTGGTTTTCGGCCCGGTGCAGGTCGCGGACAACCTCGGCGATGGAGATCAGGTCGCCGGAATTGATCTTGGCTTCGTATTCCTGGGCGCGGCGGCTCCACATAGTGCGCTTGACCCGGGCGCGGCCCTTGAGCGTGTTCAGCGCCTGGCTGACCACGTCGCCCTCGGCCAGGGACCGGAGCCCAGAGCTGCGCGCCTTGCCGGTCGGCACGCGCAGGGTCATCTTCTCGTGGTCGAAGGTGATGACATAGACTTCAAGCGAAAGACCGGCGACGTCCTGGGTCTCGACGGCCTGCACCTGCCCGACGCCGTGCGCCGGATAGACGACGTGGTCGCCAACCTGGAAATCCAGACCGTTCTTGCTCATTGCGAGACCCTTCAAAATGCGCCCAGCGGCCGATCCGGAGTCACGGAGACTGCGCTCACAGGGACGAACCGGTCCTCGTCGCGGCAGGCGCGAAGTCCGACTATCTCTGAAGCGGAGTAAACCTCTTTAGACACCCTCGCCCTTGGCGGGCGTTATCGGCCGGCGACGGCTCTTCTGTTCAACGACGGGGCAAGCGACAGCCGCCTGCCTCCACGCCAATTATGACCGTAGCATAAAGATGAGCCGAAAGAAAGGCTTGGGGGCCTCCAGGGGCCGTCGGCCTGGGGAGCTCAGGAGCCGCGGCCAGGCTTCTCGCTGAAGTACTTCTCCAGCTTGCCGGTCTCGCGCTCGTACTTCTCGGCGTCAGCCGGGGGCTCGCCCTTGACGGTGATATTGGGCCAGATGCGGGAATATTCCGAGTTAATCTTCAGCCACTTGCCGTCCGGATCATCCTCGGTGTCGGGCTTGATGGCGTCCACCGGGCATTCGGGCTCGCACACGCCGCAGTCGATGCACTCGTCGGGATTGATGGCCAGGAAGTTCTCGCCCTCATAGAAACAGTCGACCGGACACACCTCCACGCAGTCCATGAACTTACATTTGATGCAGGCATCCATGACGATGTAGGTCATCGAGACAAAAGCTCCGGTCGCGACCGATCTGGGCGCGGGGTTTGGAAGGCGCGGGTTTTTCACGGCGCTGACGCGCCTTGTCAACCAGGGGCCATAGCGCGTCTACGGCTGCGGCGCGCCTCAGTATATCTGCAAGGGTGAATAGAGAGTTCGGGCCTCGGCGGGCGGTCCGCGGCGCTCGCCCATGGCCTCCACTCTCACCGCCGTCACCCGGCCCCCGATGGCGAAGACCAGCTGATCGCCGGCCCGCACGGTGCGCGAAGGCTTGTCCAGGCGGTTCTCCTGCCCCGACCGCGTCAGCCGGACCCGCTTGGCTTCGACGAAGGTCGCCGCCAGCGAGCGGGTCTTGAAGAACCGGGCGCGCCACAGCCAGACATCGATCCGGCAGGTCTCGGCGGTCTCGGCGCTCAAGGGGTGGGTCCGACGCCAGGCGCCCGTCTGCGGCGTCGGGGGCGTCGCTTAGGGGCGGGAGCGGCCTTGCTGGACGTCGCTGGCGGTCTCGGAGTTGGGCGGGCAGCTGGCCGGGACGCCGGGGTTTTCAGGGCGGCCAGGACCGCGAAGGGCGAGGCGGTGACGGCTGGGGTCGCGGCCTTGGTCTGGGCGGGGGGATTGCGGCGGCGCCAGGCCTTGGGCTGCCCCGCCGCCGGGCGCGTCGCCGGGGCGTAGCCCAGGGCGCGCAGGATCGACTCGCCTTCGGCCTCGGTCCAGCCCAGCGCGGCCCAGGCCTGGGCGTCCAGCAGGACGGCGCCCGCCTGCCGGGGGGCTGTGCGAAGCCGTTCCTCCAGCAGTTCCAAGGCTTCGACGGGGGCTGACAGACCCGCCACCGCCCGGTGACCGTGGGCGGCCAGCCGCCAGGGCTCAGGCATGTCGGCGGGCAGGGGCGAGAGGCCCTCGGCCGCAGGACGCCAGCCGGCCTCGGCGGCGAAGGCCTGGGCGAAGGCCAGGGCGTCGGGACGCAGGAGGCCCGGCATGAACAGGCTAAACGCGCCGATCCGCACCCCCAGGGCCTTCAGCGCCCGGCGCTCGGCCTGGCTCAGCGCGGCGATCTCCTCGCGGACATGGGCGCGGTCGAGCACGCCCCCCTGTTCGAGCAGGCGATAGGCGATGCCCCGGGGCAGGCCCTTGATGACGCCCTGGGTCACAGCCGCGTCGAGCTTGCGCAGGGGCGCGAGCCTGCGGCCAGCCTCGGCGGCGAGGAAGGCCTCCAGACGTCGCTGGGCTCGCTCGCGGGCGGCGGCCTCGCCCAGCTCGCCAAACAGGCGGACCCGGGGGGAGAAGGGGCGGCCGCCCGAGAGCGCCCCCACCGCCTCGCCCCGCCACAGGACGACGCCATCAGGATTGAGGGCGAAGGCCTCGTCGGCCTCGGCGGCCAGCTTGCCCAATCGCCGGGCGATCTCCGGCCCCACCGCGGCGATGGCCGCAGCGCGCAGGGCCTTGGTCTCCAGGATCGATGCGCCCTGGTCGGCCTCGAAGCTGACGCCCAGCAGCCGGCCCACATACTGGCCCTCCACCGTGACAGCGCCGTCGCCGCCGACCCCGGCCAGCATTTCGTGACGGACCCTCAGGCCCCGCATGAGGGCGCTGGTGCGGCGATCGACGAACCTCGCCATCAGCCGTTCGTGCAGGGTGTCCGACAGCCGGTCTTCCAGTTGGCGCAGCCTGCCCTGCCAGCCGGTGGGATCGACCAGCCAGTCCGGGCGGTGGGCCACATAGGAGAGGGTGCGCACCGAGGACAGCCGTTGGGCCAGCGCGTCGATCTCGCCCTCGGGGCGGTCCAGGTGCTTGTGCTGGCGGGCGATCCAGTCGTCGGGAATGCGCCTTCGCCCCGTGGTCAGATTGTCGAACAGGTCGCGGACCAGGCGCACATGCTCCTCGGCCGAGACCTTGCGGAAGTCCGGCGTCTGGCAGACGTCCCACAGCTTGAACAGGGCGGCGCGGTCGCGGACGCGGGCGACCACGTCCGGATCGCCAGCCAGCTTGCGCAGGGTGATCTCGTCCAGGGCTTCCTGCGCCAGGCGCAGGCCCGAACGCTCCGGGGTGCGGGCCAGGGAGCGCAACAGGTCGGGCAGGGAGTCGAAGTCGAGCTTGGCGTTGCGCCACTCGGCGCCCGTGACGGCCTCGAACTGATGGTTCTCGACGGCCTCGACCAGGTCTTCGTCCATCTCGTCGCAGTCGCCGGTGACGCCGAAGGTCCCGTCGGTGCGGAAGCGGCCGGCGCGGCCGGCGATCTGGCCGATCTCCTGCGGGGTCAGCCAGCGGTTTCGTCGCCCGTCGAACTTCCGCAGGCCGGCGAAGGCCACATGGTCGACATCCATGTTCAGGCCCATGCCGATGGCGTCGGTGGCCACCAGGAAGTCCACCTCGCCCGACTGATAGAGGGCCACCTGGGCGTTGCGGGTGCGGGGGCTGAGCGAGCCCATGACCACGGCCGCCCCGCCGCGCTGCCGGCGGATCAGCTCGGCGATGGCGTAGACCTGATCGGCCGAGAAGGCGACGATGGCGCTGCGCCGGGGCAGACGGGTCAGCTTCTTGGAGCCCGCATAGGTCAGGTTGGAGAACCGCTCACGGCTGACGATCTCGGCGTCGGGCAGCATCCGGCGGACCAGGGGCGCCATGGTAGAGGCGCCCAGCAGCATGGTCTCGTACTTGCCCCGCGCATGCAGCAGGCGATGGGTGAAGACATGGCCGCGTTCGGGGTCGGCGCAGAGCTGGATTTCGTCCACCGCCAGGAACTCCACCTCCCGCGACAGGGGCATGGCCTCGACGGTGCAGACGAAATAGACCGCCCGGGGCGGGACGATCTTTTCCTCGCCGGTGATCAGGGCGACGGAGCGGGCGCCGCGCAGCTTGACGATGCGGTCATAGATCTCCCGGGCCAGCAGCCGCAGGGGCAGGCCGATCATGCCCGAGGCGTGACCCAGCATGCGCTCGACCGCCAGGTGGGTCTTGCCGGTGTTGGTCGGCCCCAGAACCGCCACCAGACGGGACGGCGCCGCGCCCGAGGGACGGTCACTCATGACCTCAAGGTGGGGGCGGAATCACCTGCGGGCAAGCGTGTCTGGAACGTCTGGGTCGCCGATGCCGTTGGTTTAGTGAACTTCACCGAAGGAGCCTTCCCATGACCCGTTTGATGGTGGCGGCGGTGGTCTATCCGATGGCCCAGGCCGTGCTGTTCGGAGCTGGCCTGATCTGCGCCCTTATTCTGGCGCCCGGCCTCAGCGCTCAGGTTTCGATCCCGCTGGTGGTGGTGATCACCGCCCTGATCTCCCTGCCCCTCAGCTGGTTCATCGCACCGAGGATGATGGCGCGGTATCAGAGGCGGCCGATCCCTGCGAACGCTGCACGGCCGGATTAACGTGGCGTAGGGACCACCAGGACGTCGATGTCGGCGAACCTCAGCAGGTCCTGAGACACGCTGCCGAGCCAGGCCTGGGAAAGGGCCGAACGCCCCTGAGCCCCCACGATCACGACTTCGGCGCGGACCCGCCTGGCGATGTCGCGGATGGTCTCGGCCGCCGACAGTTCGATCCGTTCGGCGATCTGATCGGCGAGGGTCAGATTCGCCGTCTTGGACAGGGCGTTGAGTTGAGCCAGGGCCGAGGTGGCTTCCGCCAGCAGATAGTCCTTGCGATGGTCCGCATTGGCGGCCGTGCGGGCCATCAGGCTGTCGGCCGAGGCCTGAAAGGCATGAGCGGCTGAAACCTGGACGGCGTCCAACAGCCCCAGGGCCTTGGCGGTGTCGATGGCGCGTAGGGCGTTCTCGGAGAAATCGGTCGCCAGCAGGATTCGCTCATAGGCGGCGGCTGGCAGGCAATTGGCCATCAGCACGGGCGTGGCGCTGGCGCGAATGATCCGTTCCGCCGTCGCGCAGACAAAGATGTTTCTAATCCGGTCGCGGCGGTAGGGGCCAATGACCACCAGGTCGGCCTCGATCTCCTGGGCGAGGGCGGGAATTTGCTCGAACGGCTCACCGATGGCCAGGCGCGCCTGGCAACGCAGGCCATCGGCCTCCCTGAGACCTCTGGCGAGCTTGTCCAGGAGAAGCTGGCTTTCGCGATGCTCAGCGTCCAGGAGGCTCTCCGCCTGGTCGTCATCCACCACATGGGTCACGACCAGCTCGCAGTCGAACTGCCGGGCCAAGAGCGCGCCGCGGCGGATTGCGCGGTCCGCCCGGGATGAGAAGTCGGTGGCGATCAGGATGCGGCGCATGGTGGATAGCTCCAGGAACACAGAAACGTCACTTAACTCAGCAAGCGGGGCAGCATTGAAGAGAGACCATGCCATGGCCAGGCTTGCCCGGTCCCGGACCTCACAACTTTGTTTGGCTTGGGCCGCAGTTTGGCGGTGCTGTTGGGCCGCCCGAGATGTTTCTGGAGAAGCTTGAATGCTCAACGAGTGGATCGCCGCCTCGGTGTTCAATGAGGTCGCCGCCCTCCTCGTCCTGGCCGCCGGGATCGGCGCCATCGGCCTGGCCCTGCGCCAGCCGCTGATCGTCAGCTTCATCGCCGTGGGCATCATCGCCGGGCCGTCGGTCCTCGATGTGGCCCGGTCAGCCGAGGCCATCGACCTGCTGGCCGAGCTGGGGATCGCGGTGCTGCTGTTCCTGGTGGGCATCAAGCTCGACGTGAAGCTGGTTCGCAACCTGGGTCCCGTGGCCCTGGCCACCGGGCTTGGCCAGGTGCTGTTCACCTCAGTGTTTGGCTTCCTGATCGGTCTGGCCCTGGGGCTGGACGTGACCACCAGCCTCTATGTGGCGGTGGCCCTGACTTTCTCCAGCACGATCATCATCGTCAAACTGCTGTCGGACAAGCGCGAGCTGGAGACCCTGCACGGGCGGATCGCGCTCGGGTTCCTCATTGTCCAGGATATCGTCGTGGTTCTGGCGATGATCGTGCTGTCGGCGGTGGGGGTCGGAGCCGCAGAGGACGCCAGCGCCACCGACGTCCTGAAGGTCTTCGCCGCCGGTGGGGCGATGCTGGGCCTGGTCATGCTGTTCGCCCGCTTCCTCGCCGACCGGCTCACCGAGCGGCTGGCCCGGGCGCCCGAACTGCTGATCGGTTTCGCCATCGCCCTGGCGGCGGCGTTCGCGGCCCTGGGGGAGGGGCTTGGATTTGGCAAGGAACTGGGCGGTCTGCTGGCCGGGGTGGCCCTGGCCTCGACGCCGTTCCGGGACTCCATCTCCGCCCGGCTGGCCCCCTTGCGGGACTTCCTTCTGTTGTTCTTCTTCATCGCCCTGGGGTCGAGCCTGGATCTGGGCGGGCTCGGGGCCAGCGGCTTCGGGGCGGTGGTCCTGTCCCTCTTCGTGCTGGTGGGCAATCCGCTGATCGTCATCCTGATCATGGCGGTGCTGGGCTATCACCAGCGCACCGGTTTCCTGGCGGGCCTGACGGTGGCCCAGATCAGCGAGTTCTCCCTGATCTTCATGGCCATGGGGGTGTCCCTCGGCCATGTGAGCAACGACGCCCTGGCCCTTGTGACCCTGGTCGGCCTCATCACCATCGCCGCCTCGACCTATATGATCACCTATTCGCACCAGCTCTACCGTCTGTGCGAGCCAGCCCTGGCGCTGGTCGGCCGCATCCGCCCTGCCGATCCGCGGCATCAGGCCTCGGCGGAGGACGACCCCGGCGGCGGCTATGACGTGGTGCTGTTTGGCCTCGGCCGCTATGGCGGCGCCCTGGGTCGAGGGCTCGCCGAGGCGGGCTACCGGGTCCTGGGGGTGGATATCAGCCCCGCGCCTGTCCGCGCCTGGCGGGACGCCGGTCAAGATGGGATGTTCGGCGATCTCTCCGACCCGGAATTTCTGTCGGGCCTGCCGCTCGCTGGGGCGGCCTGGGTGGTGGCCACCGTCCGGCTGGAGGCCAATGGGGTGAACCATGCCGATGGCCGTATCGTGCTGATGCAGCACCTGCGGGAGCGGGGCTTTGAAGGGCAGGTGGCCTTGACCTCCAACCGCACGGAGGAGGTGGACCTGCTGCTGGCGGCGGGCGCTGATCTGGTGCTCACGCCCTTCGCTGACGCCGCAGCCCATGGCGTCGCCGAGATCGAGGCCTTTCGGCGGCACGGCACGTCAAGGGACAGCCATGGCGGCTGATCCTGCCAGCGCCTTACCCTGAGACAGGATTGACCGAACGCGGGTCTTGCCGGACGGTCCCTGCGCGTCGGCGCCGAGGGCGCCGCTCACGGGGGCTCAAGGCCATGTTTCGATCCATGCGTCTGATCATCCTGGGCCTGGCGGCCCTTGGCCTGTCGGCCTGCGTGGCCGGCGACATCCCCTACGAGGAGCTGGAGGCGCGCTATGGGAACGCGGCCTCCCGCTATCTGGAGCTGCCGAGTGGCCTGAGGGTGCATTACCGCGATCAGGGTCTCCCTGACGCCCCGGTGACCCTGGTGATGGTACACGGCTTCGCCGCTTCCCTGCACGCCTGGGAGCCCTGGGTGGGGCGGCTTGAGGGAGACTACCGGCTGGTCAGCCTTGACCTGCCAGGCCACGGTCTGACCCGGGCGCCCGAGGGCTACCAGTCGAGCCCTGAGGATCAGGTGGCGGTGGTCGACGCCCTGGCGGCTGAGCTTGGCCTGTCGCCCTTTGTGCTGGCGGGCAACTCCATGGGGGGCGGCGTCGCCTGGCGCTACGCCCTGGCCCATCCGCAGAAGGTGCGGGGCCTGGTGCTGGTCAACGCCGCAGGCTGGCCGCAGGCGGCCGACGCGGAAGGCGGGGGCGACAGCCGGCCGATGGTCTTCAAGCTGCTGGAAAACCCCCTGGGCCGCAGCCTGTTGCGCAACCTGGACCCTCGGCCCCTGGCGGGACGCGGCCTGCGTCAGGCCTATGGGGATGAGGCCCTGGTCACGCCGGACCTGATTGATCGCTATGTTGAGTTGGCGCGGGCGCCGGGCCACCGGGCCATACTGACCGATCCTCGCCGCCGGAGCGCCGCTGCGCCGGTGACGGCGGAGTCCTTCGCCGCCATCACCGTCCCCACCCTGGTGATGGTCGGGGCCTTGGATCAGGTGATTCCTGCAGAACGCGGCGCCGGCTTCGCCCAGGGAATTCCCGGGGCGCGGCTCATCACCTATGCCGATGGGGGGCATGTGCCGATGGAACAACTTCCCGATCGCACCGTCGCAGACCTGCGCGACTTCCTGGGGAGCCTGCCGCCAGCGCCTTAAGGGAGTCAGGAACACGGCCAAAACAAACCAGGACCGAATCGGCGACGTCGCCGGATTCAGCCTTTGTTCCACACAAGATATTGTAGATTGGCAGGGTGAAACCCACAAGTTTGCAGGCATGAGCCGGACACCGAGGCGCTGGCCAAGCCGTCTGTGAGCCGGCCCCCACAGAAGTCGTCGCTGCGCCTTGACGGCAGGTGCGGGTTTCGCCTATATCGCCGGCTCTCTTGTGCGGACCCGTTCCGCGCTTTTTGGTTTCCACGCGAAGGTTGAACACCATGTCGCGCCGTTGCGAACTCACTGGCGTTGGTCCGATGGTCGGGCACAATGTCAGTCACTCGAATATCAAGACCAAGCGTCGGTTCCTGCCGGCCTTGTCTCCGGCTACGCTGCAGTCCGACGCCCTGGGCCAGTCCTTCCGACTGCGCATCAGCAATGCGGCCCTGCGCACCCTCGACTTCCGGGGCGGCCTGGACGTCTTCCTGGTCAAGGCCCGCGACGAGCAACTCTCGCCCCGCGCGCTGAAGATCAAGCGTCAGCTCAAGGCCAAGCTCGCCGAGTCCAAGGCCGCCGCCTAGAGCGCGTTCCGATACGTGGGAACCGGTTATCAGGACGAAACGCGCTCAAGACTTAGAGTTTAGAGCCTGATTCAACGATCAGACGGTTCCGTCTGATCGCATCAGGCTCTAAGGGCGTCAAGCCGACAACGATCATGAAAAGGCCGGTCCTTCGGGGCCGGCCTTTTTCGTTGTGCGCTCGTCCGTGGGCTGAGCCCTTCAGGGCGTCCAGTCGAAGGCCAGCAGCAGGGTCCGCTGACTGGCGCTGAAATTGTCGTCCGAGAGGATATAGAGGCGATAGCCGCCCTGCGGCCGGGGGGCAAAATCCACCCCTTCGAAATTGTCCACGGTGAGTGGCCGGGCCATCTCCATGCGCGCCACCTCCCCGGCGGCGGCTGTGATGGACAGTATGATCCGATTGCCCCGCAGGGGGTCCCAGGCCCGCAGCAGATAGGCGGTCTGGTCGCCGGGCAGGCGGCGCAGGGCCACCAGGCCGAACTCCGGCGACTTGTCGACCTTCGGTCCCGCGACGCAAGGGACCGTGAGCCGGCAGAGCCAGGTCTGTCCTGACTCTTCACCCCCGGCGACATAGGCGTCAGGGCCACGCTCGGGATCGGCGGCCAGGGCCTCCAGGCCGCCATTGGGGGGGAAGACAGCGTCAGGCGCTGGGACCGCGCGAGGCGGGCCCCCATCGCTCGGATAGAGCCAGATCCGGGCCCGCCGCTCGAAACTCACCAGACGATCGCCGCTGGCCAGGATCGCCAGGCCCTCGGCGTCGGACATTTCCTTGTTGGGCAGGGGCCGGCCGTCGAGACCGCTCAGGGGGCTCAGGGTCACGTCGGTGAGACCGACAAGGCGATCGTTCTCGAACCGAAGCTGACCTTCGATCAGATCGCCCTCATCGCTGATGGCCACCAGACGCCCGTCCTCGTCCACCGCAAGGTCGGAGAGGCCATGGAAACGTGAGGTGTCCGGGGATGAGAGCGCGAGCCCGCCAGCGTAGACAAATCCTCCGATGGCGATCTGTCCTGGCGCTTCGGGGTTCAGGGGTACGGCCGCCGCCTGCACGGTGATCGACGATCCAGCCGCCACGGGGGCCGCGGGCAGGGCGGGGGGCGAGGGCGCGCAGGCCGCGAGCCCCACCAAAGCGATCAGGACGCCAAGACGGGGCAGGGGGCTCATGCCAGGGCTCTCCGGACTTCCTTGAAGGTTGAGCCGCGGCCAGAACCGGGACCCGATGGTCCCTGGGTGCTGGGGGGCGGAGCCAACAGGTTGGCGGTGGCCCGGCTCGACTTGCGAATCTCCTCGTCGAACAGTTCGGCCAGCTGATCGACGATGACGCCGGCCAGTTGCTCCACATCGACGATGGTGACGGCCCGACGGTAATAGCGGGTGACGTCGTGGCCGATGCCGATGGCGATCAGCTGCACGGGACTCTTGGTCTCGATCTCCTCGATCACCTCGCGCAGGTGGCGTTCGAGATAGTGGCCGGAGTTCACCGAGAGGGTCGAATCATCCACTGGCGCGCCGTCGGAGATCACCATCAGGATCCGGCGCTGCTCGGGCCGGCCCATCAGTCGCTGGTGCGCCCACATCAGGGCCTCGCCGTCGATGTTCTCCTTCAGCAGCCCCTCGCGCATCATCAGGCCGAGATTACGCCGGGCGCGGCGCCAGGGGGCGTCGGCGGCCTTGTAGATGATGTGGCGCAGATCGTTCAGCCGGCCGGGCTGGGCCGGCTTGCCGGCCTTCAGCCAGTCCTCGCGGCTGGTTCCGCCCTTCCAGGCCCGGGTAGTGAAGCCGAGGATCTCGGTCTTGACCCCGCAGCGCTCCAGGGTGCGGGCGAGGATGTCGGCGCAGACGGCGGCGACCATGATCGGGCGACCGCGCATGGAGCCGGAATTGTCGATCAGTATGGTGACGACCGTGTCGCGGAACTCGGTGTCCTTCTCTTCCTTGAAGGACAGGGGCGCGGTGGGGTCGACAATCACCCGGGTCAGGCGGGCGACATCGAGAATCCCTTCCTCCAGGTCGAAGGACCAGGAGCGGTTCTGCTGGGCCATCAGCTTGCGCTGCAGCTTGTTGGCCAGGCGCGAGACCACGGTGGACAGGCTGGCGAGCTGTTGGTCGAGATAGGCCCGCAGTCGCCCCAACTCCTCGGCCTCGCACAACTCCTCGGCCGCGACGATCTCATCATGGGCGGTGGAGAAGACCTTGTAGGTCGGCGTGCGGGCGTCGGCGCGGGGATCGGGACGGGACGGCTGTTCGCCCTCGCCCATGTCCGGCTGATCGTCAGTGTCCTCGGCGTCAGGGTCCTCCTCGGCCGACATCATCTGACTGTCGGTCTCGTCGCTCTCGCGATGGGTGGACTCGCTGTCGTCCATGGCGGTCTGTTGCGGGGATTGCTCCTCGCCCTCGCCGCCGTCCTGGTCCTCGGCCGATTCCGACTCCGCGTCCTCGCCGCCCTCCTCGTCCTCGTCGGGCTGTTCGGGGGCGTCGGACAGGTCATCGCCCATGGACAGGTCGCGCAGGATGGCCTTGGCCACCTTGCCGAAGGCCTTCTGGTCCTGGAGGTTGGCGGCCAGCTTATCCAGGTCGGGGCCGGCCTTGGCCTCGATCTCATCGCGGAACAGGTCCACCAGCGGCCGGGCTGACGGCGGCGGCGCCTCGCCGGTCAGACGCTCGCGCACCATCAGGGCGACGATCTCGTCCATTGGCGGGTTGGCCTGGGCTTCGATCGGGTTGAAGGGCTTCTTGGCCCAGGCCTGGTCGAGGGCCGCGCGAAGGTTTTCTTTCACCCCGCCCAGCGCGTTGGCGCCGATGGCCTGGGTCCTGGCCTGCTCGATGGCGTCATAGATGGGCCCGCCCTGGGCCGATTGGGGCCGCCCCTTGGCGTGGGCGGCCTCGTCGTGGTGGGCCAGCCTCAAGGCCATCTGATCGGCTATGCCCCGCAGGCGGGCAGCGTCCTCAGGCCCCAGGTCCCGGGGCGGGTGGGGCAGGATGGCGCGATTGCCCTGCAGTTGCGGACCCTCGCCGGAGAAGACGATCTCCAAATCGGGGGACTCGGCCAGGGAGCGCGCGGCGTTCGCCAGAGCGCGCTTGAACGGCTCGACGGGGCTTTCGGGAGGGGACTTGGCCATCGCCCCCTAGATAAGGCGCCGCAAGGCCTGGGGGGAAGGGGAAGATATTCTACGGTCAGGCTTCGGAACGGGGCTGTAGGCCTCTGCGTTGTCCTGGTCACACTGATGGCTGTTCTGGAGGCGACCCCATGCTGAAATGGGCACTAATTTTCGCACTTATCGCTCTTGTGGCCGGCGCCTTGGGCTTCGGCGGCATCGCCGGCGCGGCCGCGGGGATCGCCAAGATCCTGTTCTTTATCTTCCTGGTCGGCTTCGTGATCTTCCTGGTCCTGGGCGTGATGGCCGGGAAAAAGATCACCGGCGGCTAACCACGCCGCCGCCGGAAACGACGACGGCCGCCGCTCAGGTTTGAGCGGCGGCCGTTTTCATGGGCGCTGGGCCCGATGGTTCAGTTCTGGCGGCTGGCGAGCCAGGCTGCGCCCTGGGATTCCACCAGGCCCAGGATGTCACCCATGGCCAGGTTCACATCGATGAGGTGCAGGCCCCAGTCCTGGGCGATCACACCATCCTGAACCACGTCTCCAGAAATGGTGTCGGTGCGCGGATCAGCCGGGTCGGCGTTCACGGTGACCGCCAGATAGTGGAAGCCGTCCTGCCGCACGCATTCGCCGCTGAGCAGGCCGGGAACCGAGACGAAGGGAGTCGTGACCGCGGCCCCGTCCTTCACCCAGGGCTGGGGCTCTTCCGAAGAACCTAGAAGATTGCCGCTGCTGGCCAGATAGGCGTGCAGGGTGGCCTTGCCCCCAGCCAGGGCGGCGGGGTTCACACAGGCGGCCTCCATGGTCTGGGCCTGGGGCGGCGCCACGCCAAACCGGGAATTGGCCGGCGGGGGAGCCTCGGCGCGGAAGCTCACATAGGCCACCGCGCAACCGGTCTGGTCAGTGGCCTCGCACAGCGGGATCGACTTGAAGGTCCCGGTCTTGCCGCCCTTTTCCACCGGCAGATTGGTCCCGATCAGGAAGGCCGAGACCAACTTGTCCTGGACAGGCTTGCCATCGATCTCATTGGCGATGAGTTGGGTGAGGACGCCGGCGCCCTGGCTGTGGCCGATCAGGACCACGCCGCGGCCATCGTTTTCGTGAGCCAGATAGTGGTTCCAGGCGTCCACCACGTCGAGATAGCCAGTGTTGGGTCGCGGCCCGCCGGCGGGCAGGGCGCCGCCCGTGACCAGGGCGCGCAGGGCCGTCAGGGTGAACTGGCGGTACAGCGGCGCATAGACCCGGCATTGGGCGCCCAGACGGGAGAGCTGCTGCTCGACCACCCGACGCTCTTCGTCATTGGCGATCATGTCGCTGACGACGCCGGGGTCATTGGAGACGGTGGGATAGACGTAGAAGCAGTCGATCGGGGCCGACGGATTCACCGCCCAGGTCTCCGTCGTCATGGCGCCGCTCGCCGCGATCACCGTGGCGGTGTTGTCTCCGGCACAGGCGTCGTCCCGGCCGGGCCAGCAAAGCCAGCTCGACTTGTCGGCATAGTCATTCTTGGCGAGTGCGGCGTCCTGCGCCTGGGCCTGCCAGACCCCGGCGGCCAGGGCCAGCGCCCCCGTCGTGGCCGTCAAAACGGCGAACATCTTCCTGGACATGTTTTCCCCACGTGCAAATCGGTTTGCATCAATGGGCCGGACCATCGCCCAGGCCAACTGGCCCGTCCAGAGCTCAGCCTCGCTCCACGGGCAGGGTAAAGGCTAGAATAATATCAGCATAGGGACGGAAATGGTCATGCGTCCGGAGCCTGCGGACGATGGCGGCGTCTTGTCGCAAATGTGACGTTCGCACGTCATAAAACCTTCACAAGCCGCCATGCTCGTGAGAGCCTTTTGGCAAGTCGAGGCGCTGACCTCGCCATAAGTGGAGGAAACTATGAGAATTCTTGTCCTCGCAGGCGCTGTCGTCGCCCTGTGCGCCGGGTCGGTCCAGGCCGCTCCGCTGGCCACCGCGCAGGCCGCGGGCCAGGACGCCGCGGCCCGTGAAGCCGTCAACGAGAAGGCCGAACGGGTGGTCTATGTGTGCGACCGCTCTGAACTGACCCGCCGGGCCTTCGCTCGCGAGCATGGGGAGGTGAAATTCGTCACCGCCGAGCAGGCCCTGACCGGGGCTGCCGACACCTGGGCCGCCCCCCGTTGCGTCAGCGAGGTCGAGCCCGCCAAGCTTAACGCCAGGCTCGGCCGGTAGGGCCTCACCGTTCGCCTCAACGAAAAACGGCGGCCTGCGAAGGCCGCCGTTTCTGTATCTGCTGGACGCCGGCGGCTATCAGGCCACCCGCACCCGAGCTGTGCTTTCGGGCAGATCCTTGCCGAAGGCGCGCTGGAAGAACTCGGCGACGGTGCCGCGCTCCAACTCGTCGCACTTGTTCAGGAAGGTCATGCGGAAGGCCAGCGCCACGTCGCCGCCGAAGATCTCGGTGTTCTGCGCCCAGGTGATCACTGTCCGCGGGCTCATGACCGTGGAGATGTCCCCGTTCATGAAGGCGTTGCGGGTCATGTCAGCCACCCGGACCATGGCGTTGATCGTGCGGCGGCCTTCGTCGGAGTCGTAGTTGGGCGACTTGGCCAGGACGATCTCGGCCTCGGCGTCGTGGTCCAGGTAATTCAGCGTGGTGACGATGGACCAGCGGTCCATCTGGCCCTGATTGATCTGCTGGGTGCCGTGATAGAGCCCCGTCGTGTCTCCCAGACCAATGGTGTTGGTGGTGGAGAACAGGCGGAAATAGGGGTTGGGGCGGATCACGCGGTTCTGGTCCAGCAGGGTCAGCTTGCCCTGCGCCTCCAGAATGCGCTGGATCACGAACATCACGTCCGGGCGGCCGGCGTCATATTCGTCGAACACAAGCGCGATCGGCCGCTGCAGCGCCCAGGGCAGGATGCCCTCGCGGAATTCGGTGATCTGCTTGCCGTCCTTCAGGACGATGGCGTCCTTGCCCACCAGATCGATACGACTGACATGGCTGTCGAGGTTGACCCGGATCAGCGGCCAGTTCAGCCGGGCGGCGACCTGCTCGATATGGGTCGACTTACCGGTCCCATGATAGCCCTGGATCATCACCCGGCGGTCATAGGCGAAGCCCGCGCAGATGGCCTTGGTGGTCTCGGGATCGAACCGATAGGTGTCGTCGATCTCCGGGACATGGCTGTCGCGGTGGGAAAACGCTGGCACGCTCATATCCATGTCGACGCCGAAGGTCTCGCGCACGGACACCTTCTTGTCAGGGACAAGGGTCAGCAGTTCATCATCGTGGGTCTGGGAAAGGGAGGTCATGACGAGGTTCGCATACAGGGTTACGCCCGCAAAGCAAACGTGTGTTTCATAGGGCGCCGATCAAAAACAACGAGGAGACGCCGGCGCCATGCTCGACAGGGTTCATACGCAGAATTCGAACATTGACGTGACCCCGACGGCCTCGGGTTTCGGCGCCGTCGTCACCGGTCTCGACCTCTCGAATCCCCTATCTGCGGGGGTCATGGACGCGGTCCGGCAGGCCTGGGCCGACCACGGGGTGCTGAGCTTCCCGGACCAGCCGCTCAGCCTGGACCAGTTGGAGGCGGTGACCCTGCAATTTGGGCCCTTCGGCGTAGATCCGTTCATCGCCCCGATGCCGGGCCGGCCCAATGTGCTGGAACTGCGCCGGGAGCCGGACGAAAAGGCGACCAATTTCGGGGCCGGCTGGCATTCGGACTGGAGCTTCCAGCCCACGCCCCCGGCGGCGACGCTGCTGCATGGCCAGGTGATCCCGCCGGTGGGCGGTGACACCCTGTTCGCCGACTGCGCCGGGGCCTACGCCGTCCTGTCTCCAGTGATGCAGGACATGCTGGCGCCGCTGCGCGCCATCCACAGCGCCGGCCGCGCCTATGGGACCAAGGGCGTCTTCGCCCGGGAGACCGAGACGCGGGCCATGCAGATCATCGTGTCTGAGGAGGCCGACAAGACCCACACCCATCCGCTGGTGCGCACCCACCCGGTGACCGGTGAGAAGGCCCTGTTCGTCAGCCCGGTCTACACCTTGGGGATCGAGGGCATGACCCCGGCCGAGAGCCAGGCGGTTCTCGGCTTCCTGTTCGCGCATATGACGAAGGACGAGTTCATCTTTCGCCACCGCTGGGCCAAGGACACTCTGCTGATCTGGGACAACCGCCGCACCATACACTTGGCGGAGGGCGGCTATGACGGCCACCTGCGGGTCATGCACCGCACGACAGTGGCCGGTGAGGTTCCGGTCTAGGGTCAGCGGCGTTTCAGGTTCTGTTCGGCCTCAGCCCGCCGCCAGGGCCAGCGACCCTGAATTTCGGTTTCCAGGGCGAAGCTGAGGAAGGTTCGGATCAGCACGATTGCGGCCAGC
>NZ_JAUSBZ010000124.1 GCF_030651755.1 Phenylobacterium sp. | reverse complement strand
AGCGGATTGAAGACGGATATCGAAGGTCTGATGGGCGAGGCCGAGGTCCGCGAGGACACCGAGGTGGCCCGTATGGTCAAGGTGTTCGAGGCTATGAAGCCCAAGGACTCCGCGGCCCGGATGACCGTCCTGGATGACTCCGTCCGCCTTCCGATCGCCGCGGCGATGAAGGAACGCGCCCTCTCGGCCATGCTGGCGGCCATGCCGCCGGCGGAGGCCAAGCGGTTGACCGAGAGCCTTGCTGGCCGGTTCGAGGCGGCCCGCGCCCTGGGCAAGGCCCTGAACGCCACTGAAAACGCGGCCGCCCAGGCGGCGCCCCGGCCTGCCGCTCCTGCGGCCAAGGCGGGCGGCTGAGCCGGTGAGCCTGCGTCGCACCCTGCGCTCCGGCGTCGCGGCGGCCTGTATCCTGGCCACGGCCGCGCCGGCAGGCGTGCTCGCCCAGGCGACGGCGCCGTCGACGGCCGAGCCCCTGGAAGTGCGGGTGGCGCAGGCGCGGGGATTCTCCCGCATTGAGTTCCAATGGCGTGGTGCTGCGCGCATGACCAGCCGGCAGGCTGGCCCGATCCTGACCCTGCGGTTCAGTCGGGACGCCAATCCAGACCTGACCCGGCTTCGGGTGTCGCCACCGCGGGGCCTGAAAACCGCGCAGGCCCGCCATGTGGGCGGCGTGCTTGAGCTCGACCTGACGCTAGACGAGGGCTTTGAGGCGCGGATCGGCCAGGCCGATGGCTCTGCCTTCGTCAATATCGCTCCTAGGCCCGAGCCCCCGCCGGCCACCGACCAGGCGCCTCAGACCGCCGCCGCCCCCGCCGCGCCTCTGGAGCCGCCGCCGAGGCGGCCAGATCCGGTTCCGGCCGACGGAGTGGTGCGGCTTGACGCCCGCTTGGAGGGCGCCCAGGCGGTCCTGCGATTCCCCTGGGCGGCGCCCGCCGGCGCGGCGGTCTTTCGCCGCGGCGACGCCGTCTGGGTCGTGTTCGATGCGCCTGCCCGTCTGGATGTGTCCAAGGCGCCCCGAGGTCTGCGGCAGTTTTCCCGCATGGAAGCCTTCCGGGGGCCAGACTATTCGGCGGTGCGGATCGCCAGTCCCCAAGGGGTGCCGGTCTTCGCCATCAGCGAAGGCTCGACCTGGATCATCGCCCTGGGCGCTGGCGCTCAACCTCAGCCCGCCTTGATCGGGGTTCGGCGCGATGAGACCGGCGGCCCTGCGACCCTGACCGCGGCGGTCTCCGGCGTCACCCGCATCGTGCGCATCCCTGATCCCATGGTGGGCGACACCCTCGCCGTCGCGACGGCGCTGGGGCCGGCCAAGGGCCTGCCGTCCCGGCGAGAATTCGTGCAGATGGCCCTGTTGCCCTCGGCCCAGGGCCTGGCCATGGAGACCTTCGCCGAGGATATCACCCTGTCGCGCCAGGGGGACCTGGTGGCGATCGGCCGCCCCCAGGGGCTGGCCTTGTCGTCGGCCAATGTCACCGCCCGGCGGAACGAGGTTCCTGAGGGCGCGCCTGCGCCCGCGGGTCGGCCTGCGCTTGTGGACTATGAGACCTGGCCAAAGACCGGCTCCGGCGGCTTCATGTCGCGCTACAACGCCCTGGTCACCGCCGCGGCCGAGGAAGGGCTCGACGGACAGGACGCCAAGGTCGCCGCCCGGATGGCCCTGGCCCGTTTCCTGGTGGGGACGGAGCTCGCATTTGAGGCTATCGGCGTTCTGAACGATGTGGCCCGCCAGCACCCGTCTTTGCTGGGGGACGCGGAGTTCCGTGGCCTGCGCGGCATCTCCCGGGTGATGGCCAGGCGTTACAAGGAGGCGAACGCAGACTTTTCCGCCCCCGCCCTGGCCAACGATCCGTCGGCGGCGCTCTGGCGATCCTATCTGGCGGCCCAAACCGCCCAGTGGCCGGAGGCCCGCAAGGAATTCGCCGCCGGCGCGGCGGCCTATAATCAGTTTCCCGCCGTCTGGCGCCAGCGCTTCGCCCGCGCCGACGCCAAGGCCGCCCTGGAGATGGGCGACCTGGACGGCGCCAATTCCCGCATCCGCATGGCCCTCACTGAGGAGACGGACGCCCTGGAGGAGCTGGCGGTCAGGCTCCTGCAGGCAGAGCTGGCCGAAAAACGTGGCCAGACCGGTCGGGCGCTGCGGATCTATCAGGCGGTCGCCACGGCGCCGGTGGACTACCTGTCAGCCCCCGCCCTGCTCAACGCCACGCGCATCCGCTTTGAGGAAGGGGCCATCACCCCGGTTCAAGCCGCCGCCGCCTATGACAGCTTGCGCTTCCGCTGGCGGGGCGACGCCACCGAGCTGGCCACGATCCGGGCGCTGGGTCGGCTCTATCTCAGTCAGGGCCGCTACCGCGAGGCGCTTGAAGCCCTGCGCTCGGCGGGCCAGCGCCTGCCGGACCTGCCGGAAGCCCTCGGGCTCCAGGCCGACCTCGGCGCAGCCTTCCGGGCCCTGTTCCTGGATGGCCTGGCTGACGGTCTGGAGCCTGTGCAGGCCCTGGCCCTGTTCTTCGATTTCAAGGATCTCACCCCCCTGGGCGCCGACGGCGACATGATGGTGCGCCGCCTGGTGCGCCGTTTGGTGGACGTGGACCTGCTCAACCAGGCCGCTGACCTGCTGAGCTACCAGGTGGATAACCGTCTGGATGGCGTGCCTCGGGCCCAGGTGGCCACGGACCTGGCGCTCATCTACCTGATGGACCGGCGGCCAGAGCAGGCCCTGGTGACGATCAATGGCACGCGCTCGACCATTCTGCCGCAGCAGCTGAACGCCGACCGTCGATTGATTGAGGCCAGGGCGCTCTCGGACCTGGGGCGGCTCGATCATGCCCTCGAGGTCCTGGAACGGGATGACACCGCAGAGGCCCGCGACCTGCGAGCCGAGATCGTCTGGCGTCAGAAAGACTGGCCGAGTGCGGGCAGGCTGTTCGAGGCCTCCTTGGGGGACCGCTGGCGCAATGAGGCGGCCCTGAGCGCTGAGGACGAGGGCAAGCTGCTCCGGGCCGGCGTGGCTTTCAGTCTGGCCGGTGATGATGCGGCCCTGGCCCGGATGGAAGAACGCTATGCCCGCTTCCTCGATGACGCCCGCAATCCCGAGGCCCTGAGGGTGGCGCTGACAGGGGTCGCCTCGGGCCCGATCGGGGTCGGCGAGTTTGGCCGCCTGACCGCCGACAACGAAGCCTTCGCCGGCTGGGTCGCCAGAATGAAGGACAAGTTCCGCGCTGCTGCCGCACCTGCGGCCCAGGCCGCGGCGAACCCGGCTGCGGCTGCAAAGCCGGCCTGACAGCGACAATCAAGCCCTGGGGCGGCGCGTGGCCTCAGGACGCCTTGGAAAGCGGTGGCTTGGCCTGCCAGCCTTCGACGGCCCCCACCAGGGCGCAGTTCCGATAGAGCCGGGTCAGATTCATCTCGTTGACCGGAGCGAGGGTCACGGCGAACCTTATGATGGTGTCAGCCGGGACGATGTAGCCGCCGCCCACGACACGGCAGATGTCGTTTTCCGCCAGCTTGGCGAGACGCCGGCGGGTGGTCTCAAAGGGCACGCCCGACTCCCGGGCCAGCGCCGCAATGCTGATCGGCGTCTTTTCGGCGTCAGGGATCAGCGGCGCCCCATCGGTGTCCGTCGACGGGGCCCGGGCGTCGCCCAGGTCTACGGTGTTCAGATAGCTGAGGTTCAGCACCAGCAGCAGGTTCATATAGTCTCCGCACAGCAGCCGCATCTCGCCGCCGACGCGCAGGGCGTAGTTCATGAAGTACCGCGCCACCGCGCGATAGGGATGCTCCGACGGATGGCAGGGCGGCGACGGCAGCGGACGGCCGGCGAAGTAGTCCAGGTCGGCGAGGCGCCGGTAGGTCAGCGCGGCCAAGGCGTCGATGGCCGTCACCGTGGCGGCGTTGGCCGGTGTGCGGAAGTAGGACTCCGGGACGATCACGCCGGCGGAGTCAGCGACGATGACCCCCTTGGCCTTCAGGCGGTTCACCCGGCGGCGCACGGTTTCGAACCTGAGATCCAGGCTGTCGGCCACCCGGCTGATGCTGACCCGGCGCCGCGCCATGTCGGGCGGCGGTCGATCCAGGGGCCCGAAGGCCATCTGCTCGTCGAGACCCGAGGTCGCAACATCGACATTGGCCTGGATGATGGTCGCCACCAGCAGGGCGTCCATGGGATCGAGACTCTTGTCCCGGCCCTGCCACACGGCGAGCAGCGCGCCGCGGGAAATATTGAGCGCTGCGGACTCTAGGGCGGTGAGCGCCTGGGGATTCATCGCAGGGGTATGGTCCAGGGGGAGAGGCGAAGCAATATGAGGCTGTCAATCGCGGGATTGGCAAACGGAAATCGGCCCCGCCGCCAGGCCGCTGGTTTCCTTTGACCTGGACTGGCCCATCATGGCTTCGTCTCCCTAACAAAGAGGCGACAGTGGGAGGCCGGGGCGTGGCGCAGTTTGGAAGCTATCAGAACGAAATCTACCAGGGCGGACTGCGCGGTGTGCTGCCAGGTGTGCCGGTCGACTACGCCACGCTGGTTAAACGGGCGACCGCGGCCATGCCGGATCATGTGCTGAACTACGTCCAGGGCGGGTGCGGCGATGAGTTCACCCAGGACCAGAATGCGGCCGCCTTCCACCACTGGGGCATGGTCCCGCGCATGATGGTCGAGACCAGCGTGCGGGATCTGTCGGCCGACCTGTTTGGCCACACCTATCACTCGCCTCTGTTCATGGCCCCGATCGGGGTCACCGCCATGTGCAGCCAGGACCAGCACGGCGATATCGCGGCGGCCCAGGCCTCGGCCATGACCGGCGTGCCCATGGTGGTCTCCACCCTGGGCAATGACACCCTTGAGGAGGTGTCGCCGCATCTGGGCCAGACGCCCGGCTTCTTCCAGCTCTATACCCCGCGCAACAAGGAGTTGGCCGAGAGCCTGATCACCCGGGCCGAGGCGGCGGGCTATCGCGGGATCATCGTCACCCTGGACACCTGGGTCACCGGCTTCCGCCCCCGGGACCTTAACGCCGGCAATTTCCCGCAGCTGCGCGGCCACGTGCTCAAGAACTACACGGCCGATCCGGTCTTCCAGAAGCTGCTGGGCAAGGACGCCTCGGCGTCGCCGGCCGAGGCGGTGGCCCTGTGGGGCTCGCTGTTTGGCCGGCCCATGCTGTGGGAGGACATCGCCTGGCTGAAGTCGGTGACAAAACTGCCGATCATCCTGAAGGGCATCTGCCACCCCGATGATGCCCGCAAGGCGGTCGATCTGGGGGCCGATGGCATCTACTGCTCCAATCACGGCGGCCGCCAGGCCAATGGGGGCATCGCGGCCATCGACATGCTGCCCGACGTGGTGAAGGCCAGCGGCGACGTCCCCGTCTGGTTCGACTCCGGAATCCGCTCGGGCTCCGACGTGGTCAAGGCCCTGGCCATGGGCGCCTCAGCCGTGGGCGTCGGTCGCCCCTTCGTCTACGGTCTGGCCCTGGACGGCGCCGCCGGCGCCGCCCATGTGCTCAAGTGCATCCTGGCCGAGGCCGACCTCTTCATGGCCGTCAACGGCATGCCCACCCTGGCCGATCTGCGACGGGAAGGCGTGCGGCGGCTGTAGGGCTCCGTCGGCGCCTGGCTGACAACCTACTATGCGGGCGCCGATCCGATCTTGAGTTTCGTGCTAAGTTTGCCCGAATGGACCGGGTGTTTGCTTGCTGGGGGTAGGCGTGAGCGACATTGAAGGGCTTCCTGCAACCGAGGGAAAGCAACAATTTTTCGAGATCTACAGCGCCTAGGCGTAAAGACCGGCCCTCAAAAGTTGCGTTGATTGTGGCGGTTTTGCTGGTGGTCATGTGGAGTATTGTTGATCTGACAGGCGCCATCCGCGCGGTGGGGGCATCAATACCATCGGGATCGCCAAATGCGATGAGCTTTATGGTGGGCGGCCGGTTCAGTTCGGCTTTCTTTAAAGCAATTTTTATATGGGCGATTTTCTATTTCTTATATTGGAAGAACAAGAAGCGAGATCAAGAAAAGGTCTACTTTTTTCTCTTGTTGTCTGTGGCTGTCTTTATAAACATGATGTCGCTCCTGCTTATGTAGTGACGGTTTGATCTTGCGGCGGCATGTTGGACTCTTAAGTCGCGGGTGGATCCTACATTTCTGATGCAGCCACCTGCCCGTCGCCGAACCAGGCGAAGGCCTGAACCACGGAAATCTGTTCAGGACCGGTAAGGCGCAGGTGGGTCATCAACTCGTCTCGAGAAAAGGCGCCCCCCGCAGCGTAGACTGGGCGCGGAGGATTTCCCGCCGCCGTGATCCAGACGTCGCCGGAACCAAATACGCCATGCGCCACCAAGACGTCTCCGACCTTACAGCCGCCGGCAGATTCCATCCATTCGCTTAGTTCAGACACCACGATCGCAGCCTCAGGGTGCCCTGCCGCTCTGACTCTCCGCCACTTGGGTTGATCAGGGTCGGCGCAGTCCAGGATCGTCAGAAGCTCAAGAGTGCGCGCCGACGCGAAGAAATCGGATACGTTGACCTCCGTTGTAACCTGGTCTCCGGCCACAGCGGCGCGCACGCGGGTGAGGAGCAGATCGTCGCTACGAGTAACGGGTTCCGCCGCGAGCAAGTCTCCTTGAGGACTTCGGAACACGATGTGAGGCAGTCTGAAATCGATGGCCCAAGTGTTTCCGCAGGCATCAAAACCTCTGGGGCCCAATTGCCCATGATCCCAGAAGGCAGGGGATGTGTGTCCTGAGTCCGCGTGTGCCGATTCGCGTTCAGTGAATGCGGAGAACCAGTGCGGCGGGAGCCTGCGAGGATCTAGCAAAACGTTAAAGCCGTACGGTAGGCGATGAACAACCACGGAGAACCTTTCGTCTCCGATTCCCTTAATTCTCTCAACGGTTTGGGCCGTGAGGGATAGGCCAGTGTCGAGGAGACAGTCGTCGCCTGGCGCGAATTCGCCCCCGATGGGAGGGCAGGCAGGCGGAGCGGGCGGTTCAAAAACGACGAGGTCAATCGAAGCGGCGTCCAACAAGGCGGCCGGCGTGCGGAGGCTCTCGAATGCCAAATAGGCGTTCCAATCCTCGCGCATGGTACAAGCCAGGCTCGGACCGACGCACAGCGCGAGGGTCAGAGCGGCGGTTAGGCTGATGAAAGCCAAGCGCATCCGCGCCGTCCCGCCGCCCGACAGCCTAATCTTCCGCTTGAACCAGCTTGGCATTGGAGGCGATGAAGCGCGCCTCGTCGGCGGGAATGAGCCGGAAGCCGGCCGTCATCATGCCCATGCGGACCTGCTGCTCAACATAGTAGGTGGCGCCGGGCTCAACCTCCATGCGCAGTCGATCCTCCGCCTTGTTCAGGGCCATCGGACCGGCGAGATTGAAGGTGTGGAGCCGGGGCTCCACATCGACGCTGAACGCCCCGCCGTTCTTGAGGCTGCCCAGGACCGGAGATTCGGGCGTCGGCTTGCCGTCATCGCCGACCTCCACGACCCGGTACGCATAGATGGCGTTGTTGATCCGCGACGGTCGGAAGAAGACAATCCGACCGGTTTCAGACACGGGCGTTGCGGCAGGGGCGGTCTGGCCAGCCTCATCTCCCGCCATCTGGACAGGCTCCGTGGCGGGGATCGGCTGCTGAGCCGGCGCCTCTTGCGCCATGGCGCTGGCGCAGATGAGCGATAGGGCGGCCGCGGCCGCGGCCGCAAGCGCGAGTGTCTTCATGTCTTAGTTCCCCCCGTTGAAGGCGCCGCTGACTGGCGCATGAAAATCCTCTGCAAGGCGTACGGTCGCCCGCATACCGGCCGGGAATTCGATTTCCCCGCCCTCAATGAACAGCGCCACGGGACTGGCATATAGGGTCATGGTGATCCCTGATGCCAATCCGACCCTCGAAGCGCCGGAGGCCATCACGGTCATGCCGCGCACCTGCACGGCTTGCCCATGAAGCACGAGGCGTCTCGCTGCGATGATCAGCTTGCCCTGTCGGCCGTTCATGCCGGCTCTGGCGACATCAATGACCTCGCCTTCGCCCACGGCGCCGGCCTCGACCAGGGTCACGCCATCTCGCACGATCGGTTCGGCGAGGCGGATCGCGAAGCGATAGCCTTGCGGCGTCGTGTCGGAGCGCAGCGTCTCGGCCAGTTCGACCTCAAGGGTGGTCCCGGCCGGCAGCAGCGGCGCGCCCGTTGTCGCGTAGGGGCCGCTCTTCATCGCCACGGGCGGCGCGACGCCGACAGGAGCGGCCGTTTCGGCGGTGTCACCGCTGAGGGCCAGAAGGCAAACCAGAACTGCGGGCGACAACATTGGATCGAGCCTCCAAGCGTCGCCGTAGCATGCCGCCTGACGCTCGCCAAGGTTGTTGCGGGTTATCTGGAACGCGCCTGTTCGGCTAGGCGCCGCCCGTCGCTAACCCCCGCCGGTTCCCCGCTGGAAGCTCTCCACGAGACTGCCGGCGACGAGTCGCCAGCCGTCCACCAGGACGAAGAAGATCAGCTTGAAGGGCAGGGAGACCACCACGGGCGGGAGCATCATCATGCCCATGCTCATCAGCACGCTGGCCACGACGAGGTCGATGACCAGGAAGGGCACGAACAGCAGGAAGCCGATCTCGAAGGCGGTCTTGAGTTCGGAAATCATGAAGGCCGGGGTGACGACGCGAAGCGGCAGCTCCTCGACGCTTGAGGGCTGCTCCATCCGTGACAGTCGGGCGAACAGGGCCAGGTCCTCCCGGTCGACCTGAGAGAGCATGAAGGTCTTCACGGGCGTAGAGGCGGCCTCGAAGGCCTCGGGCAGCTCCATCTCCTGGTCCAGCAGGGGGCGAATGCCGTCCTCGTAGGACCGCTCGAAGGTCGGGGCCATGATGATGGCGCTGAGGAATAGGGCCAGGCTGATGATCACCGCATTGGGGGGGCTCTGCTGCAGGCCCAGCGCCGTGCGCAGCAGGGACAGGACGACCACGATCCGGACGAAGGAGGTGGTCATGATGACGATGGAGGGCGCCAGCGACAGGACGGTCAGCAGGCCGACCAGCTGGACCACCCGTTCGGTCAGACCCGCGCCTGTGCCAAGGTCGATGTTCAACGCCTGCGCCTGGGCGACTGTGGGGCCGATCAGGCTGGCCAGGCTGATCAGGGCGGCGAGTCCCGCAGCACGGCGCCAGTCGGCGGCGGGCAGGCAGGTGAGGGCGCGGAAGAGCGGGCGCATCAGGCTTGGGCCTTGGGCTTGCGGGCTTTGCGGGGCGCGGGCGGGCTGGCGAGAGGCTGCGGCGTCGCAGGCGGAGGCAGCACCTGGCCTTCCCCCAGCAACAACAGACGCTCTTCCCCGTCGCAGGAGACGATCAGCAGTCGGCGGTTGGGATCCAGCACCAGGGTCTCCACCACCGACAGGCGACGTTCAGCCCGAGTGGGCGCGAACCGGGCCATGGCCTCGGGGCCAAAACGGCGCAGGGCTACGCCGGCCAGTCCGATCAGGCCGATCGTGATGGCGAGGGCGAAGACCGCCCGGGCGAAGCTGGCGAGATCCATGGGCGCACCTGTCCGGCGAACGGGCGCCGATCTTGGCCCTGGTTTTGCCGCGACACTCTTAAGGAGCGATTAACCCTGTTTATTCACCATGTTGGGATGAACGTGGCCGATCTCCCTCTGTTCTCGATGTTGCGCGGTCGCCTCAGTCACCTGGGCGAGCGCCAGCGACTGATCGCCCAGAACGTCGCCAATTCCGAGACGCCGGGCTACCAGCCCCACGACGTGAAGGCCTACAGCTTCCAGGCCCAGCTTCGTGGCGCACAGATGGCTCAGGCCGGCGCCCCGGCCCGCACCCAGGCCACCCACTTGAACGGCACGGTCAATCGGACAGCGGCCGCCTCGACCTTCAAGGCGGTTCGGACCAAGGATTCCGAGACCACCATGGATGGCAACTCCGTGGTGCTTGAGGAGGAGATGATGAAGATGTCGGAGGCCCGCATGGCCTATGACGCCGCCGTCGGCTTCTACCAGAAATCCCTCAATCTGCTGCGCACGGCGGCCCGCCCGCCTGGGCGCTGATCTGCGGAGGATGATCGACCAGCATGGCTGAAATCAAATCAACCCAAGGGGCGGCCCAGGCCATCGCGGCCACGGCGCTGCGGGCGCATCAGGCCCGAATGCGGGTCATCGCCGAGAACCTGGCCAACGCCAACTCCACCTCCCAGGTGGCGGGCGGCGATCCCTATCGCCGACAGGTGCCGGTCTTTGAGCCGAGCCGCATTGATGCGGGCCAGGGGGTGCGGATGGCCAGGGTCCAGGCCGACCCCAGCGCCTTTCGGACCGAGTACGAGCCTGGCCATCCCTCCGCCAATGCTGAGGGCTATGTGAAGCTGCCCAACGTCAACTCCCTGGTGGAGGCGATGGACATGCGCGAGGCCCAGCGGGCCTACGAGGCCAATCTCAATGTGATCGAGACCGCGCGCGCCATGGAGATGCGCGTCCTTGATCTGCTCAAGCGCTAGGGACCCCTAGGCCATGATGACCCCGCTCGCCGCCGCCAAGGCCTATGCCGCCACACAAGGCGCCGCCGTTCCCTCCGTCGGTGGAGGTCAGGCCGCCGGCGGGACCGACTTCGGCGCCATGCTGAAGAACGTCATGGATGGGGCGGTGGAGACCTCCCGGGCCGCCGAGACCCAGATGGCCGCCCATGTGCAGGGCAACGCCCAGCTGGTGGACGTGGTCACCGCCATCTCGGCCGCCGAGACCAGCCTGGAGACCGTGATGGCCGTTCGTGATCAGGTGATTTCCGCCTATCAGGAAATCATGCGGATGCCGATCTGACATAGCCGTAGCGCCTCAGGCTGGGCCGCGGGCCGGCGGCCAGATAGGCCGCCTTGCGACCTGCCATCCCATCGTTTTCCAGTGCGGAGACCTCGGTGGCGTCCACCTGATAGAGACGGGCGTTGTTGCCACCGAAAATCGCCGTCTTCACTGATCCATCGGCCGCGCCAAGCTCGGCGAAGCCGTGGCGAACACGCATGTCCTCGGGGATCTCAAGTCGTCGCAGGCCCTCGATCTGCCACTGGGGAGAGCCAGTCCAGACCGCATCGGTCCCCCAGCACACGTGGTCGGCGCCCAGGCCCTTGATCAGAATCCCCATGAGGGCCGCACAGACCCGGGGCTCGGCCACCATGGTCTGTGCGAACACCTGACCCAGGTCGGCATAGACATTGGTGACGCCGTACTTTTCGGGGATTTCCGCCAGATCGCTGACCCAGTCCAGGCGGCCGGTCTCCTCGAACTGGGCCAGGGCCTTGGCCGGGTCCCCCAGGCGGTAAGCGGAGTGATAAATCACGAAGGTCAGGTCGGGCCAGTCCTTGGCCGCCTGGCCCACATCGCGAACGTCGGCGAAGGGCGCCAGGTGCGGGAACTGGGCCTCGACCTCGGCGGAAAACAGCCCCTTGTGCACGCAGACGATCTTGCGCCCGGCCGCGGCCATCTTCTCATAGCCCTTATAGGCTACCGCCTCGTCGTCCATCCGCCAGGGATAGCGGCTGGTGGCCTTGTGGGTGTTGTCCCCCACCGTATAGCCCTTGAGGGAGTCCGGCCGCAGCTCGAGCGCCGCGTCGAGGGCCTCCAGCCAGCCGGGCGCGCCCGGCGTGAAGATGGCGTGGGTGAACAGGCGCCGCCCGCCGGCCTCGGCGTTCACCCGCTCACGGGCCTTGGCCATCTGGCTGTTGGTCAGGAACCAGTCCTCGGGAATGTCCGACGGCGCGCTGGAGATCAGGGCGGCCTTGGTGTCGCTGTCGAGGAACACCTCCTTGATATAGTTGTCGAACTTCAGATCCTCGAGGGTCTGCGGTCGACCTGACAGGTCCGGATTCCAGCCCCGCTGCCCCACCGCCTCGCGCATGCGCACAAAGCCGGTCAGCCGGGTGTCGTCCCGCAGGAAGTGGGTGTGCATGTCCATGATGAACTGGCCGCGCAGGGCCGTTGAGCGCTCCTGCGCCATGTCCGGCGTCGCGGCCTCGGCGCGGCTTGCGGAGAAGACCGGGCCATAGACGTCGTTCAGCGCCACGAAGGCCGCGGCCATGCCCGCCGAAGTCTGGAAGAACCGCCGACGGCTAAGTCCCTGATGCCGGGAAAGCTCGGCGCCCATGTCCATCAGCCGGGCCTGGACCTCTTGCTGGCGGGGGGACTGGACCTGGGGGGCGTATTCGTCGCTGGCCACCATCTGAACCGGGATGGGCGTGCGAGGCGAGGCGGTCTCGGCTGGCTCCAGCTCGGCCTTGTCACGGTCACTGAGAAAACCCATTGGCGTCTTCCTCCTTGGCGGGGCCAGCCTAACCCGACCAGGGGCGCCGGTGGGACACATGCCGGTGAAGGCGCACGCGCTCGAAGGGGAGCCCAAGCGGGGGTTGGCGTGTTAGGTCTGGCGCATGGCAGACCCTCGCATCGCGCTGGCGCGCGTCACCAAGACCTATGGCGCCCACCAGGCTCTGGCCGATGTAAGCCTGGAGATCGCGGCCGGCGAGTTCGTCGCCCTGGTCGGCGCCTCGGGCTCAGGCAAGACCACCCTGCTCAAGACCATCAACGGCCTGATCGTTCCCGACAGCGGCGAGGTGCGGATCGAGGGTGAGGCGGTGGCGGCCCTGGCGCCGCACCTGCTGCGCCGGCGCATCGGTTATGTCTTCCAGGAGGTCGGCCTCTTTCCGCACCTGACGGTGGCCGAGAACATCACCATCACGCCCAAGCTGCTAGGCTGGGACAAGCCCCGCCGCGCCGCCCGCGCCGCTGAGCTGCTGGAGTTGGTGGCCCTGCCGCAGGAGATGGGCCTGCGGTTTCCCGCAGCCCTGTCGGGCGGTCAGCAGCAGCGGATCGGCGTGGCCCGGGCCCTGGCGGCCGAGCCGCACATCGTGCTGATGGACGAGCCCTTTGGCGCCCTGGACCCCCTGACCCGCGACGGCCTCGGCGACGACTACCGCGCCCTGCACGAGCGGCTGAACCTCTCCACCGTCATGGTCACCCACGACATGACCGAGGCCCTGCTGCTGGCCGACCGCATCGTGGTGGTGGCCGATGGGCGGCTGATCGCCGACGGGACGCCCCAGGCCCTGGCCGCCTCCACCGACCCGGAGGTCGCCGCCCTGCTTGCCGCGCCGCGGCGCCAGGCCGAACGGCTGCGCGCCCGCCTGGGAGAGATCGCATGAACCCGCAGGTTGAGGCGGCCTTCGCCCGCCTGCCGGAATATTTCGCCTGGCACGTCCTGCTCAGCGCCTCGGCCCTGGGGCTGGGCCTGCTGATCAGCCTGCCGCTGGCCGTCGCCGCCAGCCGCAACCGCCATATCCGCTGGCCCGTCCTGGCGGGCGCGAGCCTGATCCAGACCATTCCGAGCCTGGCCCTGCTGGCTCTGTTCTTTCCGCTGCTGCTGGTGATCTCGGCGGCCAGCGAGGATCTGCTGGGCTACGGGTTTTCCGCCCTGGGCTTCCTGCCCGCCCTGCTCGCGCTCACCCTCTATTCGATGCTGCCCATCGTCCGGAACGGGACCACGGGCATCCTCTCGGTCGACCCCGCCATCATCCAGGCGGCCGAAGGCGTCGGCATGACCCCGCGTCAGCGCCTGCTGCAGGTGGAGCTGCCCCTGGCGGCGCCAGTCATCATGGCCGGGGTGCGGACCGCCGCGGTCTGGACCATTGGGGCCGCGACGCTTTCAACGCCGGTCGGCCAGACCAGCCTCGGCAACTACATCTTTTCAGGGCTGCAGACAGAGAACTGGGTGCTGGTGCTGTTCGGCTGCGCGGCCTCGGCCCTGCTGGCCATGGTCACCGACCAGCTGCTGGGTCTGATCGAGGCCGGCGCCGCCCGACGGGACCTCAAACGGGCGGCGTTGGGCGCGGCGGGAATCCTGATCGGCGTCATCGTCGCCCTGACGCCGCTGATCAGCTTCGGCAAGCCGGCCAGCTATACGGTGGGCGCCAAGAACTTCTCCGAGCAGTACATCCTGGCCGAGATGATCGCCGAGCGGATCGAGGATCTGGGCGGCGAGGCGCGGATGAAGGAGGACCTGGGTTCGGCCATCGCCTACCGCGCCTTGGCCTCGGGCGAGATCGACGTCTATGTCGACTATTCCGGCACGCTTTGGGCCAATGTCCTGAACCGGGAGGACAATCCTGGGCGCCAGGAGGTTCTGGAGGCGCTGACCAAAGAACTCGCCGAGCGCGACGGGGTCCTGGTCCTGGGCTCGCTGGGATTCGAGAACGCCTATGCGCTGGCCATGCGCCAGGACCGCGCGACGGCGCTGGGGATCGAGAGCCTGGATGATCTGGCGCGGCGTTCGGCCAGCCTGACCATGGGCGGCGACCTGGAGTTCTTCGCCCGTCCGGAGTGGACGGCGATCAATGAGGCCTATGGCTTCAACTTCCGCGCCCGGCGCTCCTACCAGCCCACCTTCATGTTCCGCGCGGTGACGTCTGGCGATGTAGACGTGATCTCGGCCTTCTCCAGCGACGGCCGGATCGCCGCTGATGATCTGGTCACCCTGACCGATCCTCGCCAGGCGCTGCCGCCCTATGACGCGGTGGTGCTGATCGCGCCGGGTCGGGTGAATGACGCCCGGCTGCTGGCGGCGCTGCGGCCGTTGATCGGCGCCATCCCGGTGGAGGCCATGCGCGACGCCAATTACAGCGTCGATCGGGACGCCGACAAGCGACGCCCGGTGGAGGCGGCCCGCGCCCTGTCCCAGCAGCTCGGTCTGGACTGAAGCTCCCGCGGCTCAGCGCTGGTTGTCGGAGCTCGGCGGCGGGGCCAGCAGGCGCAGGCCTTCAGGCGTGATGTCCCAGCCCTGGCGGCTGCGCATGGCAAGGCCCAGCTCGACCAGGACCTGGGCGTCGCTGATGTTGATAAAAGGCACCTCGCCCCCGGCCTTCTTGCGGCTGAGGTTCCTGAGCGCGTGGAGTTGCCCTTCAGTCAGATCACTCATCGACGGTCAGCGCGTGCTGCGGCGGTCATTCAGCATCGGCCGGGGCGTCTGCTGCGGGGTGTTGGCCGGGGCGGTGGAGCGCGGATCGGTGAGGTCGCGGCGCGCCGGCGCCTGCAGACGGGACTCGTAGATTTTCATGGACGTCGGCCTTTCGGGCCAGGGCCGCGGCGGTTCCGCGGACTCTGGCGCTCACCCTAGCATGCCGAGGCCGTCTTGTCGGAGGTCAAGTGCGGGACGCCAGCCAGACGTTCCTGGCCGGTGAACACCTCGAAGCCGTCCCGGCGCGCCACCCCGATCAGGGTCATGCCCGCCGACTTGGCGGTGCGAATGGCGAGGGCGGTGGGGGCTGAGACGGCGATGATCACCTGGGCGCCCATGACGGCGGCCTTCTGCACCATCTCCACCGAGACCCGGCTGGTCAGCACCACCGCGCCGGGCGGTGCGCGCATGGTCTCCCGGGCCAGGGCGCCGGCCAGCTTGTCCAGGGCGTTGTGGCGACCGACATCCTCGCGGACGGCGACATAGCCCGACTGCGGGCTCCACCAGCCCGCCGCGTGGACGGCGCGGGTCTGCTCGCCCAGGGTCTGAAGCTGAGGCAGGGCCTCGAGGGCGGCGTGAATGTCCTCAGGAGCGAAGGTCAGACCCCGGGCCACCGTCGGCGGCGCGCGCAGAGCCTGGGCCAGGCTGTCGACGCCGCAGAGGCCGCAGCCGGTGGGGCCGGCCTGGCGCCGCCGCCGCGCCGCCGCGGCCGCCGAACTGCGCGGCTTTAGCCACATCCGCACCTCGATCCCGTCCTCGGCGGCGATCACCTCCATGTCGCGCACGTCTGAGGGGGCGGCGATGATCCCCTCGGTGAGGCTGAAGCCCAGGCCGAAGTCCGTCAGATCTGACGGCGTGGCCATCATGACCGCCGTGGTCGAGGCGTCGTGGACGATGGCCACAGCGGTCTCTTCGGGCACGTCGCGCGGGGTGGGGAGGCCCGTCTCGCCACGGAACCGCAAAGGCCTTGTGCGCACAGCGTCGGGGGTGTCCGGCGAATCTGGACTGCGCAACATTGTGAACTCTCCCCAAGGGGCGGCGGCGCAGGGCAGGCGAACCCGATGGCGACTGCGCCGTTAGCATCCCAACCCCTGCTCTACGCGGAGACCCCATGACCCGTTCCAAGTCCCACATGTCCGGAAAGGTGAAGATCGAACCCTATAAGGGGCCGGCCGGGGGCTGGGGCTCCATGATCGGCATGGCCAAGGTGGTCGGCGCCGAGGGCGACCTGCCGGTTCGCCAGTTATTGCGGCAGAACAAGCCGGACGGCTTCATGTGCGTCAGCTGCGCCTGGGCCAAGCCGGCCAAGCCGCATCCGGCTGAGTTCTGCGAGAACGGGGCCAAGGCCACCATCTGGGACCTGACCCCGCGCCGGGCGACCCGGGACTTCTTCGCCCAGCATAGCGTGACGCAGTTGCGCGACTGGACCGACTATGAACTGGAGCAGGCCGGCCGCCTGACCGAACCCCTGCGCTACGATGCGGCCTCTGACCGCTATGTTCCTTGCGACTGGCAGGAGGCGTTCGACGCCATCGGCGCCGAGCTGAAGCGTCTGGAGCCGACCTCGGCGGTGTTCTACGCCTCGGGCCGGGCGTCGCTGGAGACGTCTTACATGTACGCCCTGATGGCGCGGATGTACGGCAGCCAGAACCTGCCCGACAGCTCCAACATGTGCCACGAATCCACGTCTGTCGGCCTGACCCAGAGCATTGGCGCGCCCGTCGGCACGGTGGTCCTGGACGACTTCGACAAGGCCGACTTCTTCTTCTTTTTCGGCCAGAACGTCGGCTCCAACAGCCCGCGCATGCTGCACGACCTGCAGAAGGCCGTGCGGCGCGGGGCGACCATCGTCACCTTCAACCCCCTGCGTGAGCGAGGGCTGGAGGCGTTCCGCAATCCGCAGTCGCCCTTCCAGATGCTGACGCCCGACGTCACCGAGATCAGCGCACAATATCATCAGGTGAAGACCGGCGGTGATCTGGCGGCGATCACCGGCCTCTGCAAGTGGCTGATCGAAGCCGATGAAATGGCCCGGGCGGCGGGCAACCCGGCCCTGCTGGATCATGACTTCATCGGCCAATACACCCAGGGTTTCGAGGCCTTCGCCGACTTCTGCCGCCAGGCCGACTGGGGCGATATCGAGCGGGAGTCGGGCCTGTCCACCGCCGCCCTGGCGGGCGCAGCAAGGGCCTATGCGGAGAGCGCTGCGGCCATCGGCGTCTACGGCATGGGCCTCACCCAGCAGCGGCTGGGCGTCGAGAACGTCAACATGGTCTGCAACCTGATGCTGCTGCGGGGCAATGTGGGACGGCCCGGCGCCGGCCTCTGCCCGGTGCGCGGCCACTCCAACGTCCAGGGCCAGCGGACGGTGGGGATCACCGAGAAGCCCGAGCTGGCGCCCCTGGACAAGCTGGCCGAGCAGTATGGTTTCGAGCCGCCCCGGGACAAGGGCATGACCACCGTGGAGGTGTGCGAGGGCGTGATGGACGGAACGGTCCGGGCCTTCATTGGCCTGGGCGGCAACTTCCTCCGCGCCGTGCCCGACAGCCCCCGGGTGGAGGCCGCATGGACGGGTCTCGATCTCACCGTGCAGATCGCCACCAAGCTCAATCGCAGCCATCTGGTGAACGGCAGGGTCGCCTATCTGCTGCCCTGTCTCAGCCGGATCGAGGCCGACCTGCAGGCGTCCGGCCCGCAGACGGTTTCGATGGAGGATTCCACCAGCTGCATCCACGCCTCCGACGGGACCCATCCGCCGGCCAGCCCCGATTTGAAGTCCGAACCGGCCATCGTGGCCGGGATCGCCAAGGCCCTGCTGGCGCCCAACCCGAATGTGGACTGGGACGCCTGGACCGCCGACTATGCCCGCGTCCGCGACGCCATCGAGATGACCTATCCGGACAAGTTCGCCGACTTCAACGGCCGCTTCCGCCAGCCCGGCGGCTTCCACCGGGGCAATCCAGCCCGGGAACGGGACTTCAGCGGCATGGAGGGCGGGCGGGCCAGGTTCATCGTCCCCTCCAGCCTCTCGGCCGTGGGCTTCGCCGACCAGGCCGACCTCTTCCGGCTGATGACCCTGCGGTCCAACGATCAGTTCAACACCACGGTCTATGGGTATGACGACCGGTTTCGGGGGATCGCGGGCACGCGGGACGTGGTGCTGATCAACCCCGCGGACATGGCGCGCCTGTCCCTCACTGAGGGCCAGGAGGTGACCCTGGTCACCGACAGCGATGACGGGGTCGACCGGCGCAAGGGCGGGCTGCGGGTCACGGCCTACGACATCCCGCCGGGCTGCCTGGGCGCCTATTATCCGGAGTGCAATGTGCTGGCGCCGGTGGCCCACCATTCCAAGCAGGCCCTGACGCCGGCGGTGAAGGGCATTCCGGTGCGGATTCTGGCCTGAGGCCCGACGGTCGACGTCTATAGGGCCAACCATTGCAGCCCAGGCTTGGCCTTTGCGTTATAAGGCCGTTAGCGGCCGGTCGCTTCGATTTGGCGACAACAGCGGGCCAAGGCTCGCACAGAAACGGAAAAAGACCATGGCGATCACGCGCAAAGAAGAAGCCCGCGCCCTCAGCGGCGACGAAAAGGATCTGGTTGATCGCACCCATCATCCTGAAGTCCAGGAAGCTTCTGACGAGGATCTCCGCGACCTGATCCGGCTGGTGCGCGAGCGACGCGACAAGGCCCGGGACATGGCCCACCAGCGCCGCCGGGAAATGCGCGGCAAGGGCGAGGCCCGCGGCGCCGCCCCGTCCGCCAAGGATGACGGCTCCAAGACCAAGCTCGCTGTCCTGTCCATGGCCCTGCGCCGGGCCAATGGCGAGGCCGAGCGTCGTCGCAAGATGGCCGCCCGGGTGGAGATGACCCAGAACGCCCAGCGCGCCCTGCAGATGAAGAACGACGCCAAGGGCGCGGCAACCCCCAACAGCCGTCACGCTCACAAGGGCATGCGCGAGGCTTCCAGCCAGCGCCGGGAGAACCTGATGCGGCCCATGGAGCGGGGCCGCCAGCGCAAGGCCGGCGCCGTCGCCCAGGCCCGCCGCGACGCCCGCTAAGCCGTCCAAACCCCGCTCTGGCCGGGGCGGGGGTCTCCCGGCTAGGCTTGCGCCATGTCTGAGTCTCCGCCCCACATCCTCGTCACCGGCGCCACCCGCGGCATCGGCGCCGCTATCGTCGAAGCGCTTGCCGCCCGCGGCGCCAAGGTCGTCGGCCACGGCACGCGCGCGGCCCCGGGCGTCCTGGCCGCTGATCTCAGCGAGGGCGGCGCCGGCGACCGGCTGTGGGACGCGGCGCTTGAATCCCTCGATGGCAGGATCGACGTGCTGATCAACAATGCCGGGGTGTTCGAGGCCATCGCGCTCGACGCCCCGGACGCCGACTGGCAGGCCAGCTGGGGCCGCACGATGCAGATCAATCTGCAGTCCAGCGCCGATCTCTGCCGCCGCATGGTGCTGCACGCGCAGGGCCGGGAGCCGGGCGCCGCCGCCCTGCGCGGCCGCATCGTCAATGTGGCCAGCCGGGCGGCCTATCGCGGGGATTCGCCTTCCCACTGGCACTATGCGGCGTCCAAGGCCGGCATGGTGGCCATGACCAAGTCCATCGCCCGGGGCTATGCAGCCCAGGGACTGGCCGCCTTCGCCATCTGCCCCGGCTACGTGATGACCGGCATGGCGGAGGATTATCTGGCCAGCCGGGGCGGGGGCAAGCTGCTGGCCGACATCCCCCTCGGCCGCGTCGCCCAGCCTGATGAGGTGGCCAGCGTGGCGACCTATCTGGCCCTGGACGCCCCGGCGTCGATGACCGGCGCGGTGCTGGACGTAAACGGCGCCAGCTTTGTCCGCTGAAGACCAAGCCTCAAGGATCCTACGCCCATGACCACCGATCCTGACGACGTCCCCGGGGCTGAAGACGAGCCGGACGGCGCGGGCTACGACGCCGAGGACTGGCGGCGACTGGTTCCCTTCACCGCCGCGGTCGCCACCCTGGAGGACGTGCAGGGCCGCCGCGCGGTGTTCGCCCTGGGCGACACCAGCGACGCCCGCGTGCTGGAGATGGCGTTGCCCCAGCCGGTGATCTGGTGGGAGGAAGACGGCGAGCAGGCCGCCGTCGCCGTCCAGGCCGAGGTCCACACCAATGCTGAGGGCGAGATCATGGAGGTCCTGGGCTTGATCCTGCCCGATGGGGGTTCGGCCCTGGCCCTGCTGGAGGATGTGGACCTGGTGGACGACACCGACCCCACCTGGCGCGACCTGGTGGACCAGGCGGTGGACGGCGCCGACGAGGGCGCCTGACCCCTTCGCCGGCGGCGGCCCCGTGCTAAAGCCTCAGCCCAATTTAAAAGACCACGCACAGGAAGCGCCCGCCCCATGTCTGGCCCCACCTCGCACTTCTATTTTTCCCAGCGCCTGCGCCTGCACTATGTGGACTGGGGCAATGAGGGGGCCGAGCCCCTGCTGCTGGTCCACGGGGGCCGCGACCATTGCCGCAACTGGGACTGGGTGGCCCAGCGCCTGGCCGACCGCTACCACATCATCGCCCCTGACCTGCGCGGCCATGGGGACAGCGCCTGGGCCATCGGCGGCGGCTATGACATGGGCGCCTACATCTATGACATCGCCCAGATCGTGCACCAGAAGGGCCTGGCGCCCGTCACCATCATCGCCCATTCCATGGGCGCAGGCATCGCGCTGAACTACTGCGGCGCCTATCCGGACCAGGTGAAGAAGATCGTCGCCATCGAGGGTCTGGGTCCGTCGCCCGCCGTCATGGCCGAGCAGGCCAAGCGCACGGTGGACCAGCGCCTGCGCGACTGGATCGAGGACCGCCGCAAGAATTCCGGCCGCAGCCCCCGCCGCTACGCCACCCTGGAGGAGGCCTTCGCCCGCATGGCCGAGGAGAATCCGCACCTGTCGCCTGAACAGGCCCGTCACCTGACCATCTATGGCGCCCACCAGAACGAGGACGGCACCTTTAGCTGGAAGTTCGACAACCATTCCCGCTGGGGCATGGGCGGCCTGTCCCACGCCGACCAGCACTATCTGTGGAGCCAGATCACCTGCCCGGTCCTGCTGATGCGCGGCGAGGAATCCTGGGCCTCAGACCCGGAGGCCGATGGCCGCATCAAGCACTTCAAGAACGCCCGCCTGGTGAACTTCGAAGGCGCTGGCCACTGGGTGCACCACGACCAGCTGGAGTCGTTCATGGCCGAGGTCGAGGGGTTCCTGGCGGAGTAGGGAGCGTCCCCCGCCCCGCCAGGTCCTTCAGTCTAGCCGGTCCTTAGGTCTAGAAGCTCACCAGCAGGCCCAGGCTGAGCCCGGACGAGTCCTGGTCGCCGGCCCGGGCATAGAAGCCGCGCAGGGAGCCTTCGACCCCGCCCCAGGCGGCGGAGAGACCGCCGGCCAGGGTCACCGGGTCTTCCAGCTCACCCAGTTGTCCGCTCATTCGGGCGCCCAGCATTGTGGCGGCCACCGGGTAGTCGGTGTCGCCCCAGCTCAAGGCGTAGCGGACGGAGAGGTCCCCTGACACCCTGGCCGACCCCATGGCCCGCGACGGCATAAGGAACTCCAGACCAGGACCTGCCTGGTAACGGGTCAGCTCCACGTCCTCCAGGGTCAGGGCGAACACGTCCGCCCCCGTTTCGGTGAATCCGTCAAAGGCCTGGTGCGAGACCTGGGCGTGTACGAAGGGGCGGATGACGACCGGTCCCAGCGGCGCGCTCAGGCCGATGCGGCCGTCGGCGAACAGGCCATATCCATCGGTCTCGGCCCGGCCCGTGAGGCCCTGGGCCTCCAGCACCGTGCCGGCCGCCCCGGCCAGGGCGCCGCGGGTCAAGGTGTAGTCGCGCCGGTGGGCGCCTGCCGACCCTTCGACGAACAACACATCGCCGGCGGCGACGCCATAGGCGGCCAGGCTGACCGTCTTGACCTTGGCGCTGTTGGCCAGGCCCGGCTCGTCCAGGTCGGTGGTGGTCCAGGACAGGGCGGCGCCGAGCAGACCGCCGTCGCCGATGGCGCGGTCATAGCCCGCCATCAGGCCGAGGCTGTCGGCTTGCGCCTTGCTGGCCGTCGCGCCATCGTGGCGGCTACGACCGCCCAGGGCCGCGCCCCAGGCGCCGCGGGCGCCCTGGGCCTTCAGCCGGGCGTCCAGACCGTGAATCACGACGGCCTGGCCCTGGTCGGCGGCCCAACCGGCGTTGGCGGCCAGGCCGAGCCCGAGCCCGGACCGGGCGGCGGCCATGTTCCCCATGTTCAGCAGGCCCCAGCCATAGATGGGGTCCAATCCGGTCGCGCCCACGTCCGTCGCCGTGACCAGGACAAACCGAGCCAGTTCGGCCCCAGACGCTGTCGGGAACATCTGCCGGGCCACCGCCACGGCGCCGGTGACGTGCGGTGCGGCCATGGAGGTGCCGGACGAGCGGTCATAGCCCCCCTGGTCCAGCGGGACCGTCGAGATGATCCCCGCGTCCTCGCCATCCCCGCCTGGCGCGGCCAGACACCATGCCGCGGCGAGACCGCAGCGGTTGGCGTAGTCGACGATCTCGCCGGACAGGTCCACCGCCGTCACGGCCAGCCAGTTGGCCGCCAGCTCGGGAAAATAGTAGGGCAGGCCAGCCTGGGTGTTGGGCTGGTCCTCGTATTCGTTGCCGGTGGAAAAGACGATCACAGAGTCCAGGGCCACGGCGCGTTTGAACACGTCGATCTGCGCGCTCATCACCGCGTCGAGCATGAACCGCCCCTCGGCCGTGCCGGTATAGTAGTCGAACCCCCAGGAGTTGTTGAAGATCCGCACATTGGCGTTCAGGGCGCGGCCATAGACATCGGCGATGGCCACATCGGTCGCCGCTTCGTCGCCGTCCGCCGGGCTGTTCGGCACGATCAGGGCGAGCTTGGCGTCATAGGCGACCCCTTGCACCCCAAAGCCGTTTCGGGCGGCGGCGATAATGCCGGCCACATGGGTGCCGTGCATGTCGTAGTCCTGGACCACCGGACCGCCCGTACTCCCGTCATACGAGAAGTTTGAGAGGTTCGCGATCAGATCCGGGTGCGTGGCGTCGACCCCGCTGTCCAACACCCCCACGGTCACGCCCGCGCCGGTGAAGCCCAGGCTGTTGGCCGCCTGGGCGTTGATCAGAACCAGGCCCTGATTGGCGGTCGCCTCGGTGATCTGAGCGGTCTGCGCGAAGGCAGGCGAAGCCACAAACGCGCCGGCCGCCAGCATCAGCGCGCGAAAAGAACGGATTTTCACTGAAATACCCCCTGTTACCAGGGGCGACGGGTACCACCCTGACGGGCGGAGCAACATGGTTTTTCGCATTCAAGTTTGCATGTCCGACGGGCCTTCCGGCGCGGCGACACAGGCGACCCGCAGGCCCCGGGGCCCGATGATCGTCCGGCGCAAAAGGGGAGCGATCTCGGGCGGGCCTGAGCGCAAGCCTCACCCTGGCAGGAGGGGCGGGCCGAGGGGCGGCGCGCCGTGAGCGGAAGTCGACCAGCGGTCCACAAATCGACCTTCCGCGACTAAGGCCGGCGCTCGCCAGATTTGCGCGGCGCCGGTCCAAGCGCCAAGCTCAGCCTATGGGCATCGCGACGCTTCATGGCGGTTCGTTTGGAAGCCCCAACTCGGAGGCGACCCTGTGCAGATACAGACATTGGTGTTGAAGGCGACATGCGTCGCAATACTCACGCTGTTGACCCTCCGCCCCGCTGTCTCGGCGGCTGAGGTGGCCCCGCTCGAGCGGTCAGTCGTTCACCGCGCCGACGGGTCACCAGTCAGCTTCTTGGCGGAGGCGGGCGCCAGAGGGACACAGGATGCTCTGATCATCTTGCAAGGCACCGGTTGCCGGGAGGTCAGCGACAACCCCTCGGCTGGCCGGGTGGCGGAGCTCCTGGCGCCTGACCGTCGGCTGGTGCTGATCAATCAGCCCGGCGTCATCGCAGGGGCGGACCTCGAGTTGGTGGATGGCTGCCCCACGGACTATTGGGAGCGATCCACGCTCCATCAACGTACGCTGGACATGCTTCTGGTGGTGGCAGAGCTCAGGCGAAGTGACTGGTGGTCTGGCAAGCTGGTGCTTTTCGGTGGATCCGAGGGCGGCGCAGTCGTCGCGCTGGCGGCGGCTCTGATCCCAGAAACGCAGGCGGCGATTGTCTTCTCGTCAGGCACGGGCATGACGGTGCGGGAGCTGATCAGGCGCGCCTTGCCACCCCCCGTCGCCGCAGAATTGGACGCGCAGATCGCGGCCGCGAGGGAGAATCCGTCAGGCGGTACGCGATGGGCCGGTCTGAGCTACAAGTGGTGGGCGGACGCCGCCGATGTAATGCCAGCAAGAGCCCTGGCGCTCTCATCTGCGCCAATCCTGCTGATCCACGGGGCGCAGGACACGTCCTCGCCCGTCGAAGCGGCCCGAGCGGGGCGCGACTATCTGACGACCGCCGGCAAGGATGTCGCCTACTTCGAGTATCCGGCGCTCGACCACTTCATGCGGGAGGTCGGTGGCGAAGATCGTCTCCCTGAGGTGATGGAAGACGCGAGGCGCTGGCTAGCTGGCGTAGTTAGGCGCTGACCTGTTGGCCACCGGAGGTCATGGGTGCGCCACTAGCGGCCTTTGGGCTGCCGCCAGAAAGCCGGCTTTACTAGACGCCCTCGAACAGGACGCCAAGCGCGCCGCTCACGGCGTAAGCCTCATCCTCGGTGAGCATGCGCAGGGGCTGATGGCCTAGCTCGCGAAGGGGAATGGCGGCCATCTGCAGAGGCAGCAGCATGACCTTCTGCCCCTCAACCTCGAAGGTGGGCGTTAGTCGTCCTGGCTGTGAGCCTTTCAGATCTATCGACGAGATGAGTGGCACAACCACGCGAGTGATTGTGGGATTCAGCAGATCCGACTGTACGTCCACGACCAGCACGCCGTTCGGGAGCCGGTAAACCCCATGCTTCATCAGAACTGCCGGTATTCCGCCAAGGCCAGGCCATCGGTCTCCACCTTGGCGTTGTACCAATCGAAGAAGGCTCGGTTTTCGGCTTGCCAGCGTCGCGCCCGTTCAGCGGCGACAGCCGCCTCCAGACCGCTCTCGCAGGCGCGCGAGAGGTTCAGGCCCAGCGCCTTTGCTTCCTCGACCAGTGGGCCTGGAAGCGTCAGGTTCAACCGCTGACGGCTAGTCGAATGCGTGTTTTCCATGCGCACAATATACGCGTACGCTGCTGCCTTTTCTATCCCTTAGGGTGTCATCGACCGCACCAAGTCCATCCGGCGCCCAGGGTGATCATCCGAATCGGCTGAGAGGCATTGCCCGGAAGCGGACCTTGGCAAAGACAGCGATGAGCCCATCGCAGCCCCCTCCACCCTTCGTTAACCACGTTCGTTCACGCTCCCGCGCAGTTCCCCACGCTTTTCGAAAGGGCGCGCGATGAATGGCGCCGAGGTTCTGGATATTGGCCGTGACGCCATCTGGCTGACCATCCAGCTGTCGGCCCCGATTCTGATTGTCGGGCTGGTGGTGGGCGTGGGCATCGGCCTGATGCAGGCGCTCACCCAGATCCAGGAGGCGACGCTCGTCTATGCGCCCAAGATCGTGGCCATCTTCATCTCGCTGCTGCTGTTCCTGCCGTTGATGGGGGCGCTGATGGCCAGCTTCATGAACCAGATCGCCGCCCGCATCTCGGCCATGTAGGCCGATGGAATCCTACGCCTCTGCGCCGCAGGTCTATGCCGCGGGCCTGATTTTCGCCCGCCTGGGCGCCCTGCTGATGCTGATGCCTGGCGTGGGCGACGGCTCGGTGCCGGCCCGCATCCGCCTGGCCTTCGCCTTCCTGTTCGCCCTGATGCTGTTTCCGGTCCTGGGCGGGGAGGTGGGGGCGGTGCCGGCCTCCAACGGCGTCATGTTCGCCCAGATCATACGCGAGATCCTGATCGGCCTGATGATCGGCCTGATCCTGCGGATGATGCTGGCGGCGCTGGGCATCGCCGGCGAGATCGTGTCGATCCAGTCGACCCTGGCCTTCTCCCAGACGGCCAATCCCGGCCAGGCCCAGCCGTCCACCTCGCTGTCGACCTTCCTGACCGTGATGGGGGTGACCCTGATCATGGTCACCGACCTGCATCACATGTTCCTGGCGTCCATCGTCTCGTCCTATCGACTGTTTCCCTTCGGCGGGAACATCCCCGTGGGCGACGCCGCCCAGCTGGCGGTGCAGACGGCTGCCCAGGCCTTCACCCTGGGTCTGCAACTGGCCGCGCCGGTGGTGGTCTTCTCGCTGATCTTCAACTTCGCCGCCGGCCTGGTGGGTCGGGTGATGCCGGCCTTCCAGATCTTCTTCGTGGCCACGCCGCTCCTGGTGCTGAGCGCCCTGTCGATCTTCGCCCTGAGTCTCGGCGTGTTGGGCATGGTCTGGGTGGAGCGCTATCGCGACCTGCTGGGGAACTTCCTGTGAGGGGCGCCCTGACCCATGTCTGACACCGATCAGGCTTCAAAAACAGAAGAGGCCACCCCGCGAAAACTTGAACAGTCGCGGGAAAAGGGGGACGTGGCCAAGACCCAGGACCTGGCCCCCCTGATGGCGCTGGCCTTCGCCGCCGGCGCCCTGGCGATCCTCGGGGGGTGGCTGGTGCGCAACATGGCCAACGCCCTGCTGCCCTTCATCGCCCACCCTGAACAGATCCCCCTGGAGGGCGCCGGCGGGGTGATCGTGGCGCGCATGGCGATCATGGCCGCCGCCCCCGTTCTGGCCGCCGTCCTGGCCACCGCGGCCCTGGGGGGCATGATCGGCAACCTGGCCCAGCACGGCCTGCTGTTCACCCCAGACAAGCTGAAGCCCGACTTCAAGAAGGTCTCGCCCCTGGCGGGATTCAAGCGGATCTTCGGCCCCGACGGCATGGTCCAGTTCCTCAAGTCGGTGTCCAAGATCCTGGCCGTGGCCGGGGTGGCCTATCTGGTGCTCAAGCCGCACCTGCATCAGTTTCAGACCCTCTCGGCCCTGGACCCGGCGGCCATGCTGCCGTTCAGCGCCACCATCCTGCGCAAGCTGATCTTCGCCGTCATCGCCCTGATGCTCGCCATCGCGGGCGCCGACTGGCTCTGGCAGAAGCACCGCTTCCTCAAGAAGCAGATGATGAGCCGCCACGAGATCAAGGAAGAGTACAAGCAGACCGACGGCGACCCGCTGATCAAGGCCAAGCTGCGCCAGATGCGCCACGATCGCGCCCGCCGCCGGATGATGGCCGCGGTGCCCACCGCCACCGTGGTGGTGATGAACCCGACCCACTACGCCGTGGCCCTGAAATACGAGGCCGGCGGCGCGGCCGCGCCCCAGTGCGTGGCCAAGGGGCTGGATGCGGTGGCTCTGCGTATCCGCGCCACCGCCGAGGAGGCTGGCGTGCCGGTGATCGAAGACCCGCCCCTGGCCCGCGCCCTCTACGCCGCCGTGGAGATCGACGACACCATCCCGCCGGCCCATTTCGAAGCTGTGGCCAAGATCATCGGCTTCATCATGGGCGCCCGCTCCGCCCCGCCGGCCCGCGCCCGGCCGATGCGTTAGGGCGCGCGGGCCATCTCCTCGACAAGGTGAAGGGCTCAGTAGCCAACCAAGGATCGGTTGTGCAGAATACCGGACACAAGAAAACGTTTGTGTCTTACGGGCCGGGAAACGAAATGACGAAGATCACGCTCAATCGCCGCTGGGTGCTGGCCGGCGGCCTGTGGCTGGCCGCCGGGCCGCGCCTGGCCCACGCCGCAGCCCCGGTGGTGGAGACCGCCGCGGGCCGGCTCAAGGGCGCCAGCAGCAATGGCGTGTTGAGCTTCAAGGGCGTGCCCTATGGCGAGCCGACGGGCGGGACCGGCCGCTTCATGCCGCCCCGGCCGCGCCAGCCCTGGGCCGGGGTGCGCGAGGCCCTCGATTATGGCGCCTCGGCGCCCCAGACCTTGGTGGAAGGCGTGGGCGCGCCGCGCGATCCCGCGGCGCCCGCCCCCTATCCCAGCCTGATCCGTTCGGACATCGAACCGCCGCCGCAGAGCGAGGACTGCCTGTTCCTCAATGTGTGGACGCCCTCCACCACGGGCAAGCGGCCGGTGATGTTCTGGCTGCATGGGGGCGGCTTCTCCACCGGCTCAGGGTCATCGGCCTGGTATGACGGGGCCAATCTGGCCCGGAAGCAGGACGTGGTGGTGGTGACCATCAACCATCGGCTGAACGTCTTCGGATTTGCAGACCTGTCGGCCTTTGGAGACCGTTACGCCTCCAGCGCCTCGGTGGGCATGGCCGACTGCGTGCTGGCCCTGCAATGGGTGAAGGACAATATCGAGCGGTTCGGGGGCGATCCGGACCGGGTGATGATCCACGGGGAGTCTGGCGGCGGACGCAAGGTCAGCGTGCTGATGGCCTATCAGCCGGCCAAGGGGCTGTTCCACCGGGCCGTGGTCCAGAGCGGCTCGCAACTGCGGGTGGACGGACCGGAACTGGCCGCCGAAAAGGGCCGCCGGCTGCTGGCCGAACTGCAGATCGCGCCCGCCGATGTCGATCGCCTGGCCGAGGTCCCGTTCGAGGATTTGCGCCGGGCGGGGATGCGCGCCAGTTCAGGCCTGGGCCAGTGGCGGCCGACGGTGGATGGTCGGCTGCTGCCGCGACACCCCTTCGATCCCGACGCCCCGGATCTGACCGCCGGTATTCCCATGATGATCGGCACGAACCGCACGGAGATGTCCATCTATCTGGCGGTCAATCCAGCCATGGACAGCCTCAGCACGGCAGGATTGAAAGCCATGATTGGCCGTCTGACCTCGGCCGATCGCGCGCAGGAGGTTCTCGACCTCTATCAGCGGCTCTATCCTGCCAGCACCAATGCCGAGCGGCTCTATATGGCGGCCACTGACCGCAGCTACTTCCTGGACTCCACCCTGCAGGCCGAGCGCAAGGCCGCCCAGGACGGGGCAGGCGCCTACTACTACGCCTTCTATCGCGAGACCCCGGTGCAGGACGGACGCTTCTTCTCGCCCCACGCCCAGGAAATCCCCTTCGTATTCGACAATCTCGACAAGGCCGAAGTGATGGTCGGGCCGGTGACGCCGCAGGCCCAGCTCCTGGCTGACCAGATGAGCGGCGCCTGGGCCGCCTTCGCCCGCACCGGCGTGCCCGCCGCCCCGGGCCTGCCGGCCTGGCCGCTCTATGACTCCAGCCGCCCCGCCCTGGTCTTCGACGAGGGGGAGTGCCGCATCGAAAACGACATTCGCAGCGAGCAGCGCCAGCTCATGGCCACCTTCGGAAGCCAGCAGGACGTCCAGAGCGAGCTGCCAACGCCTGGGGAGCCCAGGTCAGACGCGCCCGTCTGATCGCAGCAGGCCTCACCGCCACGCGAACACCGGCTGGTCCAGCTCGGCCACCCGGGTGACCCGGCCGGCCACCAGCTCGCGCAGCTGGTAGATCAGGGCTGCGGTGGGGGCATGGATGTGCTGGTCGCCGATCAACAGGCGGATGACCTGCCGGGGGCTCTCGGGGATGGTCTCGAAGTCAACCGCATGATCGGCCATCAGGCCATCCAGTCGAATCCGGTGAACCGAGGCGACCTCGGCGGGGTTGAGACGCATCAGCCCCGGCCGGTCGAGCCAGGCGACCACAGGCGCGATGGCGTAGCCTGACCGGGTGGGATAGTCGTCGAGGACGCCCAGAATATTCTCCGGGGGCAGGGACAGGCCCAACTCTTCCTCAAGCTCACGCAGGGCGGCGATCTCCAGGGTCTCCCCGGGATCGCAGCGGCCGCCGGGCAGAGCCCACTGTCCGGCATGGGCCCGCAGGGTCGCCGCCCGCCGCGTCAGCAGGAAGGCGGCCTGGCCCGAGCCGTCGTCAGCCTCCACCAGGGTGATGGCCACGGCCGCGGCCTTCAGGCCTTCGCCCGTGTGGACGATCCGGGGAAAGGCCTTCAGCCGGGCCGATAGGGCCTCGCGGAAGGTCGCGTTGAACCCGCAGTTCATGACCCCTGCGCCCGGGCGATCAGCCCGCCGCCTCCAGCTTGTCCTGGGTCTTGGTGTCGAAGTCGCTGGCCTCGTGGCGCTCGCGCAGCTGGCTTGAGGGCTCGCCAGAGGTCTTGTTGACCATGCGGCCGCGCTTGACGGCCGGCCGCGCTCCGATCTGGTCGGCCCAGCGGATGACGTTCTTGTACTCATGGACCTGCAGGAACTCGCCGGCCTCATAGAGCAGGCCCTTGGCCATGCCGCCGTACCAGGGCCAGACGGCCATGTCGGCGACGGTGTAGTCGGCCCCGCCCAGATATTCGCTCTCGGCGAGGCGGCGGTCGAGCACGTCCATCTGGCGCTTCACCTCCATGGCGAACCGGTCGATGGCGTATTCGATCTTTACCGGCGCATAGGCGTAGAAGTGGCCGAGCCCGCCCCCCAGATAGGGCGCGCTGCCCACCTGCCAGAACAGCCAGGACAGGCACTCGGCCCGCTTGGCCGGATCGGTGGGCAGGAAGGCGCCGAACCTTTCCGCCAGATGGATCAGGATGGCGCCGGACTCGAACACCCGGATGGGCTCAGGCCCGCTGCGGTCTACGAGCGCCGGGATCTTGGAATTGGGATTGGCGTCGACGAAGCCGGAGCTGAACTGGTCGCCAGCGCCGATATTGATCAGCCAGGCGTCGTACTCCGCGCCCTCGTGGCCCAGGGCCAGCAGCTCTTCGAGCATGATGGTCACCTTGACCCCGTTGGGCGTGCCCAGGGAGTAGAGCTGCATCGGATGGCGGCCAACCGGCAGATCCTTGTCGTGGGTCGGGCCGGCGATGGGGCGGTTGATATTGGCGAAGCGGCCGCCGCTCCCCTTCTGCCAGGTCCAGACCTTGGGGGGGATGTAGTCTGTCGTCTCGCTCATGGGGTCGCTCCCGGTTTCGTCTGCGCCTTGGCCGGCGCCTCGCCCCAATGTGGTGGCCCATGAACCGTTTGGCGAGCCCCGGACAGCTTCACCGTGGAGGGTTTGGTAAACCTTCCTGCCACAGAAAGGTCTCGTAAGGGTCTCAGGTGACCTTGTGCAGTATGATGCTCAATGATTCGGTGGGGCGCTTGGCCCCACACCCGGAGGCAAGCCGCAGGTCCGCCATGGCTGAGACCCCGCAAGGCCCGGAACCGGCGCGCCGGTTTGATCCGCTCACCGCCATCGCTGTGGTGTTTTTCCTCATGGCTGTGGCCTTCGCCGCCGCGCCGGCGATCAACGCCGGACCGGCCACCCTGGCCGGGCTGATGCTGCTGGTGGGCCTGGCGGGCGTGGCGTGCCTGGGCCTGTTTGTCCTGCGCTCGACCCTGGAGACGCCGGCCGACGCCGAGCCGGGCGCGGAGCGTCTGGTCGAAGCCCTGGGGGAGCCCGCGGCCCTGGCCGGCCCTGATGGCCGCATCCATGCCTGCAACGCGGCCTGGCGTGAGATTCTGGGCGAGGCGCCGCGCCTGCCCAAGGGCGGGTCTTCCGCCGCCAGCCTGTTTTCCGCCCTCGGCGCCGCCCGCCGGGGAGAGAGCGCCCAGGCCACCCTGCGGGCCGCCGGCGCCGACCATGCCGCCGACATTTCCCCCGTGGGCGCCGCCAGCGGGGCGCGCCGCTTCCTGGTCCGCCTGCGGCCGGCCGCTCCGGAACGCCTGGCCCTGCCGGCCGCGGCGCTGGAAGTGCTCACCGCCGCGGCTGGCGCCAAGGCGCCGCCGCCCAAGGTGCTGGACGCCTTCGCCGCCGCATCCCCCTTCGGCGCGGCCCTGCTGGAGGGAGAGGACCCCTTCAACGCCGTCATCATCGAGGCCAATCCGGCGCTCGCCGGCATGGCCGGTCCCTTCGAGCGGGGCCAGGCCTTTGGCGACCTGATCGAGACCAACTCCCGCCAGGACGCCGCCCAGCGTCTGGCCCAGGGCATGGAGGGCGCCCTCGAGGTCCGCCTGTCCCGCGACCCGGCCAAGATCGCCCATCTCTATCTGTCGCGCACCGGCGGCCGCTGGGTCGCCTATCTGGTGGACGTGTCCGACCAGAAGCAGATGGAGCTGCAGCTGGCCCAGAGCCAGAAGATGCAGGCCATTGGCCAGCTGGCCGGCGGCGTGGCCCACGACTTCAACAACCTGCTGACCGCCATCCTGATGCAGCTGGACAGCCTGGCGGCCCGTCACCCGGTGGGCGATCCCTCTTATGAGGGGCTGAACGAGATCCGCCAGACCTCCAACCGCGCAGCCGATCTTGTGCGCAAGCTGCTGGCCTTCTCGCGCAAGCAGACCGTCCAGCGCGAGATCCTCGAGCTCGGCGAGCTGATCAGCGAGTTTGAGGTGCTGCTGCGCCGGGTGCTGAGCGAGGACGTCACCGTCGACACCGAATATGGCCGCGACCTGCCGCACGTGCGGGTCGACCGGGGCCAGCTGGAAACCGCGGTCATGAACCTGGCGGTCAACGCCCGGGACGCCGTGCGCGCCTATGGCGGCACCACCGTGCGCATCCGCACCGCCCGGGTCACCGAGGCCGAGGCTGCGGCGCTGGGCTATACCGGCGCCAAGGGCGACCAGGCCCTGATCGAGGTGTCCGACGACGGCCCCGGCATCGCGCCGGAAGTCATGGACAAGATCTTCGACCCCTTCTTCACCACCAAGCCGGTGGGCGAGGGGACCGGCCTGGGGCTGGCCACCGTCTATGGCATCGTCAAGCAGTCGGACGGCTGGATCTCGGTCGCCTCGAAGATGGGCGAGGGCTCGGCCTTCCGCATCTTTCTGCCGGTCTATCAGCCGGCCATCGGCGTTCCGGCCCCCGCACCCGTCGTCAAGGCCAAGACCGTGGCCCGCGACCTGTCGGGCGCCGGCCGCATCCTGTTCGTCGAGGACGAGGACGCCGTGCGCGGCGTCGCCGCCCGCCTGCTGCGCGCCCGCGGCTATGAGGTGATCGAGGCCGCGTCCGGCGAAGAGGCCCTGGAGCTGTGCGAGCTGCACGCCGGCCAGATCGACCTGATGATCTCCGACGTGGTCATGCCCGGCATGCAGGGGCCAGACCTGTTGAAACAGGCCCGCCAGTACCTGGCCGGCGCCCCGGTCATGTTCATCTCCGGCTATGCCGAAGCCGAGTTCTCCAACCTGCTGGAAGGGGAGGCCAACATCTCCTTCCTGCCCAAGCCCATCGACATCAAGACCCTGGCCGAACGGGTCAAGCAGGAGCTGCAGAAGGCCGCCTGAGGCGCATCGCGCGCCTCGCGCCGCCCATCAGGCCGCCGTCCTCAGGCCGCCTCGTCGGCCCCCAGCAGC
>NZ_JAUSBZ010000016.1 GCF_030651755.1 Phenylobacterium sp. | reverse complement strand
ATACATGATCCTGCCCCTGGCCGGCCGGGAGGGGGTGTCCTTCCGGTTGTTGGTCTGGGTGGGCAGTCAGGCCGAAACCGACGCGACGCGCGGCATCGCCCACTTCGTCGAGCACATGGCCTTTCGCTCCACCCGGCGGTTTCCCGACGGGGCGCTGGACCGAGCCATGGCCCAGGCCGGGGCGGCGTGGGGACGCGACCACAACGCCTTCACCAGCCGGTGGACCACCACCTATCACCTGGACCTGCCCACCAGCGACGCCGCCGGGATCGGCCCGGGCCTCGACTGGCTGCGCGACGTCGGCGACGGCCTGTTGTTCCGCCCCGAGGAGGTGGCCGCCGAACGGGGCGTGGTGCTGGCCGAGCGCCTGGACCGGCTGGGGACCGGGGACGCGACCGCCGAGCAGGAGACCGCCTTTCACTTCCGCCCGGAGGACACTCTGAGCCCCGCCGGCGCCGTCGCCACCCTGAACGCCACGACGCCCGAGGACCTGCGGGCCTTCCACGCCAAATGGTACCGTCCGGACCGCAGCCTCATCGTCGTAACCGGCGATGTGAAGCCCGAGGCCATGATCGCCGAGCTGGAGCGCCGCCTCGGGGGATGGGCCGGGGCTGGGGCGCGGCCGCGGATGCCCGATAGCCCGGCCCCCGAGCCGCCGGACGCGCCGGCAGCCCTGGTCCTGGCGCCCGTGCGCCTGCCCACCCAGAGCATGGCCTGTCGCAACACCCCTTGGCCAGAGGCCGACGACGCCCTCAAGGACCTGAGCGAGGACCTGCGCGAATCGGTGCTGCTGGAGATCGCCAACCGGCGGCTGTCGCGGGCTGCGGCGGCCACCCGAGGGGTCTTCGCCCTGCAGTTCGACACCTTGGGTCAGTATGACACCCGCCAGGTCGCCTGCATCCGCGCAAGCCACGGCCCTAAAATGGGCCTGACCGCCCTGAGCCTCGCCCAGGCGACCCTGCGCGCCTTCGCCGCCGAAGGACCGAACCAGGGCGAGATCGACGCCGCCATCGCCATTGAGCGCGCCCGGGCGCGGGGCGCCCTGACCGAGCAGGCCAGCGTCACCGCCGCCCAGGTCGCCGACGAACTGGTCTATTCGGCCGTCTACGGGCCGTCTTTCCTGCATCCCCACCAGATGATGCGGCAGATCAGTCGCGGGGCGCAGCTTCTGACCCCTGAGCGTCTCGCCCAGGCTTTCGCCGCCCTTTGGCCGGAGGGAACGCCGCCGACCCTGTCGGTGGAAGACATCGGTCTGACCGAGGCCGCCGTGATCGCAGGTTGGCGATCAGGAGAAGCCGCGCAACTGAGCGCGGCGTTTCCGCCGCCCGCCCCCCTCACCTACGACTTTGGCCCGGCGGGCCGCGTCGTGCGCCGGGAGGCTTTGGCCCAGGGCGCCACCCGCCTGACCTTCGCCAATGGTCTGGTGCTGAACCACATGGCCAGCGACCGGGCGCCCGGACAGGTCCAGCTGGTCATCCGCATGGGACCCAGCGCCCGGCGGCTCAGCGCCCGGGACTTCGTGGCCGCGTCCGCCGCCGCCGCCATCCTGCCCAGCGCCGGGGTGCAGGGCTGGGGCTTCGCCGCCCTGCAGGAGCTCAACGCCGATTGGGACTCGACGTTTGGCGCCGACCTCAGCGACGCGGGTCTCGTCATCAGCGCCAGAAGCTTCTCGGGTCAGGTCGCCCGCCATCTGGCCCTGATCACCGCCCATCTCATGGCGCCAGGATTCGATGTCGAGGTCGCCGATCGCATGGCGCTGCTGGCCGATAGCCTGGAGCAGGGCAGGCGGCTCGATCCCCTTGATGCGGTCCGGAGCGCCTTCGGCCACGCCGTCTGGCCCGACACGGCCGGCGCGGCGGGGGATCCGGAAACCTATCGGCGCCTGACGCCGGAGGATTTGCGAGCCGCGCTCACCCCCCATCTGACCACAGGCCCGGCGCAGCTGACCCTGGTGGGCGACATCAGCGAGGCCGAGGCGATCACCGTCGCGGCGGCCACCCTGGGGGCCAGGCCGCCGCGCCCGGCCCCACGTCCGGCGACCGAGCGCCCCCCGCTGGATTACTCCGCCGCCCCAGCCGCCCCCATCGAGGTCACCCACCAGGGCCCCGCCGAACGGGCCGCCGGGCGCATCTATTGGAGCCGCCCGCCTGTCAGGGTCGTGGAACACCAGGCTGCGGCCCTGGTCCTGAGCGCCATGCTGGAAAACGCCGTGATCGAGGAGACCCGGCGGCGACAGGGCCGCACCTATTCCCCCGCCGCGGACCTGGATGGCGGGCTCGACAGCCCCGACCACATCGCCCTCTATGTGGAGGTCACGCCTGAGGCGCAGAGCCTGGATGAGATCAGGGACGCCGTGCTGCGGACCGCAGAGTCCTTCGTCGCCGCGCCGCCGAGCCTTGCAGCCCTGGAGCAGGTCCGCCGGCCCCTTTTGACCCAGCTCGAAGCCACGAGGCACTCCGACGCCTATTGGGCCCAGGCCCTGGCCAGTCCCACCGACTGGGACACCATGCGGGTCAAGCTCGACCGGCTGGACCAGGCCCTGACCCAGATGACGCCCGCCGACCTCCACGCCCTGGCCAGGCCCTGGCTGTCCCAGCCGCCGATCATCGTTCTGGCCCGCCCGGCGGCGTCCGAAGGAGCCGCGCAATGACCACAAAATCTCCGACCTTCGCCCTGGCCCTGGCCCTGGCCGCCGGAACGCTTCTGGCCAGTCTGGCCGCGCCCCTGTCCGCCGAACCGTCGGCGCCGGATGGCGTCCTGCCGCCCGAGGCGGAGGCCTGTTGGGACGCCGACCCCAACGAAGACCCCGAGACGACCCTCGTCCTCTGCCGCACAGCCCTGGCCACGGCCCCGAACGAGGAAGCACGCTCCGCCATCCATGCGTGGATCGCCCTGGCGGCCTCAGCGGTCAGCGACCACGACTCAGCCATCGCCGCCGCCGATCGCGCCTTAGCGCTCCATCCCTCGGTGGAGGTCCTGAACCTTGCGGCCCAGCTTCGCTTGTCCGCCGGGCGCTATGGAGACTCCCTGTCCTTCGCCGAATCCGCCCTTCGCCAGGCCCCGGGCGACACGGAACTGCAGCGAACCCGGCTGGTCAGCTACGCCCTCCTGGGCCGGCGCACCGAGGTGATTGCTGACCTTGAGCGATTGCACCGCGAGAGGCCCGACGACATCCAGGTGGCCTTGATCCTGGTCGGCGCTCTCAACGATATCGACGCGACCCGGAAGCGGGATCAGATCCTTGACCGCGCGATCACCCGCCACCCCAAGGCCCCGGAGCTCCGCGTCGCCCGGGCGATCATTCGGATGCCCGCCAAGCCCGGCGAGACCCGGAAAGATCTTGATGTCGCGATCGCCGAGAGCCCTACGGGGGAGGCCCATGGGCTGCGAGCCTTCGCGCGCCTCGCCGCCGGCGACGCCGATGGCGGGCGCGCTGACCTCGGCGCGATCACCGACCCCGCGTCCCTGGGCGACGTGGCCCTGGTCTATGCCTCGTTCGCCGCTCAGATGGCCGGGGACCTGGGGGGCGCCCTGGTCTTCGCCGAGCATTTTGTGGCGTCCGCCACACCAGGCGACCTTCCGACAAGCCTCGCCCGCCGCGGGCAGCTTCTGCTGGCGCAGGGCGAGCATGATCTGGCCAAGGCCGATTTTGAGCGCGCAGCCCTTCTGGACCCCGAAACGGCGACCGCCTGGGAGGGGCTCGGCGCCTTGGCCCAGGAGTCTGACCCCGCCCAGGCCGTCATCTTCTATCGAAGGGCTCACGCGCTCGATCCGGACGACGCCAAGTTCGAGGTCGGCCTGGCCGACGCCCTGTACTGGAACGGCGACTATCCGGCGGCGGAAGCCGGCTATGTCAACCTCCTGAAGCGCTATCCGAATGACCCGGACCTTCACGCCGCCCTGGCGGTGACCCTGCTCCGGCTGAACCGCATCAAGGACGCCGACCGGCCCAGCGCGCGGGCCCTGGCGCTCGCCCCGGATAACACCGACTACATCATGATCCGCGGCGAGGCGCTCTATATGCTGGGCGACGGCGCGCGCGCCTTGGAGCAGCTGGAGAAACTCCCGGCCGCCGGCGCCGACAGCGCCTATTCCCGCTACATCACCGCCGTCATCCGCCGCAACCAGGGCGACTACGAGGCGGCCCTGCGGGAGGCCGATGCGGGCCTGGCCCTGGCCCCCGACGATCCGGACTTGATGGAGGAAAAGGGCGGTGTCTACTACATGCTCGACGACCCCCTCAGCGCCCGGGAGTGGCTCGACAAGGCCCTGGAGATCAATCCCCGCATGGCGGGCGCCCTCTTTGTCCGGGGCCTCGTCCGCGCTGAACTGGGGGACGCCGAGGGCGCCGCCGCCGACCAGGCCGCGGCCATCGCCCTCGACCCCAGCCTCGCCGAAACGCGTTAGGCCAGGGCCGCCAGGACCGCGTCGCCCATCTGGACCGTGGTGAGCGCGCCGCCCAGGTCGCGGGTGCGGGCGCCATCTTCCAGGGCCTTGATCACCGCGGCCTGCAGCCTGTCGGCGGCCTCAGCCCGGCCCAGCGACCAGCGCAGGGCCATCTCGAACGACAGGATGGCGGCCAGGGGATTGGCCACGCCTTGGCCGGCGATATCCGGCGCCGAGCCGTGGATCGGCTCATAGAGGCCCGGCTTGCCCGGCGCGCCCAGGGCCGCCGAGGGCAGCATGCCGAGCGACCCGGTCAGCTGGGCCGCGGCGTCCGACAGGATGTCGCCGAACAGATTGTCGGTGACCATGATGTCGAACTGCTTGGGGTTCTTGACGATCTGCATGGCCGCATTGTCGGCCAGGATATGCTCCAGCTCGACATCGGCGAATTCGCGGGCGTGCAGGTCGGTGACCACTTCGCGCCACAGCAGGCCGGAATCCATCACATTGGACTTCTCGGCCGAATGCACCTTGTTGCGCCGGCCCCGGGCCAGCTCGAAGGCCACCCGGGCGACCCGCTCGATCTCGGCGGTCGTATAGACCTGGGTGTCCACGGCCCGCTTGCCGCCACCGGGCAGGTCCTCGATGAAGCGCGGCTCGCCGAAATAGATGCCCCCGGTCAGCTCGCGCACGATCATGAAGTCGAGGCCCTCGACCAGCTCGCGCTTGAGCGAAGACGCATCGGCCAGCGGCCCAAAGCACAGGGCCGGGCGCAGATTGGCGAACACCTCCATCCCCGCCCGCAGGGCCAGCAGGCCGGCCTCGGGGCGCTTGTCGCGGGGAACGCCGGCCCATTTCGGCCCGCCGACGGCGCCCATCAGGACCGCCTTGGACGCCTTGGCCAGCGCCAGGGTCTCGTCGGTCAGGGGCGAGCCCGCCTGGTCATAGCTGATCCCACCGAAGGGGCGCTCTTCGACCACCAGGTCGGGGGTGAGCGCGGCGATCACGCGGCGGACCTCGGAGATCACTTCGGGGCCGATGCCATCGCCCGGCAGGAGAAGAAGGTCGGTCATGGTCATCGCCCCGTCGCTGGTCTCTCAGGCGGGAAACTACACCGCCCGTTGCGAGGCGACCTCGTAGGCGATGAGGCGGCGATCGGAAACCCCGAATTCCGGCCAGGCCGCCCGCCAGGCGGCCAGATGCGGCGTAGCGAAGTGGGCGTCCAGGGCGGCCTGATCGCGCCAGGCCTCAAAGACCCGGATCAGGCCGGGCTCCGCCACGTCCTGCGCGTAGGCATATTCCAGGCAGCCGTCCTCGGCCCGGCTGGCCTCCAGCATGGCGCGCATGTGAGGGCGGAAGGCCTCGAGATTCTCAGGGGGAACGCGGATCGTCCCGGCGATGACCAGGCTCACGCCCGTTCCAGCCATGGGGTGTCCAGGGCCCGGGCGCTCTCATAGACGTCGATATCGGGCGCCTTCTGCAGGGTCTCGCCGATGGCGTCGAGGCCGTTGAGCATCTTGTGCTTGCGGCTGGGATCGATCTCGAAGTCATAGACCCGGCCGTCCGGCGCGGTGACCGTCTGGGCCGCCAGATCGACGCTGATCACGTGATTGCCGCCCCGGGCCTGGGCCATCAGGTCCTCAACGGCCTGGGCCGGCAGCACCACCGGCAACAGGCCGTTCTGGACGCAGGGATTGTAGAAGATGTCGGCGAAGCTGGTGGAGATCACGCAGCTGATCCCGAAGTCCAGCAGGGCCCAGGGGGCGTGCTCACGGCTCGAACCGCAGCCAAAATTGTCCCCGGCGATCAGCACGCCCGCATCCTTATAGGCCGGCTGGTTCAGCACGAAGTCGGGCTTCTCGCGGCCCGCCTCGTCGAAGCGGAAGTCGTAGAACAGCCCCTTGGACAGGCCGATCCGGTCCACCGTCTTCAGGAACTGCTTGGGGATGATCTGGTCGGTGTCGATGTTGGACAGGGCCAGGGGGGCGGCCTTGGCGTCGATCCGCGTAAACGGTTTCATCAAGCGGTCTCCGAAGGCGCTAGGGGCGCGCTCTGCTGAATCATCAAAGCCGGCAAGCCAGGGGCGCCTGTCCGCACGGTGAAGACCTGGGTGCCGGGCTTACGGCCCTGGCGCAGGTCTGACAGGTCCCAGCCCCCAGCGGCCAGACGGGCGTGGACGGCGGCGGGATCGCTGACCCGCCAGGCCAGGCCTCCGCAGGTGTCCGGCGCATCGGTGACCGGCGCCTTCAAGCTGGCGCCAAACTCCACCACCGCTGCGCCACAGCGGAAGAAGAGCTGGCGGGCGCCCCAGTCGGGGTTCGAACGGTCCAGGCGCAGATCCAGGCCAAGCTTGGCGCCATAGACGGCCAGGGCGCGCTCAGGATTGGGCGTGCGGACCACCACATGGTCGAGCTCGGTGACCGCCGCATCCTCTCCCTCCGTCGGGGCCGAGAGGGGCCAGGGCTGGCCATCCCGGGGCGGGGCGGTGAGCAGGATGTTCATGCCGCCGACAGCGCCGGCGTCGAGGGTCGAGGTGGTCCAGTAGCGCTTGGCGCTGTCGTCACGGGTGGAGCGCACCGGTCCAGGATCGGTGGCGCCGATCCCGCGGCGGCGCAGCAGGGCGACGGCGGCCTCGATGTCGGGGGTGGTGAAGGCCAGCGCCCAGACCCCCTCGCCATGGGCCTCCAGATGGGCGGCGATGACTGCGCCAAAGCCGCCGTCGCCAACCGGCGCAATCACGTCCAGGGCCATATTGGGCAGCTGGAACCAGGCGTGCCGGGCGCCCCCGTCGCCGCCGACCCAGTTCGGCGTCCGCCCCAGCAGGCGGGTATAGGCGTCCACCGCCTGATCCAGGTCGCGGACCGCCAGGGCCACATGGTCGAGGCCTGAGATCATCAGATGAAGTCGCGCACGTCGGTCAGATGGCCGGCGATGGCCGCCGCCGCCGCCATGGCCGGGCTGAGCAGGTGGGTGCGCCCGCCCCGGCCCTGACGGCCCTCGAAATTGCGGTTGGAGGTCGAGGCGCAGCGCTCGCCCGGCGCCAGGCGATCGGGGTTCATGCCCAGGCACATGGAGCAGCCGGGCTCGCGCCAGTCAAAGCCCGCGGCCTTGAAGATGGCGTCCAGCCCCTCATCCTCGGCCTGAGCCTTCACCAGGCCAGAGCCCGGCACGACCATGGCCCGCACATGGGGGGCCACCAGCCGGCCCTCCAGGAAGGCCTTCTGCACGACGGCGGCCGCAGCCCGCAGGTCCTCAATCCGGCTGTTGGTGCACGAGCCGATGAACACCCGGTCGATCTTCGCCTCGGTGATCGGCTGGCCGGCTGTCAGGCCCATATAGTCGAGCGCCCGCTCGGCCGAGGCCCGCTTGTCCGGCGTGGCGAAGCTGGCCGGATCGGGCACCCGCCCGTCGATGGGCATGACGTCCTCAGGGGACGTGCCCCAGGTCACCAGGGGGGCGATCTGGCCGGCGTCCAGGGCGATCTCCCGGTCGAACACCGCGTCATCGTCGGTGAAGAAGCTCTTCCAGTGGGCGACGGCCATATCCCAGGCCGCGCCCTTGGGCGCCGCCGGCCGGCCACGGATATAGTCGAAGGTGGTCTCGTCCGGCGCCACCAGGCCCGCCCGCGCCCCGGCCTCGATGGTCAGGTTGCACAGGGTCATGCGCCCTTCCATGGACAGCGCCCGGATCGCCTCGCCGGCATATTCGATCACATGGCCGGTGCCGCCGGCCGTGCCGATGGCGCCGATGACGGCGAGCGCGAAGTCCTTGGCGCCCACGCCAGGCGCCGGCGTCCCGTCGATGGTGACCCGCATATTCTTCGACTTGGCCTGGCGCAGGGTCTGGGTGGCCAGCACATGCTCGACCTCGGACGTGCCAATGCCCTGGGCGAGCGCCCCGAAGGCGCCGTGGGTCGAGGTGTGGGAATCCCCGCAGACGATGGTCATGCCCGGCTGGGTGCGGCCCTGCTCAGGCCCCACCACATGGACGATCCCGTTCCGCAGATCGCCCATGGGGAAGTATTCGATGCCATTCTCGGCGACATTGCGCTCCAGGGTCAGGAGCTGCAGGCGGGCCTCCTCATCGGCCACCGCGCCGGCGCCCAGGGCCTGGCCCTCGGTGGGCACATTGTGGTCGGCCACCGCCAGGGTACGGTCGGGCCGTCGCACCGGGCGACCGGCGGCGCGCAGGCCGGCGAAGGCCTGGGGCGTGGTCACCTCGTGGATCAGGTGAAGGTCGATGTAGAGGATCGTCTCCCCGTCCCCTTCGGCGACGAGGTGAGCGTCCCAGATCTTGTCATAGAGCGTCTTGGCGGCCATGGGCGGCTATGTAGGTGGGCGAAGGCCGTCCCGTAAAGGTCACACGCATCCTCACAGCCCCCACGATTTCGCCGGCTGCGGTTTCGGCCCGACGCCAAACCCGATAGGACGGGTCCCCATGAGCCTCGAGAGCGACCCGCAGGACGAGCGCGACCTCGACCGGGCGACCGCCCTGATGATGGTGGACTCCGCCGCCGCTACGGCGGTGACGGCGGTCACATCGGGCATCGTGCTGGCCGCCTTCGCCCTCCATCTGGGGGCGTCGAACGCGGTCATCGGCCTGCTGGCCGCCCTGCCCTTCCTGACCCAACTGATCCAGGCCCCGGCTGTCCCCCTGGTGGAGAAGCTGCGCCGGCGACGGCTGATCGCCTCGAGCGCGGCCTTTACCGCCCGGCTGGCCCTGCCGATCATGGTCGCCATCGCGCTCCTGCCGCACAACGCCTGGAGCCTGACGGCCCTGGTCGCCACCCAGGTGATGATCGGCTCCCTGGGCGCGGTGACCAGCTGCGCCTGGAATTCCTGGGTCCGGGACCTGATTCCCGAGGCGCGCCTGGGCGCCTTCACCGCCAAGCGCACGATGATCGCCACCGGGGTGACTCTCAGTGTGACCATCCTGTCGGGGGTGGCCCTCGACCAGGCGGCGCCGGAGAACCGGGGCATGGTCTTTGCGGCCTTCTTCGGGGTCGCCTTCGTCCTCGGCATGATCAGCGTGGCGGCGCTCGCCCGCACGCCGGAGCCGACCATGCCGCCGCCAGCCGCCGGCGTGAATCTCTATCGCCTGCTACGCGCGCCTCTGCGGGACGAGAATTTCCGCCGCCTGATCCTGTTTCTGTCGAGCTGGCAGTTCGCCGTGAACCTGGCGAGCCCGTTCTTCACCGTCTATTTCATCACCCAGCTGAACTATCCGCTGACCTTTGTCATGGCGCTGAGCGTGGTCAGCCAGATCGCCAATATCGGGGTGCTGCGGTTCTGGGGGCAGCTCAGCGACCGGTTCTCCAACAAGTCGGTGCTGGCGGTGACGGCGCCGGCCTACATCCTCTGTATCGCCGCCACGGCGCTCACCTCGCAGATCGACGACCGGCAGCTGGCCGGCGCCTATCTGGTGGGTTTGCACATCGTCCTGGGCGCCGCAGCCGCCGGGGTGGGTCTGGCCACGGTGAATATCGCCCTGAAGCTGGCCCCCCGGGGCGGTGCGACCGCCTACATCGCCGCCAACACCCTGATCACCTCCATGGCGGCGGCCGCCGCCCCCATCCTGGGGGGTCTGTTCGCCGACTTCTTCTCCGCCCGCCAGCTTGAACTGCTCATTCGCTGGTCGCGGCCAGGAGAGGATCTCGATGTCCTGCACCTGGCCTTCAACAACTGGGACTTCTACTTCCTGATGTCGGCCCTGCTGGGCCTCTACGCCCTCCACCGCCTGACCCTGGTGCGCGAGGAGGGCGAGATCGAGCACAAGGAGATGGTCCAGCAGATGATGACCGAGGCCCGGCGGGTGGTGGCCAACCTCTCGCCGGTGGCCGGCCTGAAGATGATGCACGCCTTCCCCGCCGGCCGGCTGATGGAGCGTCGCCGCCGCCGCCGGCCTGAGCGGGAGGCCGAGCAGCAGGCCCTGGCCGAGGCGGCGGAAGCGGCGGACGCCCCAACCAGCTGAACGACCAGCTGAACGACCAGCCTGGCCGAACATTGTGCGGCGAAGCTGTAATCCCCATCATCTGATCATGCCGTCGAACACCGCCGCCGACTGGGACCTGTTCCAGAGCCTGCACGCCGTCCTGGAGACAGGCAGCCTTTCCGCCGCCGCCCGGGTCAGGGGCGTCGCCCAGCCCACCATCGGCCGGCATATCGAGACCCTGGAGCAGCGCCTGGGCTCCCCGCTCTTTCTGCGCTCGCCCCGTGGGCTGCAGCCGACAGAACTGGCCCTGGAGCTTCGCCCCCGGCTGGAGGACATGGCCGCCGCCGCGGCCGCCGCCCTGCGCGATGTGGCGGACGCCGCGACCCAGACTGGCGGAGCGGTGCGGATCACCGCCAGCGAGATCATGGGCTGCGAGATCCTGCCGCCCATCCTGGCCGCCTTCCACGCCGCCCATCCGACCATCGAGGTGGAGCTGACCGTCTCAAACCGGCAGGCCGACCTGGCCCGCCGGGACGCCGACATCGCCGTGCGCATGACGCGTCCCACCCAGAACACCCTGGTGGGTCGGCGGATCGGCATGATCGATCTGGGTCTCTATGCCGCCCCGTCCTATGTCGCCCGCCACGGCCTGCCGGAGGACTTCGACGCCCTTGAGACCGGCCACGCCATGGTGGGTTTCGACGGGGTGGTTCCCCCCAAGCTTGACGGTCGGATTGACATCGGACGGCCCATCACCCGGGACCTGTTCGCCTTTCGCAGCGACAGCGACATCGCCCAGCTGGCGGCCCTGCGCGCGGGCCTGGGGATCGGGGCCTGCCAGACCCTGCTCGCCAGGCGCTATGGCCTGGTTCCGGTTCTCGCCGACCAGTTTGAGATCAATATGGAAATGTGGGTCTGCATGCCTGAGGGCCTGCGCACCACAAGGCGGATGCGGCTGATGTTCGATCACCTGGTGGCGGCCCTGTCAGAGCAACTCCGCCCGGACCGATGCTGAAAACGCAGAAAGGGCGGCTGCAGCAACCTGCAACCGCCCTTTGCGCATTCGTATGGACGAAAAAGGCCTAGCCTTCGGCGTCCTTCTTCTTGGGGGCGTGCGCGGCGGCCGAGGCCTCGGCGCGGGCGGTGCGTTCGGCCTTTTCGGCCTCGCGTTCGGCCGGAGTCATCTGGCGTTCGGCGATCCGCGCCGACTTGCCGCGACGATCACGCAGATAATAGAGCTTGGCGCGACGCACGACGCCGCGGCGCTTGACCTCGACGGACTCGATCATCGGCGAAAGGATCGGGAAGACCCGCTCCACACCCTCGCCGAAGGAAATCTTGCGGACGGTGAAGTTCTCGTCGACGCCCTCGCCCGAGCGGGCGATGCAGACGCCTTCATAGGCCTGCACGCGCTCGCGCTCGCCTTCCTTGATCTTCACATTGACGCGGACGGTGTCGCCCGGACGGAATTCGGGGAAGTTGCGGGCGGTCTTGAGGCGGTCGGCCTCTTCCTGGCGCAGCTGCTGGATCACGTTCATCGGTTCAGTTCCTTTGTCACTGGGCTTTACGCGCCCTTTGCCTGTTGATTGGCGAGATGCTGCGCCCACAAGTCCGGCCGCCGCTCCCGCGTGGTCTCTTCCCGCTGCTGCGCCCGCCATTTGGCGACCTCAGCATGGTGCCCAGAAAGCAGCACCGGCGGGATGTCGCGCCCTTCGAACGTCCGCGGTCTCGTGTACTGCGGATGCTCGAGGAGCCCGTCCTCAAAGCTCTCTTCACTCAAACTCAGCGCCTGGCCCAACACACCGGGCACAAGACGTACGCACGCCTCGATGGTCAGCATGGCCGCCACCTCGCCACCGGCGAGGACGACGTCGCCCACGGCGACCTCCTCGAACCCCCGGGCGTCGAGCACCCGTTGGTCCACCCCCTCGAACCGGCCGGCCAGGACGATGACGCCCGGACCCGCAGCCCATTGTTTCGCCCGCGCCTGGGTCAGGGGCCGACCCCGGGCGCTCATGTACAAAAGCGGCCGCCCTCGCCGCTCCACGCTGTCCAGCGCCGAAGCGATGACGTCCGCTCGCATCACCTGTCCGGGACCGCCACCCGCAGGGGTGTCGTCCAGGAAGCCGCGCTTATCCTTGGAAAAGGCGCGAATGTCCACTGTTTCCAACGTCCAGAGCCCCTGTTCGCGCCAAGCGGTTCCGATCAGGGAAACCCCCAGCGGGCCGGGAAAGGCCTCGGGAAACATGGTCAGGACAGTGGCGTCAAAGGACATGGGCCCATCTGCACCGGAGGGCGGGCAAATGCCAAGACCCCGGCGCAGCCTTGCCGCGGCGGGCCTCAGCGGTTAAGCCCTGGCGCTTTCGCACCTGCAACATACGATAAGTCATTATGGACAGCCCCGAAATCCTGCCTGACACCCTGGCGCTGGAGCGCATTGAGCAGAACCTGTTCCGGGGCGTGAGCCCGCAGAGCGGCCCGCCCCGCATCTTCGGCGGCCAGGTGATCGCCCAGTCGCTGCTGGCGGCCTATGAGACCGTCGAAGAGCGCATGTGCCACTCGCTGCACTGCTACTTCATCCGGCCGGGCGATCCGCGCATCCCGATCCTGTTCGAGGTCGACCGCTCCCGGGACGGCGGCACCTTCACCACCCGCCGGGTGGTGGCCATCCAGAACGGCAAGCAGATCTTCAACCTCGCCGCCTCCTTCCAGGTGGTGGAGGACGGCTTCGACCACCAGGCGCCGATGCCCAAGGTCCCGGGACCCGACGAGCTGCCCACCGAGGCGGAGTCGATGAAGAAGGTGGCTGAAAAGATGCCGCCGGAGCTGCGCAAGATGATGTCGCGCCCCCGGCCCATCGAGATGCGCGGCCGTGACGCCTTCGGCTTTGGCGGAAACACCAAGCCTACCGAGGGCAAGTCCGACGTCTGGATTCGCGCCACCGGCGCCATCGGCGATGACCCGCGGATGCACCAGGTGATCCTGGCCTACGCCTCGGACATGAACCTGCTGTCCACCGCCATGCGCCCGCACGGCGTCGCCTGGCAGACGCCGGGCCTGCAGTCGGCCAGCCTCGACCACGCCATGTGGTTCCATAAGCCGTCCAATTTCAACGACTGGCACCTCTACACCCAGGACAGCCCCTCGGCGTCCGGCGGCCGCGGCTTCGTGCGCGGGGCCCTCTACACCCAGGACGGAACCCTGGTGGCCTCGGTCGCCCAGGAAGGCCTGATGCGGATGCGCAAGGGCGACTGAGCCGCTTCAGTTTGCGCCGCAGGCGCCGTCAAGGCGGGACACAAAGGGCACGAAGGGGCGCAAAGGACACAAAGGCCAAGCGGCTGACCCCTTGGTGTCCTTGGCTCTCTTCGTGTCCTTCGTGACCTTTTCTTCTTTGGCCTTCGGCCAGGTCCCGACCTACTCGGTCTCTTCTGGCGGGATGGCGATCAGCTTGCCCTCGGCCAGCTTCACCTCGGGCACATTGTCGCGGGTGAAGGGCAGCCACCAGGAGGGGCCGCTGGCCGGCTGGACCTCGAGCAGGTCGCCGGCCCCGAAATCCTGCACCGACTTCACCTCGCCCAGGCGCTCCCCCTCGGGGGTCTCAACTGAGGCCCCGATCAGGTCGGTCAGATAGAATTCGTCCTCCTCCGGGGCCGGCAGGGCCTCGCGGGGAATGAACAGGCGTAGGCCCCGGGCGGCCTCGGCCTGCTCGCGGGTCTCGATCTCCTTGGCCCTAGCCACCACCCCACCCTTGACGGGCCGGGCGCTGGTCAGCGTCAGGGCGGGCGAGCCGTCCTGGCGCAGCAGGGCCTTGAAGGCGCCCAGCGACATCGGGTCTTCGGTGAAGGTGGTGATGCGCACCTCGCCGCGGACGCCGAAGGCGCCGGCCACCCGGGCCACCTGGATCAGCTTGTCGGGCATGGCGCCTTCGCTTCTGAGGGTCTCGTGACCACCACATCCCGCCCCGCGTCATGGTCGGATCAAGTCCGACCATGACGTGAAGCAGGGCGGAAAGGGCCTTAGCCTTCCTTGGCGGTCGCGTCGTCAGCGGCCTCGGCGGCCGGCTCGACAGCGGCTTCTTCGGCGGCGGCAGGCGCTTCGGCGGGCGCGGCTTCAGCAGCCGGCGCTTCTTCAGCGGCGGGGGTTTCAGTCGCAGCTTCAGCAGCCGGCTCTTCGGCGGCGGGCGCTTCGGGCTCGGGCTCGGGCGCCGGTTGGGCGGCGGCTTCGGCGGCGGCGGTGGCGCGATCGGCCTCGCGCTGGGCGCGCTCCTCAGCCCGCTCCTTGGCCTTGCGGCCCGGCTCGGCCTTCTGCGGGTTGTTGCCGTGCTCCCACTTCACCAGGCCCTGCTGGGACAGGAAACGGGCGACGCGGTCGGTGGGCTGAGCGCCCTTTTTGACCCACTCTTCGATGCGCTCGATCTTCAGGACGACCCGGTTGGGGTCTTCCTTCTTGAGCAGCGGGTTGTAGGCGCCGACCTTCTCGATGAAGCGGCCGTCGCGGGGCGCGCGGCTGTCAGCGACGACGATGGAGTAATAGGGGCGCTTCTTGGCGCCGCCACGGGACAGACGAATCTTGAGCATGGATGTTCCTTGTGAGCTCTAGGATTTCTTGAAGGGGTTCACGCCCGGGGGCAGGCCGCCGCCCAGGCCGGGAAGTTTCGGGAGACCGCCGCCGAGGCCGCCCATACCGGGTCCGCCGAGGCCAGCGAGGCGGGCCTTGGCCTCCTCGATCTCCTGCGGCGAGGGCGGCTTGCCGCCGCCCAAGGCCTTCATCTTGGCCATGTCTGCGCCGCTGGCGCCGGTCAGCATGCCCGCCATCTTGGCGAAGCCCTTGCCCCCGTCGCGGCTCATCATCTTGAAGGCGTCGGCCATCTGGCGGTGCTGCTTCAGCAGCCGGTTGACCTCGGACACCTCGACGCCGGCGCCCTTGGCGATCCGGCGCTTGCGGGAAGCCTGAAGGATGTCGGGCTTCTTGCGCTCGATCTTGGTCATGGACGAGATGATCGCCGCCTGACGGTCAAGGGTCTTGTCCGAAACATTGGCCTCGGCCATCTGCTTCTTCATCTTCTGGACCCCGGGCAGGAAGCCCATCAGCCCCTCCATGCCGCCCATCTTCTTCATCTGGGCGAACTGGTCGGCCATCATGTCCAGGTCGAACTGGCCCTTGGCCAGCTTCTTGGCCATGACCTCGGCCTTGGCCTGGTCGAAGTCCTGAGCCGCCTTCTCCACCAGGGCGACCACATCGCCTTGTCCGAGGATCCGGCCGGCCACCCGGCGGGCGTCAAAGACGTCCAGGCCGTCGATCTTTTCCGAGACGCCCAGGAACTTGATGGGCAGGCCGGTGACCGCGCGCATGGACAGCGCCGCGCCCCCGCGGCCGTCGCCGTCCGAACGGGTCAGCACCAGGCCGGTGAGCGGCAGGCGCTCATGGAAGGCCTGCGCCGTGCGCACCGCGTCCTGGCCGGTGAGGGCGTCGGCCACCAGCAGGGTCTCGGACGGGTTGGCGATCCTGGCGATCTCGGCCGCCTCGGCCATCATCGCCTCGTCCAGGGTCGTGCGGCCGGCGGTGTCGAGGATCAGGACGTCATAGCCCTGCAGCTTGGCCGCCGAGAGCGCGCGCCGGGCGATGTCGGGGGCCGACTGGCCAGCCACGATGGGCAGGCTGTCGACGCCGGCCTGGGTCGCCAGGGTGGCCAGCTGCTCCATGGCCGCGGGCCGGCGGGTGTCCAGCGAGGCCAGCAGCACCTTCTTGCGTTCCCGAGACAGGCGCAGGGCCAGGCGGCCGGCGGTGGTGGTCTTGCCCGAGCCCTGCAGGCCGGCCATCATCATGACCGTCGGCGGGTTGAGGGAGAGGTTCAGCCCCTCGACCTCTTCGCCGCCCAGCATCTCCACCAGGCCGTCATAGGTGATCTTGATCACCTGGTCGGTGGGGCGGACCGAGCGGAGCACCTCTTCGCCCGAGGCGCGCTCCTTGGCCTTGGCGATGAAGTCGCGGACCACCGGCAGGGCCACATCGGCCTCCAGCAGGGCGATGCGAACCTCGCGCAGGGCCTCGTCGATGTGCTTTTCAGACAGCACCCCGTGGCCCGACAGACGGTCGAATACCCCGGAAAGCCGTTCAGAAAGTGCGTCGAACATTCCATCTCCCATGGCGTGACGGCGTCACGCCCGTTGTCTTCCGTGGCCCTGGCGGCCTGCGAACAGGAAAACCAGGAGCCCAAACGCGATCAACCCCCGTGGACGATCACGTCGACGGGGGGCCTCGCCGCCCTCGTCCCATATGGTGATGGGGGTCGTGGCGGGGGAGGGCGCTGACCGAGGTTGCGCCGGAAGGGGGGCTTA
>NZ_JAUSBZ010000008.1 GCF_030651755.1 Phenylobacterium sp. | reverse complement strand
ACACCCTCCGAGGGGCTGACTTCTTCCTGCCCACGCCCTATTCACGCGCCGCATGGCCCCTGCCGGGGGGCACCGCGGAGCAGGCGCCGGAGCATGTTGAGGCCCAGATCGGCTTCGATGTCGCCTGGCGCCGCAATTTTGGGGAAGGTTCGGGGCGCGGCAACCATGTCACCGCTCCGCCGGTGGCCGCCAACGGCCGCATCTATGTGATGGACGGCTCGGCCAGCGTATCGGCCATCGACGCAAAGAGCGGGCGGGTGGTCTGGAACGCTGATCTGCAACCGGGTCGACGTGTCGAGCGCGAGGGCTTTGGCGGCGGCCTCGCCTATGCCGACGGGAAACTCTATGTCACGTCCGGTTTTCGGTCGGTCAGCCGGCTGGACGCGGCGACGGGGGCTGTAGAATGGCGTCGCCAGACTGAGCAGCCGATCCACGCGGCCCCCACCGTCACCGCAGGGCGGGTGATGGCGGTGGCCATCGACAACACCCTGCTGACCTTCGACACCGCGACAGGCGCCCCCAGCTGGACCTACCAGGCCCTCAGCGAGCCCGCACGTATCCTGGGGGCTTCGAGCCCCGCGGTGTCTGGCGATACGGTTGTGGCCGCCTTCAGCTCCGGCGAGCTGGTGGCCCTGCGCAGCGGCAACGGCAACGACCTTTGGAACGAGGGTCTGTCCCGCGGCGGGCGCACCAACGCCCTCTCGGAAATCCGTGACATTGCGGGCCGCCCCGTCATCTACCGCGGAGACGTCTACGCCGTCAGTCATGCCGGCGCCTTTGCGGCCATCGACCTGCGCACCGGCGCCCCGCGCTGGACCCTGCCCGTGACCGCCACGAGCACGCCATGGCCGACAGGCGACGTGGTCTATGTGGTGTCCAAGGCCGGGGAGGTCATCTGCGTCTCCCGGGAGAGCGGTCAGGTCTACTGGATCCGCGATCTCAATGAGGGCGTCACGGCAAAGAAGGTGGGCGGCGTGTTCGGCATCGGCGCCAGACCCGGGGCCAAGCCCCTGTGGACCGGTCCGCTGCTGGCGTCCAACAAGCTTATCGTGGCCTCATCTACGGGTGAAATGGCCGTACTCAACCCGAAAACCGGCGCGGTGGAGCGTAAGCTCAACCTTGGCTCCCCGGTCCTGCTGGAGCCGATCGCCGTCGATGGCATGGTCTATGTGGCCACCGACAGCGCTCAGCTGATCGCCCTGCGCTAGCTTCCGGCCCTGTTTCGCTGAAGGGCGACAGGGCCATTGGCTGTCTTTCGACCGCGCCGGGGGCGCGGATTCGCACTATTCTGAGCGGAACTGGTCTATGGAGACCAGGTTCTGTTCCAGCGCGCCAGGGGGCGCCTATGTCGCTCAAAATCGCCATCGTCGGCCGCCCAAACGTGGGCAAGTCCACCCTGTTCAACCGTCTGGCTGGCCGCAAGCTCGCCATTGTCGACGACCTGCCTGGCGTGACCCGGGACCGGAAGTTCGCGTCGGGGCGGCTGGGGGATATCGATCTGGAGCTGATCGACACCGCCGGTTTCGAGGACGTCACCGATGAGAGCCTGGAGGCGCGGATGCGCCAGCAGACCGAACTCGCCATCGAGGAAGCCGATCTGATCCTGTTCGTCATGGACTCCCGCGAGGGGGTCGCCCCCATGGATCTCGTCTTTGGCGAACTGCTCCGCAAATCCAGCAAACCGGTGATCCTCCTGGCCAACAAGGCTGAGGGACGACAGGGAGAAGCCGGGACCATGGACGCCTTTCGCCTGGGCTTTGGCGAGCCGGTTCCGGTGTCGGCCGAGCACGGGGAGGGCATGGCCGATCTCTATGCCGAGGTCGTTCGACTGTTTCCGGAGGCCGGTGAAGACACCGAAGACGACAAGGACAAGCGGGTTCAACTGGCCATTGTCGGCCGACCCAATGCGGGCAAATCAACTCTGGTGAACCGCCTGATCGGTGAGGACCGGCTGCTGACCGGGCCTGAGGCGGGGATCACCCGGGACTCCATACCCGTCGACGGGATCTGGGACGACCGGGCGATCCGCCTGGTTGATACCGCCGGCCTGCGCCGCAAGGCCAAGGTGCAGGAGAAGCTGGAGCGCCTTTCCACCCAGGACACGATCCGCGCGATCACCTTCGCCGAGGTGGTGCTTCTGGTGATGGACGCCACCCATCCGTTGGAGATCCAGGATCTGCAGATCGCCGACCTGGTGGAGCGCGAGGGGCGCGCCCTGGTCTTCGTTCTGGCCAAGTGGGACCTCATCGAAGATCCGCAGGCCCGTCTGAAGGAACTCGAGGAAGAGGTTTCGCGGAAGCTGCCCCAGGTCCGCGGCGCGCCGATGATCGCCCTGTCGGCGGAGACCGGCCGCAATCTTGAAAGGTTGATGCCGGCGGTGTTCAAGGCCCACGACGACTGGTCCACCAAGGTCAAGACCAGAGACCTCAATGACTGGCTGGCCATGGCGGTCCAGCGCCATCCGCCGCCGGCCGTGAACGGTCGCCGGGTTCGTCCGAAATACATCACCCAGACCAAGGCGCGGCCGCCCACCTTCGTATTGTTCGCCAGCCGGGCCAGCACCTTGCCCGACAGCTATCGCCGCTATCTGATCCACTCCATCCGCGAAAGCTTCGACCTGCCCGGCGTGCCGGTGCGACTGACGGTGAAGTCGGGCGCCAACCCCTATGCCGACGGGGAGTCCCGCTCTCCAGGCCCGTCGCGCACCGCACCGCGCAAGGCCAAGACCTCGGCCGCCAAGCCTGGGGCGAAGAAGGCCCTGGGCGCAAAGGCGGGCAAGCCGGGAAAACCGTCCCGTCCGACCAAGTCGTCAGGTTTCGGCGGCGCCAAGGCCCGTCCAACCAGAGCTCGCCCGGTCAGTGGTCGGAAGACCCCTGCGCGGCCTTCCACGCGGAGAAGCTGATCGGTTTGTCCGGCTGGCCGAGGGGCGCTGTGGCCAGTTCGATGATCATCGGGCCGATTTCGGCGGGGTCGGGCAAGGAGTCGGGATCCTCGCCGGGCATGGCTTCTGCGCGCATTTTTGTCCGCATGGCGCCAGGATCGATCAGGGCGGCCCTGACCTGTGTATTTTCCAGCTCATCAGCCCAGGTGCGCACCAGATGCTCGGTGGCCGCCTTGGTGGCCCCATAGGCGCCCCAGAAGGCCTTGGGGCGGGCCACACGCCCCGAGGTGAAGACCAGGGCGCGACCGGCCGGCGCGGCCTTCAAGAGCCGCTCAGTGCTGCGCAGGAGGCGGTAGGTGGCCGTCAGGTTGATGGCGACCGCCTTGTCCCAGGCGGCGGGGTCAATGTGGGAGATCGGGCTCAGGCCCCCCAGGATCGCCGCGGCATGCACCAGGATGTCGAGATGGCCGTGTCGCTCATGGATGGCCAGGCCCAGTTGATCGATGCCGTCGCCCTGAGTCAGGTCCAGGGGGACCAGGGTGGCGGGGCGCCCTGAGACCGCGCGGATCTTGTCGTCGAGGACTTCCAGTCCGCCCTGGGTTCGGGCGAGCGCCACCACATGGGCGCCGGCCTGCGCCAGGGCGAGCGCACACTCGCGCCCAATGCCGCGGCTGGCGCCAGTGACCAGGGCGATACGCCCCGCGAGGGGGAGGTTGGCAGAATCCGTCATGGCGGCTGTCTAGCTGGTCTCTGAGGGGTTGTCGGCCCGTTTTGCGTAGTGGCCGGCGATGGCGGCGCAGGCCATCAATTGGAACTGGTGGTAGAGCATGATGGGCAGGAGCACGAAGCCGACGGTCGCGGCAGGGAACAGGACGGCCGCCATGGGGGCGCCAGCGGCGAGACTCTTGTTCGATCCGCCGAACAGGATCGTCGCCTCGTCCTCCGTCGAGAATTTCAGCCTGCGGCTGATCCAAACGGTCCAGCCCATCGAGACGACCAGCAGGACAAGGCAGATGAGGGACAGGCGCAGCAGGTCGCCCATCGAGACCTGGCTCCATATTCCCACCGCCACGGCGCCGGAAAAGGCGTTGTACACCACCAGCAGGATAGAGCCGCGGTCCACAAGACTGGCCTGTTTAGCGTGGCGCTGGATGAAGCCGGCGATCCAGCGGCGCAGCAACTGACCGGCGATGAACGGAGCCAGAAGCTGCAGAAGAATCGCCTCGAAGGCGCCCCAGGACAGGCCGCCACCCTGGGCGCTCAGCAGGACCCCCACCAGCAGCGGCGTGATCGCCACCCCCAGAATATTGGATGCAGAGGCGCCACAGACGGCGGCGGCGACATTGCCCCTGGCGATGGCGGTGAATCCGACCGCCGATTGAATGGTCGAGGGCAGGCACCCGAGATAGATCAGACCCGGCGCCAGGGCGGCGGGGACAATCCAGGCCGGCAGCGTCGAGAAGAACAGACCGGCCAGGGGAAACAGGGCGAAGGTGGTCGCCAGGACCACCAGGTGCAGCCGCCAATGGGCTATGCCGGCCACCACAGCCTGGGGTGACAGCTTGGCGCCGTGGAGGAAGAAGACCAGCGCCACCCCGATCTTGGTCGCGATCCCCACCACCTCGGCGGCCTGGCCCCGGGCCGGTACGAGCGAGGCGAACACCACCGTCGCCAGAATGGCCAGGATGTAGGGATCGATCTTGAAACGGGCGAGGGCACCGCGAACGGCGGAGATCACGCGTCGACCAGGAAGGTCAGCTGACGCTCGTCGGCCGCATTGCGGCCCTCGGCGATTTCCCGATCAAGCAGGCGGGTCGGGTAGTCCCCAGTGAAGTAGTGGTCGGTGAACTGCGGGGCGGCGGGGTCCCGCGGGGCCGATTCCATCGCCCAATAGAGGCCATCAACCGACAGGAAGCCGAGGCTGTCGACCTCCAGCATCCGAGCCATCTCTTCCAGGCTTTTGTTGGCGGCGAGCAGTTGCTCCCGCTCCGGCATGTCGATCCCATAAAAGTCGGGCCACATGATCGGCGGCGAGCCGGACCGAAGATGGACCTCCTTGGCGCCGGCCTCACGCACCATCCGCACCACCCGCAGGGAGTTGGTGCCGCGGACGATGGAGTCATCGATCAGCATGACCCGCTTGCCGGCCAGGACAGCGCGGTTGGGCGACAGCTTCATGCGCACCCCCAGCTCCCGGGCGCCCTGGGTCGGCTGGATGAAGGTGCGGCCCACATAGTGGTTGCGCATGATCCCCATCTCATAGGGCACGCCGGTCTCCTGGGCGTAGCCGAGCGCGGCGGGCACGCCGGAGTCCGGCACCGGCACGACGACGTCGCAGGGCGGCGCGCTCTCCTGGGCCAGGCGGCGGCCCATACGCTTGCGCACCTCATAGACCGATCGACCATTCACGACCGAGTCGGGTCTGGCGAAATAGACATACTCGAAGATGCAGGGGCGGGCCCGGGCGGCGGGGAAGGGGCGCAGGCTCTCGACCCCATTGTGGTCGATGACCACCATTTCCCCATGCTCAATGTCGCGGATGAAACGCGCGCCGATCATATCCAGGGCGCAGGTCTCTGACGCCAGAACCCAGGTCTCGTCCAGCTTGCCCAGCACCAGGGGGCGGATGCCCAGGGGGTCGCGGACCCCGATCAGCTTCTTGTTGGTCAGGGCGACCAGGGCGTAGCCCCCCTCGATCATCGACAGGGCGTCGATGAAGCGATCGGTCATCCGACCCTTACGGGACCTCGCGACCAGGTGGAGGATCACCTCGGAGTCGGACGTCGACTGGAAGATGGCGCCCTCGGCCACGAGGTTCTGCCGCAGGGTGAGGAAGTTGGTCAGATTGCCGTTGTGAGCGAGCGCAATGCCTCCGCTCTCCAGATCGGCGAACATCGGCTGGACATTGCGGATGAAACTGCCGCCGGCGGTGGAGTAGCGGGTGTGGCCGATGGCGGCGCCGCCGGGCAGGCGTTGGGCGAGGTCGGCGTCCCCGAAGGCTTCGCCGACCCGGCCCATATGGCGCTCAGTGTGGAACCTGTGCCCGTCGAAGCTGGCGATGCCGCAGGCTTCCTGGCCGCGGTGCTGCAGGGCGTGAAGCCCGAGCGCCGTAAGCCCGGCGGCCTGAGCCGCCCCATAGACGCCGAAGACGCCGCATTCCAATCTGAGGCTGTCGTCATCGGGGTCGCGGACCGGGGGGGACCAGGTCGCAGAAGCGGGGCTCATCGGGATTTCTCCACCAGATCGTCGATGTCGTCGCGGGCGCGGACGTCATAGCCTTCTTCCGAAGGCGGATCACCTGCGCCGTCGCGAACCGCGCCCGCGATGGCCGGTCGTAGCCGATCGGCCACGTCCATTCCTTTAGGCGCAACGGCTTTCAGCACCTCGCCGGCGGCTTCGGTCAAGGGATAAAGCGCCGCACCTGCGATCCATTGCGGCATTCGCTCCGGCGGGGTCGCCGCCTGGAAGGCCAGGTTGAAGGCGCCAAGCACCACCAGGGAGCGCACCAGGCCGAACCCCGCGCCGATCAGCCGGTCGAGAAATCCCAGGACACTGGTGGCCTGCACCTGATCAGCCATCCGGCCGCCGATCAGCCGCAAAGCCACATAGATGATCACGAACACGATCAGGATGGCCGCTACATTGGCCACCCAGGCTGGCTCCACCATGGCCCGCAGCATGGGGCCAGAGAAGCGCAGGCCCCAAAGCGCCGCCGCCCCGGCCACCAGCAGGGCCAGCATGGTCGCCATCTCCCGGACGGCGCCGCGGAAGAAGCCCACCCCACCGGAAATGGCCAGCAGGCCCAGAGCAATCAGGTCGAACAGCGTCAATTGCGACCTTTCCAATGTCCTTCGCCGATCATCGTGATGGCGTCCGCGAGCCGGGCCACGGCGTTGATCCTCATGCCAGACCCACCTTCGGCCTCCATGGGCGCCAGGGCCTGGCCAAAACCCAGCTTGGCGGCTTCCTTCAGACGGCCATCCATGCGGCTGACCTGGCGGATGTCGCCGGACAGGCTGATTTCGCCGAACACCACACAGTCCTGGGGAAGGGCGACGTCGAGGGCGGAGGAGGCCAGGGCCGCGGCGGCGGCGAGATCGGCCGCCGGCTCGGTCACCCGCAGTCCGCCGGCCACGTTCAGATAGACATCGCGATCACCGAAACCAAGGCCGCACCGGGCCTCAAGAACGGCTAGCACCATGGCCAGGCGCCCGGAATCCCAGCCGACCACAGCGCGCCGCGGCGTGCCATAGGCGCTGGGGGCGACCAGGGCCTGGATTTCCACCAAGACTGGGCGCGACCCCTCGATCCCGGCGAACACCGCTGCGCCTGCGGCCCGTTCGCCCGCGGTGTTCAGGAACAGGGCCGATGGGTTGACCACCTCCATCAGGCCGGCGTCGGCCATCTCAAACACCCCGATCTCGTCGGTGGCGCCAAAGCGGTTCTTCACCCCGCGAAGGATGCGGAAGGGATAACCCCGTTCGCCCTCGAAGGTGAGCACGGCGTCCACCATGTGCTCGATCACCCGGGGGCCGGCGATGGCGCCCTCCTTGGTGACATGCCCCACCAGGATGACGGCCACGCCGCGCTTCTTGGCGATGCGGACCAGTTCGCCGGCCGCCGCGCGAACCTGGGTCACCGAGCCCGGCGCGGCCTCATGCGCATCGCTCCACATGGTCTGGATGGAGTCGATCACCACCAGGTCGAAGGCGTCGCGCTTGAGGCCATCAAGAATGATGCGAAGCGAGGTCTCCGCGGCCAGTTGCACCGGCGCCTGGGCCAGGCCCATCCGATGGGCGCGGGCGCGCACCTGCTCGACGGCCTCCTCGCCAGAGATGTAGGCGCAGCGCGCCCCGCGCAGGGCGGCCTGTCCCACCACCTGCATCAGCAGGGTGGACTTGCCCACCCCAGGGTCCCCCCCCACCAGCAGGGCCGAGCCTGGCACCACCCCGCCGCCACAGACCCGGTCGAACTCGGCCACGCCTGTCAGGATGCGCGGCGGCGCAGGAGTCTCGGCTTCAAGGGTCTCGAACACCAGTCCCCGCTGGCCCCGGCCGGACTTGGCGGGCGCCAGGGCGCCAGGCGGCCGCGACTGGGCCTCTTCGACCATGGTGTTCCAGGCGCCGCAGGATGGGCACTGCCCCGCCCACTTGCCATGGACGCCGCCGCAGGACTGGCAGACATAGACCGCGCCGTCTCGGGCCAAGCGGAACTCCTGATTCGCTGATGCGCCAGTCTAACGCCCCAGCCCAAGGTTTGGCGGCCTTAGGCGGTTTGAGTCGTCTCAGAGCCCAGATAGATTCGCTGGGCTCTGCTGGACAGGCGCACCAGGCACTCATGGGCAATGCTGCCAGCGGCGTGCGCCAGGTCGTCCAGCAGGGCATGGGGCCCCAGGAGTTCCACCATGTCGCCGGGCGCTGCTTCACCGTCGCCGAGGTCGACCACCGTCAGGTCCATATCGACGATATAGAGTCGACGCAGCGCGCCGGCCGCCCAGGCCTGGCCGCTTCTGCGGCTGGCGCGGATGACGCCGTCTGCATAGCCTGCCCCCACCAGGGCGACCCGGGTGGCGTGATCAGTCTGAATGGTCGTGCCATAGCCGACATAATCGCCGGCCGACAATTGGCGGATGTCCAGGATCGGCGCTTCGAGGCGGGCCACGGCTCGCAGGCGGGGATCTGGCCGTTCCGTCGGCCCGCCGCCATAGAGGCTTATCCCTGGCCGCACGAGGTCGAAACGGTAGTCAGGACCGAGAAAGGCGCCGGCCGAAGCCGCCAGGCTGGCCTGGGCGGCGGGGAACAGGGCGCGGATCTCCCTGAAGGCCGCCAATTGCTGGCGATTGCGCGGATGGTCCGGGATGGCGCCCGATCCCAGATGGCTCATCACCAGATCGACTGTCAGCCCGGCCAGTCCGCCCGATCCCGCCAGGGCCTGAGCCTGACCAGGGGCGAGCCCCTGGCGATTCATCCCGGTGTCAGCCTGCAGGGCGCAGGGCAGGGGGGCGTCCAGCCCGGCGGCGAAGGCGATGGCGGCGGCCACCTGTTCGACGCTGTTCAGCACCGGCATGAGGCCGGAGGCGCACAACCGCGGGCCGCACTCGGCGGTGAACCCGTCCAACACCAGGATCCGCGCCGCCCTGTGGTCCAGCTCGCGACGCAAGGCCTCACCTTCGGCGAGGCGGGCGACGAAAAAGGTACGGGCGCCCTCGGCCCAGAGCCGCCGGGCGATCGGGCCGGCGCTCAGGCCATAGCCATCGGCCTTGACCACAGGCGCCGTCTCGGCCCCGGCCGCTTCGGCGGCGATCGCATGATAGTTGTGAGCCAGGGCGTCGAGATCGATGCTCAGCCTGGCGCGGGAGGAGGGGGCCATCTGCTCCCCTTGAACCGCTGAACGGCGGGGCGCAAGTCCGGGCGCATCAGTGGGGATCGTAGCGGCCATCCCGGGCGAGATTGCCGAACTTGGTCAGGTCCTCATGGAAGGACAGCTTCACCGTGCCGATAGGGCCGTGCCGCTGCTTGCCGATGACGATCTCGGCCAGGCCGCGTACCTGATCCATCTGCTCCTGCCACTTGAAGTGTTCTTCGGTTCCCTCTCGCGGCTCGGTGCGGCTGAGATAGTAGCTCTCCCGATAGATGAACATGACCATGTCGGCGTCCTGCTCGATGGAGCCGGATTCCCGAAGGTCGGAGAGTTGCGGACGCTTGTCCTCGCGGTTTTCTACCTGTCGAGACAGCTGCGACAGGGCGATGACTGGGACCGACAGTTCCTTGGCCAGGGCCTTCAGTCCCTGGGTGATGGCGCTGACTTCCTGCACACGATTGTCGCTGGAGCCCGATCCCACTGTCACCAGCTGGAGGTAGTCGACCATGACGAGGTCGAGGCCGACCGTGCGCTTGAGGCGCCGCGCGCGGGCGGTGAGCTTGGCCAGGCTGAGGCCGCCCGTGGCGTCGATGTAGAGCGGCGCTTCCTGAATCTCCAAGGCTGCATCGCGCACCCGGCCAAACTCCATGGCGTCGATCTCGCCCTTGCGCAGCCGGTCGCCGGACACGCCAGAGGCCTCGGCCAGCAGGCGCATAGCCAGCTGCTCGGCCGACATTTCCAGGGAGAAGAAGGCCACGACCCCGCCGCTGACGGTCTTGCGGGTGCCGTCAGGCCGCGGCTCCCAGGCATAGTTGCGGGCCACGTCGAAGGCGATGTTACAGGCGAGCGAGGTCTTTCCCATCGAGGGACGTGCGGCGAGGATCACCAGGTCAGACGGGTGCATGCCACCGATCTTCTGGTCGAGATCAATGAGGCCCGTGGACAGGCCCGCGAGGCCTCCGTCGCGGGAATGCGCTTCGGCGGCCATGGCGACAGCCCCATGCAGGGCGTCAGCAAAGGGCACGAAGCCCTGGCTCACCGAGCCGGTCTCGGCCAGGGCGTAGAGCTGCTGCTCGGCCGCCTCGATCTGGTCGCGCGCCGAGGTTTCCCCGTCGGCGGTCTGGGCGCCGGTGGCGATCTCCTGGCCAATCCGGATGAGGTCTCGACGCAGGGCCAGGTCATACACGGCGCGGGCGTAGTCCGGCGCGTGGGTGGACGGCGGCGCCCGGTCCACCAGGTTGGCCAGGTAGCGCAGGCCGCCCAGTTCTTCGAAGGCCGGATCGCGGGCGAACTGCTCGGCGATCAGGATCGGCTCGGCCAGCTGACCCTTTCGGATGGAGGTCTCGATGGCCCCGTACAGCCGGCCATGGAAGGGCTCGAAGAAGTGCCGCGCCTGGAGATTGTCCCCCAGTCGCTCAAAGACGGCGTTGTCGTAGAGCAGGGCGCCCAACAGCGCCTGCTCAGCCTCGATGTTGGCCGGGGCGTGTGAAATGTGGGTTTCGTCATCCTGCGGCAGGCGCAGGTCGAGGGCGGGAACGATGGCCA
>NZ_JAUSBZ010000005.1 GCF_030651755.1 Phenylobacterium sp. | reverse complement strand
CAAGCCTGCGGCGGCGGGGCGGCCTGGCCTCTGGCCCCGCCTCAGGCTCGAGGTCGCGGGGCGCAGGAATTTCCGCCTCTGAGGGCGTCTCTGGCGCGGTGTTGTCAGTGTCGCTCAAGCTCGGCCATCCTTGCCTTGACCCTAGGCGCGGCTGCTAACGATGGAAAGACAGCGCCGCAAGGGCGCGACATGCCCAAGGAGACCGCCATGAATGTCAGCCAGGCCGTCGCCCAGCGGATCTCCGTCCGCGCCTTCCGTCCAGATCCTGTGCCTGGCGCCCTGGTGCGGGAAATTCTGGAGGCCGCCGTTCGCGCGCCGTCCGGCGGCAATCTTCAGCCCTGGCGGGTTCACGCCCTGACCGGAGCCCCTCTGGAGACGCTGAAGACCCGTGTCCGCGAGAACCCCTTCGGCGAGACGCCCGAGTACGACGTCTATCCGGCAAACCTCTGGGAGCCCCTGCGCACCCGACGCTTCCAGTGCGGCGAAGACCTCTACGCCACGATCGGCATCCCACGGGAGGACAAGGCCGCACGCCTGGCCCAGCTGGCCAAAAATGGCGAGCTGTTCGGGGCGCCGGTGGGTCTGTTCTTCAGCCTCGACCGCAAGGTCGGGCCGCCGCAATGGTCGGATGTGGGCATGCTGATGCAGACGGTGATGCTGCTGGCGGTGGAGCGGGGCCTGGCCACCTGCGCCCAGGAATACTGGGCCCGCTATCCGCAGACCCTGGCCGACATCCTCAGCCTGCCCGACGACCACATGATCTTCTCCGGCATGGCGCTGGGCTATGCCGACGCGGCGGCCCCCATCAACACCCTGCGCACCCGCCGCGACCCCTTCGAGGTCTGGGGCGAAATGCTAGGGTTCGAGGAGGCTTAACTCCGGCGCGTAGCGCCAAAAGTGACGTGACACGAAGAACACGAAGGAGGCGCAAAGGACACGAAGTCGGATGGCTTGACCCTTTGCGCCCTTCGCCTTCCTTCGTGTTCTTCGTGTCACCTATTTTAAGGCGCCTACGGCGCTTCGGCGATGCCGGCCGCGCCGTCCTCATCGCCCCAGGCCACCCGCCTGCCGTCGGCGGAGATGGCCAAGGCGGTGATCGCCGATCCCTTCTCGGCCTTCAGCATCTCGATCTTTTGGCCCTCAAGGTCGCAGACCCAGACCCGGCCATCCTCCAGCCCGGCGGCGACCCTGCGCCCTGTGGCGGTTCCGGCGACCTGCGCCACCAGGGTGGAGGCGTCATAGCCGACCTCGGCGGCCTCCTTGCCCATGGGGCCGGCCGATCCGCCGAACGGCCAGATCACCACACCCTGGGCCCCCGACGTGGCGAGGAACTGGCCCTTGGACATGAAGACCAGGCTCTTCACCTTGGCCGGATAGCCGCCCATCCGCATGTTCTTCTCGTCAGCCACCCGCCAGCCGTGCAGCTGGTTTTCCTGCATCGACGACATCAGGAACTTGCCGTCCGGGCTCCAGGCCAGCGCGATATGGCTGCCGGCCCAGGCCAGTACGGTGGGCTTCTGTTCAGCGATGCGGGCGAACCACAGCCGGGCGCCCCCATAGACCGCCACCGCCAGGCGTCGCCCCTTGGGGTCGAAGGCCAGGCCGAGCGCCGAGGCCTCATGCTCGAAGGTCCGGGCGAAATCCGAGTCAGCGGCGTCGCGCACATGGACGATCTTGCCCGCCGCAAAGGCGATGAGGCCTGATTCCGGGCTGGCGGTCACCGCATCGATCCACCGCCCCTTGATCTCGGCGATCTCCTGCGGCCCGGATGTCCGCGACCAGACCAGGCGACCATCATCGCCGCCGGTGACGACGCCCTCGCCCGACGGGTGCAGGCAGGCGCAGAGGACGGCGCCGTCATGGGCCTCGATCACCTCTCCGGTGTCGAATCGGACGGTCCCGTCGCCGAGGGCGAAGATCCCCTGGCCGGATTTGGAAAACAGGGCGGCGGTCACATAGGCGTCGAAAGCATAGGGCATCGGCATGCCATAGACGGCGAACGCGGGTTTTGCCCAGGGGGCTGCTGCAAGGAATCCAGGCGTCCAACGGCGTCAGTTGCGGCGCCGCCCCCGCATAACCTCATGAAACCCCCCGGCTGCCGGCGCCTTGAGACTTTACAATCGCGTTTCGACAGGCGAATGGTCGAGACGAAACGGACGGTCGCGGGCCTACGCGACCATATGGGAAGGAATTGCATATGGCGGCGAAGCTGAGTGGCGGGGGCGGCTCCAAGTTCGACCTCGGCCAGAACAGCGACATCAACGTCACGCCCTTCGTGGACGTGATGCTGGTGCTCCTCATCATCTTCATGGTGGCGATTCCCGCCGCGACGGTGTCGATCAAGCTCGACCTGCCGCCGGCCATCCCGCCGCCGCCCGGCACCGTGGTGGAAGAGCCCACCCTGATCAACGTCCAGGAAGGCGGCGCCATCTTCATCGGCGAACGTCCGACCACCCTGGCCCGCCTCGCCTCCGACCTCGCCGCCGAACTGGCCGTGCCCGTTCCCACCGAAGAGCGCGTCTATATCCGCGCCGACCGTACGGTGCGCTATGGCGAGTTCATGTCGGTGATGAACCAGCTTCAGACCGACGGCTACTTCCTGGTCGCCCTGATCAACGAAGAGCTCTCCTGATCCTCAAGGGCGCGACCTGGTCGCGTCCAGACAGGCTCTGAACATGCGAACGCCCGCCGGATCACCGGCGGGCGTTTTCATTGGGGGGCTGGCCTTACGGTCGCGGCTTACGCCGCGCAGGCCTCGAAGCCGGCCTTGAGCTTGGCCTCGTCCAGATTGCGGCCGATGAACACCATCTTGCTGCTCCGGGGCTCGCCCTCGCGCCAGTCACGCTGGAAGTCGCCCTCGAGGATCATGTGGACCGCCTGGAAGACCAGACGGCGGCTTTCGCCGGCCACGTCCAGAATGCCCTTGGCCCGCAGGATGTCCGGCCCCTGTTCCTGGAGCAGGGCGTTCAGCCAGTTGGTCACCCGCACCCCATTCAGAGGCTGGTCGAAGGTGAGCGAGACGCCGCGAATGCCGGCCTCCGCCACATGGTCATGAACATGGTCGTGGCCGTGGTCATGGGCATGGTGATCATGGTCATGGGCATGGTCGCAGGACTCGTCATGCACATGCCCCGGCTCACCATGGGCGGGGTTGAGAAATTCCGGGTCCAGACCGGTGATCCGCTCGAGGTCGAAGCCGCCCCGGCCGAGCACGGCCTCGAGGGGCACATTGGACCTCTGGGTGCGATGGATGGGCGCCAGGGGATTGATCCGCCGGATCTGCGCCTCCACAGCGGCCAGCTCGGCCGGCGTAACCAGGTCGGTCTTGTTCAGGATGATCTGGTCCGCAAAGGCGATCTGCTCCACCGCCTCATGGCTGTCGGCCAGGCGCAGGGGCAGGTGCTTGGCGTCCACCACCGTGGTCACCGAGTCCAGCTGGGCCTTGGCCCGGACGTCGTCATCGACGAAGAAGGTCTGGGCCACCGGTCCCGGATCGGCCAGCCCGGTCGTCTCGACGATGATGGCGTCGAACTTGCCCTTGCGCTTCATCAGCCCCGAAAGCACGCGGATCAGGTCGCCGCGCACGGTGCAGCAGACGCAGCCATTGTTCATCTCGAAGACTTCTTCGTCGGCGCCGACGATGAGGTCGTTGTCGATGCCCACCTCGCCGAACTCATTGACGATGACGGCGTAGCGCTTGCCGTGGTCCTCGCTGAGGATGCGGTTGAGCAGGGTGGTCTTGCCGGCGCCGAGGTAGCCGGTCAGGACGGTCACGGGAATCTTGTCGGTCATGGGGACCATCTAGTGCGTGACCGGCCCTTAGGGAACAGGCCAGAGACCCCATCATTGAGGACGACGCCCTTGACCTGGACCCGGGCGTTATAGACTAACACTCTCTTGCCTCAATCTGACGCGCCGTCGCGGGAAGGCCCCTGTGCTCAAGGACGAAGAAAGTCGGCCTCCGCCGCCCGGCCCTCTGGACGGCTTCCGAGCCGATCGCGTCTATCTCGGCGCCGACCACGCCCGCAATGAGCGCCGGGTCTGGCTGGCGGCCGCCATCTGCACGGTCAGCCTGACCGCCCAGCTGGTCGGGGGCCTGGCCTTCAACTCCATGGCGCTGCTGGCCGGCGGCATCCACATGGCCGCCCATGTGGCGGCTCTCAGCGTGGCCGGTCTCGCCTATCTGCTCGCCCGGCGCTACGCCGCCGACCGCCGCTTCAGCTTCGGGGCCGGCAAGGTCGGCTATCTGGCGGCCTTCGCCAACGCCGTCGCCCTGGGGATCACCGCCCTGGTGCTGGCCGTCGAAAGCCTCACCCATTTCACCGGCGGACCAGAGACCCACTATCATGAGGCCTCACAACTGGCCTTCGCCGTTCTGGGCGTAAACCTGTTGTGCATGTGGCTGCTGCGCCCGGCCAAGGGACAGCACGCCCAGCCGGATGACGCTGACGACGTCAATCTGCGCGGCGCGCACCTGCATCTGGCCGCCGACGTGGTCGTCTCCATACTCTCTATCGCAGGCCTCCTGGCCGGGGGGCGGCTGGGCTGGACCTGGGCTGACCCGCTGGCGGGGCTCCTGGGGGCCTTGCTGGTTGGCCGCTTCGCCTGGTCCCTGGGCCGTAGCGCCGGCGCCGTGCTGTTGGACATCACCCCCAGCCCCAGACTGGCGGGCGAGGCCCGCGCTCGCCTCGAGGCCATGGGCGCGCGGGTGATCGACCTGCATCTCTGGCGCCTGGGGCCCGGCCACCATGCCGCCATCGCTGTCGTGGCCGATCCTCAGGCTCGCCCTGCCCAGGCTTTTCGCGCCCAACTGGCCGACCTGGCGGGGCTCAGCCACCTGACCGTCGAGGTCCGCGCCGCGCCGGAGACAGAGTCAGGGGAATCCCCCGTGGCCGCGTTGACTCGCAAGTCTGCGTCTGTATAAGTCCGCGGCTCTCGCCCGCGGGCTTTCTCGCGGGCGTAATCCTTTTTGTATCAAGTCCAAGGCGCGAACCATGTACGCGGTGATCAAGACCGGCGGAAAACAGTACCGGGTCCAACCTGGCGATCTGCTTGTGGTCGAAAAGCTGGATGGCGAACCCGGCGCGGATGTCGCCTTCGGCGACGTTCTGATGCTGGGCGACGGCGAGACCGTGACCCTCGGCGCCCCCATCGTGGACGGCGCCAGCGTCTCGGCCACCCTGATCGAAACCCGCAAGGGCGAGAAGGTTAAGATCTTCAAGAAGATCCGCCGTCAGGGCTATCGCCGGACCCGCGGCCATCGTCAGTTCGAGAGCGTCCTGCGCGTCACCTCGATCGCTGGCGTCGGCAAGACCGACAAGTGGGACGGCGAGGTCGATCTGACCCCGAAGTCCGTCCTCGACGCCCGGGCCCGCGGCCTGAGCACTGAGGTTCGCGCCCCGGTCGAAGCCAAGCCGGCCAAGGTCGCCGCTGAGCCTGCCGACACGGCCGAGGCCCCCAAGGCCGCCGCCAAGCCGAAGGCCGCCCCCAAGAAGGCCGCGGCCCCAAAGGCTGACGCCGGCGAAAAGAAGGCTGCGCCCAAGAAGGCCGCCGCCAAGAAGGAATCGGACGCCGAATAGGCGTTCCACGGTTTAGGAGAGCACCATGGCTCACAAGAAATCTGGCGGTTCATCGCGCAACGGTCGCGACTCGGCCGGCCGCCGTCTCGGCGTAAAGAAGTTCGGCGGCGAAGCTGTGCTGGCCGGCAATATCATCGTGCGCCAGCGCGGCACCAAGTATTACCCGGGCGCAAATGTGGGCATTGGTCGCGACCATACCCTCTTCGCCCTTGAGACCGGCGCGGTGAAGTTCATCACCAAGCGCGACGACCGCACCTATGTGACGGTGGTCCAGGCCGAGATGGCAGCCGCCGAATAGGCGAACCGCCTCTCTCCCGGTTCCGCCTCTCAAGCCCTGAGGCGGACCGGACAGGAAAACTCCAAACGGGGAGTCCGGCCGCCGGACTCCCCGTTTTCGTTTTCCAAGGGACCCCGACAGAGGGTCCGGGAGGATCAGATGAGCATTCCAGATGGCGGCCCGCCCGCCCTCTCCACCCCTCGGCTGAGATTGCGCGCGCCCCAGGCGACCGACGCACCGCGCATCGCCGCCCTGGCCAATGACCCCGATGTGGCGCGGATGACGACCCGCATGCCGCACCCCTACGGTCTGACGGACGCCGAAGCCTTCCTGGAGGCCTGCGCGGCCAAGGACCCGGCCCAGGAGACGGTGTTCGCCATCGAGCACGGGGACGAGGGCCTTGTGGGCATGCTCGGCTTCCACCCCGATGAGACCGGGCGCACCGAAATCGGCTACTGGCTCGGCCGTCCCTATTGGGGCCAGGGCCTGGCTACGGAGGCCACAGGCGCCGCTCTGAACTGGGCCGGTCAGGACTGGAAGCGGCGCTATCTGCTGGCCGGCCACTTCGCCGACAACCCGGCCTCGGGCCAGGTGCTGTGCAAGACTGGCTTCCTCTATACCGGCGATGTGGTCCTGCGCCACTCGCTGGCCCGGGGCGCGCCTGCGCCCACTCGCATGATGGTCTGGCTCGCCTAGCTCATCCCACTCTATGATACGAACTTCCCCCGTCGGCTGACCGTCGGCGGGGGAGGCTCACCTGGAACGCCGATGAAATTTCTCGACCAGTGCAAGATCTATATCCGCTCAGGGAATGGCGGCGGCGGCGCCGTCTCCTTCC
>NZ_JAUSBZ010000153.1 GCF_030651755.1 Phenylobacterium sp. | reverse complement strand
TCAGCCAGATGTTCGGCGAGTTGATCGGCCTCTGGGCCGGCGCCTGCTGGCGGGCCCTGGGCCAGCCGCCACGGTTCCGGCTGGTGGAGATGGGGCCTGGGGACGGAACCCTGATGGCCGACCTGATCCGCGCCGGACGCTCTGTCCCGGGGTTCATGGAGGCCGCTGACCTGTGGCTGGTCGAAGTCTCCCCCCCGCTCAGGGCCCTGCAGGCCGAACGCCTGGGCCAGGCTGCGCCACAGTGGGCCGACCGCCTCGGCGCCGTGCCGCAGGGGGCGCCCATGATCCTGGTGGCCAATGAGCTTCTGGACTGCCTGCCGACCCAGCAGTTTGTCCGCACCGAGCGGGGCTGGGCCGAGCGCATGGTCGGGCTGGATGACGCAGGGGAGCTGGCCTTTGGACTGTCGCCCGCCCTCCCCCCTGAGAGCCATGAGGGGGCGTTGGGCGCCATCTTCGAAACCTCGCCGGCCCAGGCCGCCCTGGGATCGGAAATCGGCGCCCGGCTGGCCGCTGATGGCGGGGCGGCCCTGTTGATCGACTATGGCCCGGCGCCCGGCGAGGCGGGGGGCGACACCTTTCAGGCCCTGAAGGGCCATCAAAAGGTCGATCCCCTGGCCTGTCCTGGGGAGGCGGACCTGACCTTCCATGCCGACTTCGCCGCCGTGGCCCAGGCCGCCTGCGCCGAGGGAGCCGGGGCCAGACCCCTGCTGACCCAGGCGGGATTTCTACAGCGCCTGGGGATCGAGGCCCGGGCTGGCGCCCTGGCGGCGGCGCGGCCTGATCTGTCCGACCAGATCGGCCGGCAGTTCGACCGCCTGACCGCCCACGACCAGATGGGCGAGCTGTTCAAGGTCCTGGCCCTGCATGGGCCAGGATTCACTCCTCCAGCCTTCGAGGCGGACTGACCATGACCGATGCCGCAAGCCCCCTGCCGGCGATCACCTCGCCCCTGCTGGCCCAGGCCGGGGTGCGCCACGCCTTCTTCACCCGGCAGGGCGGGGCGTCTGCGGGTTTGTACGCCTCATTGAATGTCGGACCAGGCTCGGGGGACTCCCCGGAAGATGTCGCCGAGAACCGGCGCCGGGCCGCCGCCCACTTCGGGGCGCCTCCGGAGGCCTTGAACACCTGCCATCAGGTCCACTCGGCCCGGGCCGAGATCGCCGACCGGCCATGGGGGGCGGCGCGACCGGAGGCCGACGCCGTGGTCACCCGCACGCCAGGCCTGATCTGCGGCGCCCTGGCCGCCGACTGCGCGCCCATCCTGCTGGCCGACCCTGAGGCCGGCGTGGTGGCCGCCGCCCATGCGGGCTGGAAGGGCGCCCTGGGCGGGATCGTCGCCGGCACGGTGGCGCAGATGGAGCGCCTGGGCGCCGAGCGTGGGCGCATCCTGGCGGCGGTGGGTCCCTGTATCGGACCCGACTCCTATGAGGTGGGCCTGGAATTCCTTGAACAGTTCATGGAAGCCGACGGCGCCAATGGCCGTTTTTTCCGCCCCGGCGCCACCGACCAGAAGCGCCAGTTCGACCTGCCGGCCTTTGTTCTGGCCCAGATCGCGGCGGCGGGCGTCACCCAGGGGGAGTGGATCGGCCGCGACACCTGCGCCGAACCGGACCACTTTTTCTCCAACCGCCGGGCCTTTCAGCGGGGGGAAGGCGACTATGGGCGGCTGTTATCGGCCATCCTTCTGTAGCTGAGGGTTGCCGGGGGTCGGCCCCCTGCATTAAAGCCCGCCTGACTCATGCGGAACGACCCCGAGGGATTCCATGAAGCTGCTGGCGGGCAATTCTAATCAGGCTCTCGCTCAGGCCGTCTCCGACCATCTCGACATTCCCCTGACCAAGGCTCAGGTCAAACGGTTCGCCGACAATGAGGTCTGGGTGACCATCGACGAAAACGTCCGCGGTGAGGACGTCTTCGTGATCCAGTCCACCAGCTACCCCACCAACGACAATCTGATGGAGCTGCTGATCTGCATCGATGCGCTGAAACGCGCCTCGGCCCGGCGGATCACCGCGGTGATGCCCTATTTCGGCTACGCCCGGCAGGATCGGAAGACGGGCGGGCGCACCCCCATCTCGGCCAAGCTGGTCTCCAACCTGATCACCCGGGCCGGCGCCGACCGGGTCCTGACCATGGATCTGCACTCGGGCCAGATCCAGGGCTTCTTCGACATTCCCACCGACAACCTGCTGTCGGCCCCCCTGCTGGCCAATGACATCAAGGCCCACTACCCCAAGCCCGACGAACTGATGATCGTCTCGCCCGATGTGGGCGGGGTGGTCCGGGCCCTGGCCGTGGCCAGCCGCCTGAACGCCGAGCTGGCCATTGTCGACAAGCGTCGCTCGGGCCCCGGCAAGAGCGAGGTGGCCAACATCATCGGCGACGTCCAGGACCGCCGCTGCGTGCTGTTCGACGACATCATCGACGGGGGCGGCACCCTGTGCAACGCCGCCCAGGCCCTGGTTGACGGCGGGGCGTCGGAAGTCTCGGCCTATGTCACCCACGGGGTGCTGTCCGGCGCAGCGATCGAGCGGGTCGACGCCTCGGTGCTCAAGGAGCTGGTGATGACCGATTCGATCGCCGCGCCTGAACGCGCCGCCTCGGCGGCCAAGATTCGCTATGTGAGCTGCGCGGCCCTGATCGGTGAGGCGGTTCGCCGCATCGCCAATGAAGAGTCCGTCTCCAAACTCTTTGATTGAGCCCCGGACGGGCCTCGCTTCACAGGGGATACGACTGGCTAAGCTTGGTGAACAATAGTTTACGATCTTGAGGCCATGATATCGTCTGAACGAACATGCTATGTTCGCTGACGTACGTTAAGGGGAAGATCGACCCATGAGCTCGGCTATTGGTTTTCGCAGCGCGCTGACCGCGCTGGCCCTGATTGGAACCGCGGTCCTTGCGGGGTGCGCGGAACCCAAGCCGGAAGCCCCGGCGCCGCTGCCGCCGGCCTTGGCGCTTGCCCCGTCCCTGATCGAGCAGGCCAGCGCCTACCGCTATTACGTCACTCGCTCCTCGGCCATCTCGCCGTCCTTCGACGACGGGGCCGAGATCGCCGAGTCGCTGAAGACCAGCGCGGCCTATGAGCCGATCCAGCTCCTGAAAGGGGCGGTGGCCTATGGCGCCGTAGCCGCCCTGCAGGACCCCGAGTTCGTCGCCGCGGTGCGCAGCTATTCCACCAATCCTGAGACGCGGAACAAGATGTTCGCCGATCTGGTGGCCGACCCGACCTATGCGGCGACGCTGCCGGGCGCCAAGAGCGCGGCGGGCCTGGTGATCGCCGCCTACGGGGCCGAGGGCAAGCGCCTGTTCGAGACCGGCTCTGCGGTCAAGCAGGCCGCCTATGACGTCCAGAAGGCCCGCTGGTCCAGGGCCGAGGTCGAGAACCGCGCCCTGCGCCTGTCCCAGGCCAAGGCCCTGTCGGCCACCCCGATCGTCGGCGAGCTTGAAGAGACCGCCCGCCTGCAACAGGCCGCCATCGGCGCCGGCGTGCTGGACCTGACCGCCGCCCCGGTGGAGCCCCCCTACAGCCGTATGGTCCTGCGCAGCCTGGCTGTGGCCGCCCTGGCGGTGCTGGGCGAGGCCGGTGAGAATCGCGCCGAGCTGCTGACCGCGGTGATGATCGAGCCCACCTCGGCCTCCTGCCTGAACATGGCCAAGCTGAATCTCTATCAGTGCCTGGCGGTGTCCAAGCCGCATTACGAGGACGTGTTCTGCCTGGGCCAGCACGCCCTGATGGACACCGGACAGTGCCTGATGAAGGGCGCCGGCCTGGTCGATCCGGCCAAGGTGACGCCGGTCCAGGTGGCGCAAACCGGCGCCTCGGCCGAGACCGCAGCGTTCAGCGCGGTTAAATCACGCTGAAGTCGGCGGGCGCCGTTGCCAGAGGGTCAACTTCTGTGTAATGACGCCCACCTTCCGATCCCCCCCGGGATCGCGACCCACGCCGCGCGGGTTCGCGCGGCGGTTTCGTTTTGAGGCAGGGCGATGGCCGATATCGTATTGAATGTTGAAGTGCGTGAGCAGACCGGCACCGGCGCCACGCGCAGCGTGCGCCGTAGCGGCAAGGTCCCCGGCGTGCTGTATGGCGGCGCGAAGGATCCGGTGGCGATCGCCGTGCCCGCCAATGAGTTCCGCAAGGCGCTCTACACCGGCAAGCTGCTGGGCCACCTGGTGACCCTGAAGTATGGCGACGAGACCCAGCCGGTCATCGCCAAGGCCATCGACATGCATCCGGTGACCGACGAGCCCTGGCATTTCGACCTGTACCGGGTCGATGAGCACCAGAAGATCAAGATCTCCGTGCCGGTGCACTTCACCAACCACGAAGAGTCGCCCGGCCTGAAGCGCGGCGGCACCCTCAATGTGGTGCGTCACGATGTCGAGCTGTCCTGCCTGGCCGACGCCATCCCCGAAGAGCTGATCTTCGACCTGACGGGCCTGGACATCGGCGACACCATCCGCATCTCGGGCTTCAAGCTGCCCAAGGGCGTCGAGACCACCCTGGACCGTGACTTCGTCGTCGCGACCCTGGCGGGCTCCTCGGCCCAGGCCGCCCAAGACGCCGCCGCCGACGCCGAGACCGCTGGTCCCACCGGCGAGACCGAGGCCTAAATTCCTTTCCGGTTCAGATGGCCTCATCTGAACCGGGCCAGGCCCGCCCTTGACGCTGCCCCGCTTCCGGAGCCGTCCAACGAGCGCCCATCTGCCGCGGAGGGTCGCATGCTGATCCTCGCTGGCCTGGGCAATCCCGGCGGCCGCTACGCCGGCAACCGGCACAATGTCGGCGCCATGGCGGTCGATGAGATCGCCCGGCGGTGGAACTTTGCCCCCGAGCGGTCAAGGTTTCAGTCCCTGGCCCGCGAAGGTGGCATCGACACGCCGAAGGGCGCGGTCCGCGCCCTGATCCTGAAGCCTCAGACCTACTACAACGACAGCGGCAATGCGGTCGGCGAGGCGCTGAAATTCTACAAGCTGACGCCGGCCGACCTGGTGGTCTTCCATGACGAGATCGACCTGGCGCCTGGCCGGTTTCGCATGAAGGCCGGCGGCGGCGCGGCCGGCAATAACGGCATCCGCTCCATCTCCGGCCAGGTGGGTCCCGACTTCCGCCGCGCCCGGCTGGGCGTCGGCCATCCCGGCCACAAGGAACTGGTCCAGGGCCACGTGCTGTCGGACTTCCACAAGGTCGAGCAGGCCTGGTTGAGCGAGCTGCTAGCTGCCTGCGCCGAGGCCGCGCCCCTGCTGGCGGCCGGCGAGGACGAGAAGTACCAGGCCGAGGTCATGCGCCTGGCCCCAGCCGACAAGGCCGACACCCGCCAGCAGCGCCAGGGCCGAAACGACCAATAGCCGTCGCGCTGACGACAATCCCGGCCGGCTCGGTTAAGACGGCGTCAGCTCCATTTCTCCGAGGACTCCATGGCTCTCAAAGTCGCCATCGTCGGCCTGCCCAATGTCGGCAAGTCCACCCTGTTCAACGCGCTCACCCAGACGGCGGCGGCCCAGGCGGCCAACTATCCGTTCTGCACCATCGAGCCGAATGTGGGCGACGTGGCGGTGCCCGAGCCGCGGCTGGAGGCCCTGGCCAAGGTGGCGGGCTCCAAGGAGATCATTCCGGCCCGGATCAACTTCGTCGATGTGGCGGGCCTGGTCCGCGGCGCCTCCAAGGGCGAGGGGCTGGGCAACCAGTTCCTGGCCAACATCCGCGACTGCGACGCCGTGGCCTTCGTCGCCCGCTGCTTCGTCAATGACGACATCACCCACGTCGAGGGCCGCATCGATCCCCTGGCCGACCTGGAGATCATCGAGACCGAGCTGATGCTGGCCGATCTGGAAAGCCTGGAGAAGCGGGTCGCCAATCTCGATAAGCGGGCCAAGACCGGCGACAAGGAGAGCGCCAACACCCTGCGCCTGGTGAAGCTGGCCCTCGAAGAGCTGAACGCCGGCCGTCCGGCCCGGGTGGCCAAGATCGCCGAGGACGACGAGAAGGCCTGGCGGATGCTGCAGCTGCTGACCGCCAAGCCGACCCTCTATGTCTGCAATGTGGACGAGGGCGCGGCCGGGACCGGCAACGAGATGTCGGCCGCGGTGGCCGAGCGGGCCAAGCGCGACGACGCCGAGAGCGTCGTGATCTCCGCCCAGATCGAGAGCGAGATCGCCATGCTGGACGCCGCCGAGCGGGCGGAGTTCCTGGAGACCCTGGGCCTGGAAGAGCCGGGCCTCAACCGCATGATCCGCGAGGCCTTCAAGCTGCTGGGCCTGCAGAGCTATTTCACCTGCGGACCCAAGGAGACCCGGGCCTGGACGATTCCCGTGGGCGCCACCGCCCCGCAGGCGGCCGGGGTGATCCATACCGACTTCGAGAAGGGCTTCATCCGGGCCGAAACCATCGCCTATGAGGACTATGTGAAGTTCGGCGGCGAGGCCGGCGCCCGGGACGTGGGCAAGCTGCGCCAGGAAGGCAAGGAGTACGTCGTCCAGGACGGCGACGTGATGAACTTCCGGTTCAACGTCTAGGCCTCGTTCAGAGGGGCGTGACAGGCGCCCGTCCCTGGCCCTAGGCTTTGCGCCAAGGGAGAACATCCATGGGCGAGACCATTACGCTGAAGAGCGGCGCCGACGGCTATGAGCTGTCGGCCTATCACGAGGCGCCGTTCACCCCGCGCAAGGGCGGGGTCATCGTGCTGCAGGAGATCTTCGGCATCGACAAATATGTCCGCGCCGATGTCGAGCGCTGGGCCAAGGCCGGATACGAGGCCGTGGCCCCTTCCCTGTTTGACCGCCGCGCCCGGGGGTTCACCGCCGGACATGACGCCGAGGGGCTGGCGGCGGGCGTCGCCCACGCCCGGGCCACGCCCCTGGACCAGGCCCTGGCCGATATCGCCGCGGCGCGGGACTTCCTGTCGTCCCGGGGCAAGGTCTGTGTGGTGGGCTATTGCTATGGCGGCTCGCTGGCCTGGCTGAGCGCGGCCAAGGTCGAGGGGATCGCGGCGGCGTCGAGCTATTACGGCAGCATGGTCAAGGCCAATGCCGACCTGCCGCTCGCTTGCCCGGTGATCGTCCACCTGGGCCACACCGATCCGGGCATCAAGGCCGATGAGGTGGAGGCCGCAGTGAAGGCCGCCCACCCCGAAGTGCCGGTCTACATCTACGAAGGCGCGGGCCACGGCTTCAACAATGGGAGCCCTGAGCGCTATCACGAGGAGGCCGCCGACCTCGCCCGCCTGCGCACCCGCGAACTGTTCGAAAGCGTATGAGCCGGGCCGGAGCGACCATCCAGCTGGTGAGCCGGGCCGACGGCTTTTCCTTTGACGCCTATCACGTGAAGCCGGGCGACGCCCGCCGGGGCGGGCTGGTGCTGATCCAGGAGATCTTCGGGGTCACCGACCATATCCGCGAACTGGCCGACGGTTTCGCCGAGGACGGCTATGAGGTGATCGCGCCGGCCTTCTTCGACCGCCAGCAGCAGGGGTTTGAGGCCAGCTATGAGCCCGACGACCTGGCCAGGGCCGTGGCGCTCTCCCAGGCTGCGCCCTGGGACGAGGTGGTTGGTGACGCCCAGGCGGCGATCGACGCGCTGAAGGGCCCGGTCTTCGTCACCGGCTTCTGCTGGGGCGGGGCGGCGAGCTGGGCCGTGGCGGCGCGATGCGAGGGGGTGGCGGCCGCCTCCTGCTTCTATGGCCGGCGGATCAGCGAACTGCTGGACCAGGCGCCCCGCTGCCCGACCATCCTGCACTTCGGCAAGACCGACGCCTCGATCCCCCTGGAGAAGGTCGAGGAAATCCGCGAGCGCTATCCCGACATGCCCGTGCACCTGTACGACGCCGGCCACGGCTTCGTATCGGACCGGCGCAAGGACTATCAGCCCGACGCCGCCCGCCTGGCCCGCCTGCGGACCCTGCAGCTCTTCGCCCGCAGCGGCGGGGGACGCGGCGAAGGCGCCTGACGCGGCGTTGCGGCTCTAGTGCCCCTCGAAGGCCACCAGGGTCGAGACGGGCACGCCGGCGGCCGCGAGCCGGGCCGCGCCGCCGAGCTCGGGCAGGTCCACCACGAAGGCCGCAGCCACGATCTCCGCGCCGCCCTGACGCAGCAGGTCGACGGCCGCCAGGGCCGTGCCGCCGGTGGCGATCAGGTCGTCCACCAGCATGATCCGCTCCCCGGCCAGGAAGGCGTCCAGATGGACCTCCAGGGCGTCGGAGCCATATTCCAGGGCGTACTCCACCGACCGGGTCCTGTGGGGCAGCTTGCCCTTCTTGCGCAGGGGGACGAAGCCGGCCGAGAGCTGATGGGCGACGGCCCCGCCCAGGATGAATCCGCGGGCCTCGATACCGGCCACCTTGTCGATCTTCAGGCCCGCAAAGGGCTGAACCAGCTCGTCCACCGCCTGGCGGAAGGCCCGGGCGTCGGCCAGCAGGGTGGTGATGTCGCGGAACTGAATACCCGGCTTGGGATAGTCCGGAATGGTGCGGATGGCGTTGCGCAGGTCCATGACCCCTCCCCTGTCGGCTGAGCCTCTGTTATGGCCGAAGCCACGCGGCCCTGGCTATGGGGGCGACGGGATCTGACGATGATTGCGCGAGCCGCCCTGTTGGCCTGCGGCCTGGCCGCCTTCAGCGGCGAGGCGATGGGCGCCGAAGTCGCCTGCTGGCTGGACCGCGGGGTGCTGGTGGCGCCGGCCACGGCGGCCGGGGTCAGCGGCGACTTCATCATCGACACCGGCGCCGATCACAGCGCGATCCACAACACCCGGGCCCAGGCCGCCGGCCATGAGGGGGAGGCCATGTGGGGAGGGGTCAGCCTGGCCGGCGCCCGGGTGGCCGCGCAGGACTTGGCCGTGGAGGACCTGGACGCGCGAACCTGGGCCTTTCCCACCCCCATCGCCGGAGTGATCGGCGCCGACATCCTGCGCGGCTTCGTCGTCGAGCTGGACACCTCCCCCTGTCGGCTGACCCTAGCCCTGGCTGGCGCCCTGCCCCGCCCCGCAGGCCCGGGCGTCCCGATCAGCTGGATGGGCGCCACACCCGTGGTGAGCGTAGCGATCAGCGACGGTCCCACGGCGCGGACGGCGGCCCTGACCCCCGCGACTGGCCTGGACGCCGGCGTGAGGCTGTCGCCCGCCATCGCGGCGGTTCCAGGCGCCGAGGCCAAGACCCTGTCGCCGTATGAGGAGGGTCGGGCCGAGTTGCGAGCCCTGTCTCTGGGGGACAGGCTGTTTGAACACCTCAGGGCGGGCCTGAGCGACGGGCGGTCGGCTGCGGACGGCGCCATCGGTCTGCAGGTCCTGGGCCGCTGGCGACTGCGGTTCGACTTCCCGGCCGGGCGGCTCTATCTGGTCGACAAGTAAGAAAAAACCCGCCGGGTCGCCCCCGGCGGGTCTTCTGTTCAGATCTGGCCGATCACCCTAGTGGGCGACGTTGCGCCAGATGCGGCGGTAGCTCGCATAGAGCAGGCCGGCGAAGATCACGAGATAGATCATCGCCCCAAAGCCGAAGGCCTTGCGCTCCTCCATCTTGGGCTCAGCGGCCCAGTAAAGGAAGGCCGCCACGTCCTTGGCCTGCTGATCGATGGTCGACGGGGTGCCGTCGTCATAGCTGACCTTGTCGGGGGCCAGCTGCGGCGGCATGGCGATGAAGCCGCCCTCCGGCGCATGGCCCTCGCCGGTCCAGAACGGGGTCGTGTCACCGGCCATATAGGGATTGTAGTACTGGCCCGGGGTCACCTGAAGGCCGGCCGGCGGTTCGCGATAACCCGCCAGCAGGGAATAGATGTAGTCGGCCCCGTGGTGGCGGGCCTTGGCCATCACCGACAGGTCCGGCGGCATGGCGCCGCCATTGCCCGCCCGCGCCGCCGCCTCATTGGGATAGGGGTTGGGGAAGGTGTCGGCCGAGGTGCCGGGACGCTGAATGACGTCGCCGGTCTCGGAGTCGATGTCGTTGATCTGATATTCCGCCGCGATGGTCTTCACGTACGGATTGTCGTTCGGATTGCCATAGGCCGGATCATAGAAGGGTCCGCCCTTCTGGCCGAGGTTGCGGAACGACACCAGGTCCATGCTGTGGCAGGCCGCGCAGACCTCCCGATAGACCTTGTAGCCGCGCTGCAGCTGGGCCTGGTCGAACTTGCCGAACGGACCTTTGAAGCTGAAGTCCACGTGCTTGGGGGTCGCGGCGCCCCCGGCGGCGAGCGCCGGACCCGCCACCAGGGCCAGGCCGAGCGCCGCTAGAGCGATACCTTTACGCAGCATCTGGGCTCAACCCTTCTTTTCAGGCGCAGCCGTCGCGCCGGCCGGCAGGCCTGCCGGATGCGACAGGACAGGCGTGGAGATCGATTCCGGCTGGGCCGTCGGCGTCTCGGTGAGGCCAAGGAGCGGCAGGACCACCAGGAAGTAGCCGAAGTAGTAGAGGGTGGCCAAGCGCGAGAGCCAGACGAAGCTGTTCAGGTCCGCGTCGATCAGGGTGAAGGTCGACAGCCCCGGGATCACATGGTCGTCGGGGAGCTGACCGCCGCAATAGCCGAGCACCAGGCAGTCCAGGACGAAGATCAGGAAGTAGAGCTTGCCTGTCGGACGATAGCGCATGGACCGCACCTTGGAGGTGTCGAGCCAGGGCAGGACGAACAGCACCGCGATGGCGCCGAACATCAGGATCACGCCGCCCAGCTTGTCGGGCACCGCCCGAAGGATCGCGTAGAAGGGCAGGAAATACCATTCCGGCACGATGTGGGTCGGCGTCACCAGCGGGTTGGCCGGGATGTAGTTGTCCGCGTGGCCAAGCGCGTTGGGATTGTAGAACAGGAAGGAGGCGAACAGGATCAGGAACAGCACGATCGCGAAGCCGTCCTTCACCGTATAGTACGGGTGGAAGGGCACCGTATCGGCCTTGGACTGCACGTTCACGCCGGTGGGGTTGTTGTTGCCGGGCACGTGCAGGGCCCAGATGTGCAGGCCCACGACGCCGGCGATCATGAACGGCAGCAGGAAATGCAGGGAGAAGAAGCGGTTCAGGGTGGCGTTATCCACCGCAAAGCCGCCCCACAGCCAGGTGGTGATGCCCTCGCCGACGATCGGCAGGGCGCCGAACAGGTTGGTGATGACGACCGCGCCGTGGAAGCTCATCTGACCCCAGGGCAGGACATAGCCCATGAAGGCCGTGGCCATCATCAGCAGGTAGATGATGCAGCCCAGGATCCACAGCACCTCGCGCGGCGCCTTGTAGGACCCGTAATAGAGGCCGCGGAACATGTGGATATAGACCGCGATGAAGAACATCGAGGCCCCGTTGGCGTGCATGTAGCGGATCAGCCAGCCATAGTTCACGTCGCGCATGATGCGCTCGACCGAGGCGAAGGCGTGGTCCACGTGCGGCACATAGTGCATTGCCAGCACGATGCCGGTGACGATCTGGATCATCAGGCAGACCGCCAGGATGCCCCCGAAGGTCCACCAGTAGTTCAGGTTCTTCGGCGTCGGATAGTCGACGATGCTGTCCCAGCCCAGCCGCACGATCGGCAGGCGGGTGTCGAGCCAGCGCTCGATGCCGGTCTTGGGTTCGTAAGTGGAATGTCCGCTCATGGCTCTCAGCCCACCTTCACGGTCGTGTCGGAGAGGAACTCATATTCCGGCACCGGCAGGTTGAGGGGCGCAGGCCCCCTGCGGATGCGGCCCGACGTGTCATAATGCGAGCCGTGGCAGGGGCAGAACCAGCCGCCATAGTCGCCGCCGGCGAAGGTCGGCACGCAGCCCAGATGGGTGCAGGCGCCGATCAGGATCATCCACTCGGCCTTGCCCGGCTTGTGACGCTCGGCGTCGGTCTGCGGGTCAGGCAGGTTGGCGCCGTCATCGGCGATCGCCGCGGCGATCTCGGCCTCGGTGCGCTTGCGGATGAACAGGGGCTTGCCGCGCCACTTGATCGTGACCTGCTGGCCCAGGGCGACCTTGGACAGGTCGAACTCGACCGAGGCCAGGGCCAGCGTATCCGCCGAGGGGTTCATCTGATCGATGAACGGCCAGGCCAGGGCGCCTACGGCGCCCACGGCCGCCGCGCCTGCGGCGATATGAATGAAGTCGCGCCGGTTCGGGTCTTCGCCCGCGGCATGCGGATCGGGATTTTCGCCCACGACGGTGTCGGCCACCTTTAAGCTACCCTTCGGTTGAGGCGCCGGTCCTCGAATGGAAAACCGCCGCCCGTTCGGGCGCTCACGGCAATGCCCGCGACGCCCCGTCTGTCGACCGCCCCAGACGTTCCGGGACAGCCCTGCTATGGAACCCATATAGGGCTATGGGAAATGTCGCACTAGCCATGCCGCCAAGGTGCGGCGACAAGCCTCGCGATTCGTTCCACGCCCCAGCAAATTCCGTCGGTGGTTCGCTTAGAATGCGTTTGGCCCTTTTTCAACCAGACATTCCGCAAAACGTCGGCGCGGCGCTCCGTCTCGCCGCCTGCCTGGATGTCGACCTTGAGGTGATCGAGCCCTGCGGCTTCCCGTTATCCGATAAGGCTGTGCGGCGCGCAGCCCTGGATTACGGCCGCCTGGCCCGCTGGACCCGCCGCGACAGCTTCGAGGCTTTCATGGCCGCGCCGGAGCGGCAGGAGGGGCGGCTGGTGCTGTTCACCACCCGCGGCGCCCAGCCCTTGCACAGTTTCGCCTTCCAGGCGGGCGACACCCTGCTCTTTGGCCGGGAGAGTTCGGGCGTGCCCGAAGACGTACATGAGGTGGCCCAGGCGCGGCTGTTGATCCCGCTCGCGCCAGAGGCCAGGTCCCTCAACCTGACGGTTTCAGCGGCCATCGGTCTTTCGGAGGCGTTGCGCCAGACCGACGGATTCCCTAGAGCCTGATGCGATCAGTCGGAATCGTCCGATCGCATCAGGCTCCAAATTCTAAGTCTTGAGCGCGTTTCGTCCCGATAACCGGTTCCCACTTATCGGAACGCGCTCTAAGCCCTTTGCCTCATGACAGACGCCGCCACCCTCGCCGATCGCAACACCCGGGCCCGGGCCTGGTTCGATTCCCTCCGTGACCAGATCGTCGCGGCGTTCGAAGCCCTGGAGGACGAGGCGCCGGGCGATCTCTATCCCGGGGAGCCCGGTCGGTTCGAACTGACCCCCTGGGACCGGCCGGCCGGCGGCGGCGGGGTGATGGGCTTCATGAAGGGCGGCCGCTTCTTCGAGAAGTGCGGCGTTCATATCAGCCTGGTGCATGGGACCTTCACCCCGGAGATGGCCGCCACCATGCCCGGCGCCGACGAGGATCCGTCGTTCACCGCCACGGGCATCAGCCTGATCGCCCACATGCGCAATCCGCATGTGCCGGCCGTGCACATGAACACCCGCTTCCTGGCCACCCGGCAGAGCTGGTTCGGCGGCGGCGCCGACCTGACGCCGACCCAGGACTATCAGCGCAACCAGGAAAACCCCGACGCCGTCGCCTTCCATGGGGCGATGAAGGCGGCCTGTGATCGGCATGATCCCGACTGGTATGGCCCCTACAAGGCCCGCTGCGACGAGTACTTCTTCCTGCCGCACCGCAATGAGCCCCGGGGGATTGGCGGCATCTTCTATGACCACCACAATTCCGGCGACTGGGAGCGGGATTTCGCCTTCACCCAGGACGTGGGCAAGGCCTTCGCCGAGATCTATCCGGCCATCGCCCGGGGCCGCATGGCCACACCTTGGACCGAGGCCGACCGGCAGGAGCAACTGGTGCGCCGGGGACGGTATGTTGAATTCAACCTGCTCTATGACCGCGGGACGATGTTCGGCCTGAAGACCGGGGGCAACATCACCTCGATCCTGTCCTCCATGCCGCCCATGGTCAGCTGGCCCTGAGATCAGGTCGGATTTGCGTCCGTCCTCTTGCCTGTGCGAGGGTCAATCCATGCGAGCCCTGTTGAGTACTGTCGCGGTCGGCCTACTTCTGGCGGCCTGCGGCCCGCAGACGTCACGACCCGCCGATTCGGGGGCCGCCACGACCACCGAACCGCCCCGGAGCGCTGCGGTGGTCGGTCCGATTCTGATCACCTTCAGCGAGACCGGCGCCGGTGAGATCAACGGCGCCACCCGGCTGAGCGTGCGCAGCGTCACCGCCTATTTCCCCGATGCGACCATACGCCGGGCGCCGAGCGACGGGGCCGAGGGGCAGATCATCACTGTGCGCCGTCCCGACGGCCTGGCCCTCGACCTGCATCCTGGCGCCGATCCGGAGCGGGTGGGACAGATCCTGGGCCGGGCAGGCCCGGTGGTCGGCCCCCTGGGCGAGGAGATCGGCGCCAGCTGGGGAACCTTGGGGCTGGACCTGGAGGGCTGCGGACCCGGCGAGGCGGAATGGGCCCAGGCGCTGGTCTGCTATCGCCCAGGCCAGCCGAAGCTGGGCTATATTCTCGATCTGGCGGGCTATGAGGGTCCTGTGGACGAGGCCCTAGACCTTGAGTTTCTCGACCAGGGCGCTCGCCTGAGCGCCTTCGTCTGGACAGCCGAAACCGTCTAGGCCCCCTGCTGTTCCATAGGATCAGTCGGACCTGTCGAGGCTCCGACTCAGGTCAGATCGTCCAGCCAGGCGACAAAGGTCTCAGGGGAAATCGGCTCGGGATTGGCCGCCTGGGTTTCGACGCTGGCCACCAGCAGGGCGGCGGCGGCGCTGGCGACAACGATCATCCATCGAAATGGCTTCACGGCGGGCTCTCCCTTTGACGGCCTCGGAGCGGACAATCGATGATCTAACCCCTGGCTGTCGGCAATGTTGCAAGAAACGCCGAAATCCAGCTGGCCAGGGCCGCCCGGTCGTTCGGCGCCGCATAACTGGCCACAGCCTGATCGGCCTGCGCATCGTCATAGCGACTGCCGCGCCGGGCCTCGATCAGGGCCCGGGCGTAGGCCGGTTCGAATTCGGGGTGAAGCTGGATCGAAATCGCCGGCTGGTCGTCATAGGCGAGCATGCCGAAGGGGGTGAAGGCGCTGGCGGCCAGCACCCGGGCGCCAGGGGGCGGCGACACCACCTGATCCTGATGCGAGGCTGGCGCCGACAGGGACCCGCCGGGCTCAAGCCCTGAAACGGGCTCCAGCAGGTCATAGGTGTGAAGCCCTATCCCCCAGCCCTTGGGCGAGCAGATCACCTGACCCCCGAAGGCCTGGGCCATGATCTGGTGACCAAAGCAAACCCCCACCAAGCCAGCGCGGCCGCGGGCGGCCTGCAGGAAGCCGATCAGGCCGGCGATCCAGGGCTCGGACTCATAGACGCCGGCCGATGAGCCGGTGATCAGGTAGGCGTCGCAGGCCTCCGCCCGCTCGGGCAGGACGCCGGCCGCGGCGTCGAACACGACATAGTCGTGGGCGTCCTGCCCCAGCAGGCGCTGGAACATGTCCGGATAGCCGCCGAACTGGGACTCCAGCGGCGCCGGCGGCGCGCCGGTCTTCAGAATGCCGAGCTTCATGGATGATCAGTAGGCCAGGCCCTGGGCCACGGCCTTGAGCTTCTCGATGGCCGAGAACTTGTCCTCCAGGAAGTCGTGGTCGATCCACCAGTCCTCCACCTCGCGCAGCACCTGCCCGACCATGGGACCCTTGGGGACCCCGGCATGGACCACCTCGTCCCCGTTCAGGGGGAAGGGCGGCGGGGTCCAACTGTCGCAGAGCGCCAGCAGGCCCCGCCACTGGGCCGCGGTGGCCGAGCGGTTGGACCTGGCCCAGGCAAGCTTGATCCGGTCGTGGAAGGCCGGCGCGGTGAGCGCATAGACCGCCCGGCGGGTTTCCCGCGGGCTCATCCAGCTGGTGATCCGAGGTCCCTGCCCCTTGGCGGAGATCAGCCGGTCGCGCTCGGCGCCTGACAGGCGCAGGCGCTCGGCGGCCTGGGCCACGGCGATCTGATCGGCCGGCAGCAGGCAGGCCAGGCGCAGGAGGGGGTCGCACTCGAACAGCATCTCGCTCTCGATCTCCACCAGGGCCTCGAAGTCATGGAGATCGCCCACGGGGGGCAGGATGACGTCGAGGATGCCGGCGCTCGCCATCTGGCGGATGCTGGCCCGGGGATCGTCGGCGGCGAGCAGCTTGAGCAGTTCCTTCGATATCCGCTCGCCCGGTCGGTCGGCCAGGGTGTCGCGCAGGGCCTCGCAGGCGGCCAGCGCCTCGGGATCAGCCTCGCCACGGCCATACCAGGCCTGGAAGCGGAAGAAGCGCAGGATGCGCAGATAGTCCTCGGCGATCCGGGTGCGGGCCTCGCCGACAAAGACCACGCGCCTTGCCCTCGCGTCGGCCAGGCCGGTTCCCAGGGGATCGTGCAGGGTCCCGTCGCGGTCGGCGTAGAGGGCGTTGAGGGTGAAGTCCCGGCGCTGGGCGTCTTCGGCCCAGTCGGTGGTGAAGGCCACCACCGCGCGGCGGCCGTCGGTCTCCACGTCCCGCCGCAGGGTGGTGATCTCGAAGGTCTGGCCGTGGGCGAGCGCCGTCACCGTGCCGTGGTCGAGACCGGTGGGAATGGCCTTCAGACCGGCGGTCTCGAGAGCCTGGGTGACGACCTCGGGGGTCAGCTGGGTGGCGATGTCGATATCGCCCACCGGCGCGCCGATCACCGCATTGCGCACCGCCCCGCCCACCACACGCACGCAGCCGGGGCCGCCCTGGGCCTCCAGGGCGTCAAACACCGCCACCGTCGCCGGGGCGCTCAACCAGGGACGTGGACCAAGGCTCTCGCTCATTGGGCTGGCGTTTCCTTTTTCTGGAAGCCGCCCGGGGCGACCCGGCCGCCTTCTGTGACCTCGGCGGGCACATAGACCTCGCCGCGGTTATCCGATTGGAACACGACGGTGATCATCAGCGAAAGGCCAAACAGCAGGGCCGAGGCCGTCGCCAGCCAGGCCCAGGGGGTGGCCCCCATGGGTCGGCCGTTGCGCTTGGCCCATTCAGCCCAGATGAACCAGACGATGAAGGGCAGCGCGATCAGCACCGATCGGATGAGAAAGACCTTAAGCAACTGCGCCTCCGTAAAGCCGGTCGTAGAGTGACCGCAGCATTCCCGCCGTGGCCCCCCATATGAACCTGTTCTCGTGGGTCATGGCGTAGAACCGCCGCAGCTGACCGGAGAACTCCCGCTCATGCTCCTCATGGTTGGACGGGTCCATGAGAAAGCCGAAGGGGGTCTCGAAGACATCGGCCACCTCGGCCGGGTTCGGAGAGAGGGTGAAGTGGGGCGCGATGAAGCCCACAACCGGCGTCACCAGAAAGCCCGTGCCGGTGCGATAGGGGGTCGAGAGGCCGCCCAGGGTGACCAGGCTGCGGGGAATGCCGACCTCTTCCTCGGTCTCCCGCAGGGCGGTCTCCCAGATGGTCTCGCCGGGATCGCGGCGGCCGCCGGGAAAGGCGATCTGGCCCGTATGGCGGCGCAGGGTGTCGGCCCTGCGGGTCAGCAGCACCGAATAGCCGTGCTCGCGCTCCACAAGGCCCACCAGGACCGCGGCCGGCGCCAGGGGCGGGCCGGCGGCCAGGTCGGCGCTCTGCGGACCGAAGTCGGACTCCACGAGACCTGAGTCAAAGTTCTGATCGGTCAGGGGATCAAGGCGCTGGGTGATCCACTCGCGCAACGCCGCCAGCGGCGAATTGGGACTCACGAGACCGGCGCCTCCGAGGGCCCGATGGAGAACCAGGCGCCGGCCGATTCGACGCCCAGCATCCCGTCCCGCGCCTGGGCCATCTCCACCAGCTCATAGAAGACCGGCCGGCTGATCAGGGCCTCCAGGCCGCGGCGGACATGGAGATAGGGCCGGGGCTCCTGGGTGACCGGGTCGATCTCCACCCGCAAAGCGTGGTCGGGACCGGCCTCGACCACGTCGCCCACATTGGTGGTGAAGCGCAGGACGGGGCGGCCGGCCTCGTCCTGGTCCTGCTCGAGGGCGGTGGCGATGAAGGGGGCGTCCTCGACCGTGATCTTCATCTTCTCCACCGGCGTCACCAGCCAGTAGCCGTCCGGGTCCTTGCGCAGGACCGTGGAGAACAGCCGCACCAGGGGCGCGCGATTGATGGTCGCGCCCTCGTGAATCCAGCGGCCATCGACGGCGATGACGATGTCGATCTCGCCGGAATGGGCGGGGGTCCACAGGTGAACCGGGGGCAGGCCCCGGCCGGGCGCCTGCTTGGCCGCGGCGATCACCCCGTCCAGGCCGGGTTTGGAGTCGAGCTCTGTCATGGACAGAAGGTAGGCGCGCGCGCAGGGCGCCTCAAGGCGCCGTTACGGCGCCCTGCAGCGGGCCATCGGCGGGGGCGCGCGCCGCCAGGCGCTTCAGCAGCAGCCGGCGGCGGTCTAGGGGGCCTGGCATCTGGATCGCCCCGGTCTCATCGGCCGAAAAGCCCAGCCGGCCGAAATAGGGCATGTCGCCGACCAGCAGCACCTCGCCAAAGCCGGCCTCCCTGGCCGCCGCGCAGGCGATCTCCACCAGGGCGGCGCCGGCCCCCAGGCGCCGCGCCGCGGCGTCCACCGCCAGGGGACCCAGGAAGATCAGACGATGGCCGCCAATGGCGATCTCCGACTGGCGGACCACGCCCACCAGGCGGTCGGCCTCCCAGGCGCAGAAGGACAGGTCGCGCCGCAGGGGGGCGATCTCGCGCACCCGTTCCGAGGCCTTGGCGAAGCGGCCGGGGCCGAAGGCGTGGTCGAGCAGGGCCTCGATGGCGGGGCCGTCCTGCGGGGTTTCGGGACGGATGTCAGGGGCCGGACTCGGGACGGAGTCCGCAAGGGGAACGAAGGGGGCGGTCATGGGCGGTCTTTGCAGGCTGCGGGACAGACAGGCCCAGGCCCGCGGGTCAGCGGGGCTGGGGGCTCTTAAAGGGCGCGGATCAGGCGCCCGGTTCGTCGCAGCGCGCACATGAGCGCCCTCGCAGTCGACCTCGGCGATCATGTCGCCGGAAACCGCGCGGATAAGGCCCCGCGCCGCGAAGGTCAATGGAAACTGAAACGGCCGTTGCGGGGCGGGGCGGCTCAGGCCAAGTTCGCCGCCCATGTCGCAGCCCTCCGCCCCCGAGCCGCTTCCCTCCGCCCGCGCTCTGTTGAGCCAGCGGAGCTATCTCCTGTTCTGGGGCTCCCGTTGGGCCGGATCCCTGGCGGTGCAGATCCAGAGCGTGGCGCTCGGCTGGCACATCTATGCGCTCGCCCGGGAAACCATGAGCGTGGCCGAGGCCGCCTTTGTGGTCGGCATGGTGGGCCTGGTGACCTTCATTCCGGTCTTCCTGCTGACCCTGCCGGCCGGCGAGGCCGTCGACCGCTATGACCGGCGCAAGATCCTGCTGATCTGCTACGTCGTCGAGATGACCAGCGCCGGCGTGCTGGCCGTGGCCACCTGGCAGGGCTTCGCCTCGGTGACCCTGCTGCTCTGCGTCGCCGCGGCGTTCGGGGCCGGCCGGGCCTTCATGTCGCCGGCCGGCACGGCGCTCGGCCCCATGCTGGTGCCCCGCAGCCTGTTGCCCCGGGCCATCGCCTGGAATTCCCTGGCCTGGCAGACCGCCTCCATCGTCGGGCCAGCCATCGGCGGCCTGTTGCTCGCCCGCTCCACCGCGCTGGCCTATGAGACCGCCTTTGGCCTCTACATCGCCGCCGCCACCCTGACCTTCTTCATCAACGGCCGCACCAAGCCTGATCTGCAGCCGGGCTCTCGCCTGGCCCTGATCAAGGAGGGGCTGGTCTATGTGTGGCGCCAGAAGATCGTCTTCGGGGCCATATCGCTTGATCTGTTCGCCGTGCTGCTCGGCGGGGCCACCGCCCTGCTGCCAGTGTTCGCCCGGGACATCCTGCATGTGGGCGAGGAGGGCTTTGGCCTACTGCGCGCGGCGCCTGCGGCCGGCGCCACGGTCATCGCCCTGATCCTGGCGGCCCGGCCGATCCGCTCCAACGCCGGGGTGACCATGTTCGCCGGCGTCGCGGTCTTTGGCCTGGCGACCATCGTCTTCGGGGTCTCGCGCTCGCTGTGGCTGTCGGTGGCGGCGCTGGCCATCCTCGGCGGGGCCGACATGCTGAGCGTCTATGTGCGCCAGACCCTGATCCAGCTGGTCATTCCCGACAATATGCGCGGCCGGGTGGCGGCGGTCTCGACCCTGTTCATCGGCGCCTCCAACGAGCTGGGCGAGTTCCGCGCAGGCGTCTTCGCCCGCTTCATGGGGGTGGTGGCCGCCGCCGTCGTCGGCGGGGTCGGCACGTTGATCGTCACCGGCCTTTGGGCCAAGCTCTTTCCCGACTTGCGCAAGGCTGACCGCCTCGAATAACAATCCGCGCAATATTCTTTTAGGGAGATAGATCCATGGGCGTATTAGACGGCAAGGTTGTCCTCGTCACCGGGGGCGGAAACGGCATTGGCCGGGAGTGCGCGCTGATCGCCGCGCAGCAGGGCGCCAAGGTTCTGGTCAATGACCTGGGCGGCGGCCTGAAGGGCGAGGACGAAGGTTCCGCCGGTCCGGCCGAACAGGTCGCCCAGGAAATCCGCGCCGCCGGCGGCGAAGCGGCGTCCAACTCCGAGAGCGTCACCAACTACAAGTCGGTGGAAGGCATGGTCGAGCAGGCCATGGACACCTTTGGCGGCCTGCATGCGGTGATCAATCCGGCCGGCATCCTGCGTGACGTGATGTTCCACAAGATGTCGGAAGACGACTGGGACAAGGTCATCGACGTGCACATGCGCGGCTCGTTCAATGTGGCCCGGGCCACCATCGAGCTGTTCCGCAACCAGAACGACGGCGCCTACATGTTCTTCACCTCGACCTCGGGGCTGCTGGGCAATATTGGCCAGGCCAATTACGGCGCGGCCAAGATGGGGATCGCCGGCCTGTCGCGGATCATCGCCATGGAGGGCGAACGCAATAACGTCCGCTCCAACTGCCTGGCGCCCGTCGCCTGGACCCGCATGACCCAGTCGGTGCCGATCAAGGACGAAGCCGCCGCCAAGCGCCGCGAGGCCATGGCCCAGGCCATCCGCGCCGACCAGCCCGCCCGCCTGTCGGTGGCCCTGGTCTCCCCGGCCGCCGCCCACGTCTCGGGCCAGATCTTCGGCGCCTCGGGTGAGAACATCATCCTCTATTCCCAGCCCCGTCCGATCTCGACCCAGACCAAGGAAGAGGGCTGGAGCGTCGACACCATCCTGTCGGAAGCCATGCCGGCCATGAGCGACAAGTTCTTCCCGCTCTCGCGCCCGCCGCTCGCCAGCCAGGGCGCCGCGGCGCCGGCCAAGGCCGGCTCGTAAGCGATAGCTGGTCTGAACTGACCAAAACGACGAGGCCCCGGTTCGAGAGAGCCGGGGCCTTTTCGCATTTTTGGAGGGAGTCGGATGGTTCTCGCACCGGCGAACCCCAACGGCGGTTGGACCTTCTACAACCAGCCCAACCGGATCCACAGTCCTCGCGTTTTCCGAAGCTTAGCGACTGGCCGCGTCTCCTCGGCGTGACCGCCATGCCTCCTGATTGAGCCGCCAGAACGCCGTCTCTCTGACACCCTCGACATACTCGCCGACGCCCATATAGAGGAGGATGAAGCCTTGCTTCTCCTTGATGCGTTGAGACGCCCGGTTGGCGCTGTTCGTGGCCACCTCGATGAAGGGCCAGTCCAGCACCTCAAACGCATAGGCGTTCACCGCGTCGGCCGCTTCCGTCATCAGGCCGCGGCCCCAGTATTCCTGAGCCAGCCAGAAGCCACGCATGGCGCCGACGTCGGCGTCTGGCCGCAGGTCGATGCGGCCAATCAGCTCGTCGTCTCCGTCCTTGAGCGTAATCGCCCAGTAGAACTGCTCGCCGCGGGCGCGTTTCTCCAGGCACGCGCGGACATGGGTTTCCGCCCCATCGGCTGGGTATGGCCAAGGCGTTTTCGCCACGAGGTGGCGCACCATCGCCCAGTGCGGGAAATGACGCTGAACAGCCGGAACGTCCTCTAGCCTTAGGGGCCGAAGTACAAGGCGATCTGTCTCAAGATGTGGCGTTTCGGGAACCGGCAACTTGAAGGGCACGATAGAGGTCTCCTGGAAAGGGGAGGCCGGATGCATACTATCGAGATAGGAGCCCGAGCCTTCCTCGGCGGGGCTTGGATCGACGGCTAGATGTCGCGCACGTAGTCGGCTCCACGACCCGCAAGGGGGACGCAATTGGTCGCGGCTGAAGTCATGTCGAAACGAACCATGCCTTC
>NZ_JAUSBZ010000151.1 GCF_030651755.1 Phenylobacterium sp. | reverse complement strand
TGGACCCGCACCGCAGCGTTCTCAGGATCCTCACCCACATCAAAGCGGGCGGTGACCAGGACCTGATCGTCCTGCACCTGGGTATAGACGTGATCCACCGCGTCGATCGATTTGACGATGGTCTCCAGCGGCTTGGCCACCAGTTCGGCGGCGTCGGCGGCGCGAAGGCCCGGGGTCGCCACCATGATGTCGACCATGGGGACGCTGATCTGGGGCTCTTCCTCCCGCGGAATAGTGACCAGGGCCATCAGGCCAACGGCGATGGCCGCCAGCAGAGCCAAGGGCGTCAGCGGCGAATGGATGGTGGCCTTGGTCAGGCGGCCGGAAATGCCCAGATTCATCGGGTCGCTCCCTGGGCCGGCGGTATCAGGACGTCGCCAGCCTGGGCGCCGGACAAGATCTCGACCTGGCCGGGCGTCGGCGCCGGGGTCGCCTGCACAGCCACCTCGCGGGCCGCGCCGTCAGGTCCGATCAGGCGGATAAAATCCAGTCCGAACCGTGTCGCCACATAGGCTTTGGGGACCACCAGGGCTTCGCGCTCGCCCACCTTGACCTGCACCCGCACCCGCTGACCGATCAGGTCGGCCCGCAGGCCCTCGACCCGCAGGTCGGCGGTCACCTGGCCGCCGGTCACGGAGGGATAGACCTGAACCACGGTTCCATAGGCCGCCAAGCCGGGAAGGTCGGCGGCGGAGACCGGCGCCTGGTCACCCACCCTCAGGGCGCGGGCCTGACCCTCGGGCAGCTCCAATCTCAGCAACGGCTCGCCAGACGTGATCGTCGCCACCGACTGCCCGCCGGCGACGACCGAACCGGCCGGCACATCAGCTCGCACCACCCGACCGGAGGAGGGGGCCAGAATGGCGCCCTGGGAGCCCATCTCAGCGCTGGCGGCGCGCTGGGCGCGAGCCGCGGCGGCCATGCCCTCGGCGGCCCGGGCGGCGGCCTGGGCCTGTTCCAGCCGCGCCTTGGCGTAGAAGCCCTTGTCGTAGAGCACCTGGACCCGGGACAGCTCGGCCGAGGCGCGGGCGGCCTCGGCCGCTGCGGCGGCGGCCTGGGCGTCATAGGCGGTGGTTTCCAGGGTCAGGCGCTGGTCGGAGACCCGCCCGATCAGCTGGCCTTTGCGCACCTCGTCCCCCTCCCGGACCCTGAGCTCGGTCAGGGTGCCGCCGATCCGCGCCCGGGCTTCGGCCATGTCGCGGGTGACCACGCTGGCGGCCACCGGCTTCAGGTCATCGACCGGCTGCAGGCGAAGGGTGAGACGGGCGCCCTGCGCCTGGACCGCCGGCGGCGGTGGGGGGGCGGCGGTCTCCGAACAGGCGGCGACGCCCAGGGTCAGGGCCAGCAGGCTTGCGGTCAACAGGGGGCGCATGGGCGTCTCTTCCGGTGTTCTAGCGGGCGTCGCGGACGGCGCCGGTGGCCGGGTCGATGCGAACGACCGGCAGATCAGCCGCGCGCCAGGCGCCGATGCCGCCCTCCAGGTGGCCCGCCACCTCGACGCCGGCCTTGCGGCACAGATCCATGGCCATGGCCGAGCGCTTGCCGGACCCGCATTGCAGGATGATGGCTCGGAGCCCCCCCGCCGGCAGGGCCTGGGGATCGAAGGTGGACAGGGGAAAGTTCAGCGCCCCGTGGATACGCTCGGAGGCGTATTCGGCCGGCTCACGGACATCGATCAGCACGATCTGGCGGGCCGCGAGGCGGTCACGGACATCGGCGGGGGTGAGGTCAACGGCGTGGGTCATGGGTCGGGTCTCCGGCCTATCGTGAAAATCATTGTATATGCGCAGATACGCATATAAAGCTTTCAACGGCCCATTCAAGCGAGATCGCAAACTGGGGCCTTGGGACGGACGCCGCCTTGATGACGATCAATGTCAGGGCCGGGAAAGAGATCAGGGTTATCTGATGAAAAAGCCAGTTATCGCCATTCTGGGCGCCGGCCTCGGCGGATCGGTCGCCGCTTTCGAAATCAAGGAGGCCGTCGGCTCAAAGGCCGAGGTGATGGTGGTGTCGCAGGGCGACACCTTTCACTTCGTGCCTTCAAACCCCTGGGTGGCGGTGGGCTGGCGGAAGCGCGAGGCCATCGAAGTTCACCTACCGCCGATCATGGCCAAGAAGAAGATCGGCTATACCGGCGTCGGCGCCCGCCGCGTCCATCCGCAGGAGAACCGCCTGGAGCTGGGGGACGGCGAGAGTCTCTTCTACGATTACCTGGTGATCGCCACGGGCCCAGAGCTGGCCTTCGACGAAATCGAGGGGCTGGGTCCCGAGGGCTTCACCCAGTCGGTCTGCCATGTGGAGCACGCTGAACGGGCGGCCGAGGCCTTTGAGGCCTTCGCCCGCAAGCCAGGGCCGATCGTGGTGGGCGCGGTGCAGGGCGCCTCCTGCTATGGCCCGGCCTATGAATTCGCCATGATCCTCGACACCGAGCTGCGGCGGCGCAAGATCCGCGACCAGGTGCCGATGACCTTCGTCACCGCCGAGCCCTATGTGGGCCATCTGGGCCTGGACGGGGTGGGGGACACCAAGGGCCTGCTGGAAAGCGAGATGCGCCAGCGGCACATCAGTTTCATCACCAACGCCAAGGTTGCCAGGGTCACCGAAGGTCATATGGCGGTGGAGGAGATCGCCGAGGACGGGTCGGTCAAGGCGACCCACGACCTGCCGTTCAGCTATTCGATGATGCTGCCCGCCTTCCGCGGCGTGCCCGCCGTCATGGGCGTCGAGGGCCTGGCCAATCCCCGGGGCTTCATCCTGGCCGACAAGCACCAGCGCAACCCGACCTATCCCAATGTCTTTTCCCTCGGCGTCTGCGTAGCGATCCCGCCCATGGGCAAGACCCCGGTGCCGGTGGGCGTGCCCAAGACCGGCTTCATGATCGAGAGCATGGTGACCGCCATCGCCGAGAACCTGAAGGAGCTGCTGGCCGGCGCCGAGCCCACCCACCAGGCCACCTGGAACGCCATCTGCCTGGCCGATTTCGGCGACAGCGGCGTGGCCTTCATCGCCCAGCCGCAGATCCCGCCGCGCAACCTGAACTGGGCCGCCGAGGGCCGCTGGGTGCACCTGGCCAAGATCGGCTTCGAGAAGTATTTCCTCAGCAAGATTCGCCGTGGTGAGGCGACGCCCTTCTACGAGAAGCTCGCCCTGGACATCATCGGCGCCCGCAAGCTGAAGACCTAACCATGCTTCAGATCGTCTGCCCCGCCTGCTCGGCGGCCAATCGAATCCCTCCAGAGCGTGACGCCGCCGGCGCCAAGTGCGGTCGCTGCGGCGCCCGGCTGTTCCAGGGCCATCCGACCGATGTCGACGCGGCAGGGCTGCGGGTTCACCGCCGGGCCAATCACGGCCTTCCTTTGCTGCTGGACGTCTGGGCGCCCTGGTGCGGACCTTGCCGGTCCATGGCCCCGCATTTCGCCGCCGCCGCCGGCCGGCTGGAGCCCCGAGTTCGGCTGCTCAAACTCAACGCCGACGAGGCGCCCGAGGCGAGCGCCAGCCTGGGGGTGTCGGGAATCCCCGCCCTCATCCTGTTGAACAATGGGGTCGAGGTGGCCCGCAGGACCGGCGCCCTGACCACCGACCAGATCACCGGCTGGGTGAACCAGGCCCTGGCCGCGGCATGAGCCGCGCGCCTGTCAAAAGGAACAACTGAAATGACCCTTGATCGCGCCGTCTTTGTTTTCGCCGGACTCGTCGTCCTGGCTGGGGTGGCCCTGGCCTATCTGGTCAGCCCCTGGTGGATGCTGCTCAGCGCATTCGCCGGCGCCAACATGATCCAGGCGGCCTTCACCGGCTTCTGCCCGGCGGCGATGGTCTTCAAGAAACTGGGGATCAAACCGGGGCAGGCTTTCCGCTGAGAGCGGCCAACCGCGACAATCCGGCCTTGGCCAGACGCAGGGTCAGCTCCTCGGCGTCGGTCGCGTCCGCCAGGGCGGCGGCCTGACCCGCCCACAGGCTGGTGAAATCCTCTGGGGCAGGGCTGGCCGTCCGCAGGGGACCCAGGGCGGCGGCGGCTTTGGGGAATTCTGGAGCATCAGCGGACATTGGCCCGATCTCCCGCATCAACCGGTTGATCAGCCCCCGGGCCGGGCGGCCGGTGAACAGGTTGGTCAGGGCCGTGCTGTCATCGGCGGCGCGAGCCAGCGCCTGACGGTGGAAGGCCGGAATCAGGGACTGGGGACCGGGCAGGTAGACGGTGCCGAGCTGAACCGCGGCCGCGCCCAGAGCGAAGGCTGCGGCGATCCCGCGCCCATCGGCGATACCCCCCGCCGCGATGACGGGGACGGGCGCCACATCGACAATCTGGGGCAGCAGGGCCATCAGCCCGGGCTGAGCGCTCATGTCATCGGTCAGGAAACTGCCGCGATGGCCGCCGGCCTCATAGCCCATGGCGATGACCGCATCGCAGCCGCCTTCGGCGAGCCAAATCGCCTCAGCCACCGTGGTGGCCGAACTGATCACCTTGGCGCCCGTCGCCCTGACCCGCGACAGGAGGACGGGCTCCGGCAGGCCGAAATGGAAACTGACCACCTCTGGCCGAACCTCCTCCACCAGACGGCAGAATGCGTCGTCGAAGGGGGCGCGGGCCGCCCCTGTGGCCGGCGCCAGCGGGTCGAGGTCAAGTTCGCGATAATAGGGCGCCAGGCGTCGCCGCCATGCGGTCTCGGCCGCCTCGTCATCCTCCGTAGGCCGATGGCAGAAGAAGTTGAGGTTCAGCGGCCCTGTCGCAGCCTGGCGGTACTCCGTGACCTGCTGGCGGACCTGATCGGGGGTCAGGAGCGCACAGGGCAGGGCGCCCAGGCCGCCAGCCCGGCTGACCGCCACCGCCAGGGCGACCCCTGAAGCCCCAGCCATGGGCGCTTGCAGTATGGGGTGTTCAACCCCGAACAACTCA
>NZ_JAUSBZ010000144.1 GCF_030651755.1 Phenylobacterium sp. | reverse complement strand
GGGCGCCGCCGAGGGGACCTTCTCGGCCTATGATGCGGCCACCGGCGCCAAGCTGTGGTCCTATGAGACGGTGAATGGGGTGATCGCCCCGCCCTCGACCTACGAGATCAATGGCGAGCAGTATGTGGCCCTGATGGTCGGCTATGGCGGCGCAGGCGCCCTGTCCTCGCCCGCCTTTCTGCCCGACCGGTCGCGCCTGCCCGGGCGATTGCTGGTCTTCAAGCTTGGGGGAACCGCCACAGCGCCGGCCTATGATCTGCCAGAGGTCGCGCCCCTCGACCTGACCGACGTAGCCTCGCGCGGAAACGCCAAGGCCGGCTTTGAGAGCTTCCAGCAATATTGTCAGGTCTGCCACGGGTCCAACGCCTCGGGTCGTTATCTGCCCGACTTGAAGCGCTCGCCCATCCTGCTGTCAGACGAGAACTGGTCCTCGGTGGTTCTCCATGGCGCCCTGGCCTCCAGGGGCATGGCAGGCTTCTCGCGTTACCTCTCGGAGGTCGAGGCCGAGAACATCCGCGCCTATGTGCTGTCCGAGGCCCGCAAGCCAAGGCCAGCGCCCTGAGACCTTGAGCCCCACCTCCCCGCAGGCGGTCGATTCTTCGTCGGTGGGGAGGTGGCGGCGGCGCTCTGACGTGCTTAGATCGATCCCATGAACGCACCGCTGAAGACCGACACCCTGCCCGAATGGCGTCTTGACGACCTCTATGCCGATCGCACCGATCCGGCCATTGAGGCCGACCTCGACAAGGCCCGAAAGGCCGCCGCCGATCTGCTCAAGTACAAGGGCCAACTGGTCGCCGCCCGGGGCGAGCCCGGGGTCCTAGGCCAGCGTCTGGATGAGACGATCGCCCTCTATGAGGTGGGGACCAACGCCCTCTACGGGGTCGGCGCCTATGCCTCCCTGTCGGCCAGCACGGCCAGGGATAATCCGGCCTGGGCGAAGTTCGAGGCTGACTTCCGCAGCAAGGCCGCCCAGATCGGCGCCGAGACCCTGTTCTTCACCCTGGAAATCAATGAGCTGGACGAGGCTGAGGTGGAGGCCGCCCTGGCCGCCCACGCCCCGGCGGCGCGCTGGCTGCCCTGGCTGCGGCGGGTGCGCCTGTCGCGTCCCCACGAACTGAGCGCCGATCTCGAGCGGCTGATGATCGACAGAGGGCCTGGCGTGGCCAACTGGATGCGCCTCTATGACGAGACCCTGGCCAAGCTGACCGCCAAGGTGGGGTCTGAGACCCTGACCCTGCCCGAAACCCTCAACCGCCTCTCGGACCCGGACGGCGCCCGCCGCAAACAGGCCGGCCAGGGTCTGGCCAAGGCCCTGGAGGCGCGGACCTCGACTCTCGCCCTGTGTCTGAACACCCTGGCCTACGAAAAGCAGGTGGACGACCGCTGGCGGAAATACCCGAGCCCAGCGGCCTCCCGCCACCTGGCCAACGAGGTGGACGCCGACGCCGTCGAGGCCTTGGTGGAGGCGGTGACCGAGGCCTATCCGGCCGTCAGCCATCGCTATTACGCCCTCAAGGCCAAGGTCATGGGCCGCAAGAGCCTGGACTATTGGGACCGCAACGCCCCCCTCGATGCGGCGCCCCCCCGGACCTATAGCTGGCCCCAGGCCCAGGAGATGGTGCTGGAGTCCTTCGCCGCCCTGGCGCCCCGCTTCGCCGACACCGCCCAGACCTTTTTCGCCCAGCCCTGGATCGACGCCCGGCCGCGGGCCGGCAAGCAGTCAGGCGCCTATTCCCATCCGGTCAGCGCCGACCGACACCCGTTTGTGTTCATGAACTATATGGGCGAGCGCCGCGACGTGCTCACCCTGGCCCACGAGCTCGGCCATGCAGTCCATCAGACCCTGTGCGCGCCCCTCGGCACCCTTCTGGCCGATACGCCCCTGACGCTCGCCGAGACCGCCTCCATCTTCGGCGAGGGCCTGGTGTTCGAGCGTCTGATGGCCAGCGCCACCGACGATGAGCGGCGCGGCCTGCTGGCCGGCAAGATCGAGGACGGCCTGAACTCGGTGGTCCGGCAGATCGCCTTCCACAAGTTCGAAACCCGCTTCCACGCCGCCCGCCTGCAGGGCGAGGTCTCCACCGAGGAGATTTCGACCATCTGGATGGAGGTGATGGGCGAGAGCCTGGGGCCGGCCATCAAGCTGAATCCCGGCTACGAGCATTACTGGGCCTATGTCAGCCACTTCGTCCACGCGCCCTTCTATGTCTATGCCTACGCCTTCGGCGACTTGCTGGTGCGGGGCCTGATGGAAAAGCGGCGGGAGGACCCGCAGGGCTTCGCCCCCCTCTATGAGGACCTGCTGTCGGCCGGCGGCTCGCGCACCTATGTGGAGGCCCTGGCGCCGTTTGGCCTCAACCCGCGGGAAAAGGCCTTCTGGGCGGCGGGCATGACCCAGATGGAGCGCCTGGTGGACGAGTTCGAAGCCCTGGTCTGAGGCCTCGGCCTTCGACCCCCCAAGGGGCTCAAGCAGCGCGACGGGAAGACCCGCGTGTGGGGAGGAACCAGAAGATGAGCCAAGCCGAGTCCCGGCCGTGGATGGACCCTGCCCGCTCGCCCGACGAGCGGGCTGACCTGCTGATCGCGCAGCTGACCCTGGACGAGATGATCGGCCTGGTCCACGGCCCGATGCCCAATCTGCTGGATACGCCGCCGGCCGATGCGGCGCGGGGCGCTGGCTACGTGCCCGGCGTTGCGCGGCTGGGGATTCCGCCCCAGAACGCGACGGACGCCAGCCTAGGCGTGGCCAATCCCCGCAAGGTGCGCAAGGGCGACGGCGCCACCGCCCTGCCGTCGGGCCTGGCCCTCGCCTCTGCCTGGGATCCCGACCTCGCCCGCCAAGCCGGGGCCATGGTCGGCGCCGAGGCCCGGGCCAAGGGGTTCAACATCCTGCTCGGCGGCGGCGTGAACCTGACGCGCGACCCCCGCTGCGGCCGCAACTTTGAATATCTCGGCGAAGACCCGCTGCTGGCCGGCGTGCTGGTGGGCGAAGCCATCGCCGGGGCGCAGTCCAACGACATCGTCTGCACGATCAAGCACTTCGCGATCAACGATCAGGAGACCTGCCGCCACGTGGTGGACGTGCAGATCGATGAGGGGCATTTGCGCGAAAGCGATCTTCTGGCCTTCCAGATCGGCATCGAGCGGGGTCGGCCCGGCTCGGTGATGAGCGCCTATAACCGCCTGAACGGCGACTGGTGCGGCGAGAATGACTTCCTGTTGAACCGGGTGCTGAAAGGCGACTGGGCCTATCCCGGCTGGGTGATGTCCGACTGGGGCGGCTGCCACTCCACCGCCAAGGCCGCGCTGGGCGGCCTCGACCAGGAGTCCGGCGAACAACTGGATAAGCAGGTCTATTTCGGGGACCCTCTGAAGACCGCCGTTCAGGAGGGGGAGGTTTCCTTCGAGCGACTGACCGACATGGTCCGCCGCATCCTGCGCAGCCTGATCGCCCACGGCGCCTTTGACCGGCCCCCGGAACGCGAAGAGATCGACTATGAGGCCCATGCGGAGGTGGCCCAGGCCGCCGCGGAGGCCGGGACCGTCCTGCTGAAGAACCAGGGCCTGCTGCCCCTGGCGCCTAGCCTCAAGGTGGCGGTGATCGGTGGACATGCCGATGTGGGCGTCCTGTCAGGCGGTGGTTCGTCACAGGTGATTCCAGTCGGCGGGGCGGCGCTCGAAATCCCGGTGACGATCGGCCCCTCCTCGGCCTTTTCCCAGGTCACCTATCACCCCTCCGCGCCCCTGACGGCCATCGGCGCCCGGGCGTCCATGGTGTGCTATGCCGACGGCCAGGATCTCGCCGCCGCCATGGCTATCGCCGCCCAGGCCGATGTGGCCATCGTCTTCGCCGAACAATGGACGACAGAGGCCGAGGACGTCCCGACCCTCGCCCTGCCTGGGGACCAGCACACCCTGATCACCGCCATCGCCTCGGCCAATGAGAAGACCGTGGTGGTGCTGGAGACGGGCGGCCCGGTCAGCATGCCCTGGCTCGATGACGCCGCCGCGGTCCTCCAGGCCTGGTATCCCGGCGCCCGCGGTGGCGAGGCCATCGCCCGGCTGCTCTACGGCGAGGCTGAGCCTTCAGGCCGCCTGCCGATCAGCTTTCCTCGCTCTGTGGATGATCTGGCGCGGCCTGAAATCCCCGGCATGATTTTTGGCCCGCCCGAGGAGGGGCGGACCATCCCCACCTCCTATCCCAATGTGCAGCAGCACAAGGGTCGGTTCTCGGTGGCCCATCCCGAGGGCGCGGCGGTGGGCTATCGCTGGTTTGATCGCCAGGGGACCGCGCCCCTGTTTCCCTTCGGCTTCGGGCTTTCCTACACCGCCTTCGCCCATGAGGGCCTGACCCTGGAGGGCGGTGAGACAGTGCGGGCGCGGTTCACCGTCGCCAATGTGGGCGATCGCGCCGGCGTCGATACGCCCCAGCTCTACGCCGTCATCAAGGGCGCCGACGGGATCGCCGGCCTGCGGCTCATCGGCTGGGCGCGAGTGGCCCTTGCGGCGGGCGAGCGGCGGGAGGTGGAGATCACCGCCGATCCCCGGCTGCTGGCGGCCTATGACGTGGCCCTGCCCGGCTGGCGGATCGACGGCGGGGCGGTGGCGGTCAGCCTGCGGTCCGACGCCCAGACCGTGACGCTTTCGGGCGAGACTGAACTTGCAGCCCACACGCTTGCGCCCTGAGCCGCAAGCCACGGACCTAATCGCGTCTCAAGCCTTGTCATTTTTCAAACGGGCGTTAGTCAGCAAGGCATGTCCGATGATCTGACCCCCGTCCAGACCGCCGTCGTACCGGACGGCTATGTGATCAACCTCTGGCAGCGCGGCTTTGGCCGCACGGTCGGCCCCTTCTATTCGAAGCGGGACGAGGCCAATAACGAGATCATGGCCTTCCGGGTGGAGGAGCATCACGCCAACGGCATGAACAACTGCCACGGCGGCATGCTGATGAGCTTCGCCGACATGGCCTGGGGCCGGGTGATCTCCAACCAGCGGGAGATCGGCTGGGTCACGGTGCGACTGACCACCGACTTCCTCTCCGGCGCCCAGATGGGCGACTGGGTCGAGGGCGGCAGCGAAATCATCTCGGAACAGGACGACGTCTTCACGGTGCGCGGCAAGATCTGGTGCGGCGAACGCATGCTGATGACCGGCACCGGCGTCTTCAAGGGGATGCGCCACATCAAACGAAAGCCGGGCGACCGCCAGGCGCGGCAGGCCTGACCCCATGACCGACCAGAGCAAGACCCCCCCCGCCGTGGCCGCCGCCGAGTTCGAGGACGACCGGCCAGTCCCCACCAAGCCCGGCGAACTGCCGCCGGAAATTCAGGCGCCGCTGGCCCCCTTTAAGGGCGAGAAGCCGCCGGCCCCGGCCTGGTTCGAGGCGGCCATCGCCAAAGAGCCCCAGCGCGGCTTCGTCACCTCGCTCGGCACCCAGATCGAGGTGCTGACCTGGGGCGAGGTGGGCAAGCCCGGCCTGCTGCTGGTCCATGGCAACAGCGCCCATGCCGACTGGTGGAGCTTCATCGCCCCCTATCTGGCTGAGGACTACCGGGTGGCGTCGATGTCCCTGGCCGGCATGGGCGCTTCGGACTGGCGGGAGAGCTACGCCTTCCAGGACTTCGCCGAGGACGCCGAGGCGGTGGCGAAGGCGACGGGTCTCTATGACGGCGGCCGCAAGCCGGTCTATATCGGCCACTCCTTCGGCGGCTCCCAGGTCTTCTACGCCGCCAGCCGCTATCCTGAGCGCATGCACGCCGCCGTGCTGGTCGACACCGGCTTTGGCGGCCCGCCGCCCAAGGAGCGCGAGGAGATGGAGCGCCGCATGGAGCAGGTGCGCAACATCCCCACCACCGACCGTCCCAAGCGGGTCTATGCGAATCTGGAACAGGCGCTTGCCCGCTTCCGCTTCATGCCCCCCCAGGCCGCCGGACACCTGTTCGTCGCCGATTTCATCGCCCGCCGCTCCCTGAAACGGGCGCCGCTGGAGGACGGGTCCGGCGAAGGCTGGACCTGGATGTTCGACCCGGCCATGTGGAACAAGCTCGACCGCAGCGCCATGAACGCCCTGGTCACCGAAGGCCCGCCTAAGGTCCAGGTGCCCGTCGCCCACATCCATGGGGAAGAATCGCAGGTGATCGCGAGGCGCCAGGACAGCCGGCCCAATCCCCTGCCTAAGGACATGATCGAGATCGCCATTCCTAACGCCAACCATCATGTGATGGTCGATCAGCCCCTGGCGCTGGTCGCGGCGCTGCGAACGCTGCTGGCGGTATGGCCATCTTGAGCCGGCGCGCGCTCTCGTGTAGCACCGCAGTCAATCAGGTTCCGTAAGAGAGAGACCCGGCCGCCATGGGCGAACAGGCTTCCGACTATCACCGCGGCGAAATGGAAATCCAGGAGCAGGTTGCGACCTACAACCTGTTCATGGGCCTGACCAAGTGGGGCTCTCTGGCCCTCGTCAGCGTCCTGCTGCTGTTCATTGTGTGGTTCTGCACCCCGGGCGGCTTCATGGCCGGCCTGATCTCGGCCGTCGTGACCGCCGTGCTCGGCGTCCTGCTGCTGCGCGAAAAGCCCGGCCAGGCCCACTAAACATCGTTGAGATCTTGGCGAAATGACCGCCGCCCCCGTCGTACGGCGCGGGCGGCGTTCGCATGCCCAAACCGTTTGAGACCTGGCGCCTTAAACATCCGTTTGGAAATCGCTGATCGATTTCTGGACAAGGCGCCACTGACATCCCTAAGGTCCGCCGGATTTTCCGACCGGGGGGACCTCGACCATGGCCGTCATCGCCGTCACCAAGGAACGCCGCGCCGGGGAGACCCGTGTCGCCATGACGCCAGATACGGTGAAGAAGCTGATCGCCGCCGGCTTTGCGGTGATCGTGGAAAGCGGGGCCGGCGAGACCTCCTCCTATCCCGACGCTGACTACGCCGCAGCCGGCGCAGACCTGGCCGATCTTGGCGCCGCCCTGGCCAAGGCTGACGTGCTGTTCAAGGTGCGCGGACCGACAGAGGCCGAAATCGCCGGGCTCAGGGCCGAGGCCATCGTCGTCGGCATGCTCAACCCCCACCAGGACAAGGCGACCCTGCAGGCCCTGGCCGCCAAGGGGGTCTCTGCATTCACCATGGAGTTCGTGCCGCGGATCACCCGCGCCCAGGTGATGGACGTGCTGTCCTCCCAGGCCAATCTGGCGGGCTACCGGGCGGTGCTGGAAGCCGCCAACGCCTATGGCAAGGTCATGCCGATGATGATGACCGCGGCCGGCACTGTCGCCGCCGCCAAGGTCTTCGTCATGGGCGCCGGCGTCGCTGGCCTGCAGGCCATCGCCACAGCCCGGCGCCTGGGGGCGGTGGTCACCGCCACTGACGTGCGCCCGGCCTCCAAGGAGCAGGTGGAGAGCCTGGGCGCCAAATTCATCGCCGTGGAGGACGAAGAGTTCAAGGCCGCCGAGACCGCCGCCGGCTACGCCAAGGAAATGAGCGCCGAATACCAGGCCAAGCAGGCCGCTCTGGTCTCCGAACACATCCGCAAGCAGGACCTGGTCATCACCACCGCCCTGATTCCTGGACGTCCCGCGCCTCGGCTGATCAGCGCCGACCAGGTCGCCTCCATGCGTCCGGGCTCTGTCATCGTTGACCTGGCCGTCGAGCAGGGCGGCAATGTCGAGGGCGCGGTGGCGGGCGAGGTCGTGGAAACGGGCGGCGTGAAGATCGTCGGCTACGCCAATCTGCCCGGGCGGATCGCCGCCGACGCCTCGGCCCTGTACGCCCGCAACCTGTTCGCCTTCGCCGGCCTGTTCCTCGACAAGGAGGGCGCTTTCGCCCCTGACTACGAGGATGAGATTCTCAAGGCCGCCCTGGTGACCCGCGGCGGGGCGGTGGTTCACCCCGCCCTGGCCAGCTGACCCGATAGAGAGAGGACGACCCCCATGGAAGCTGTCGATCCCACCGTCTTCCGCCTGGCGATCTTCGTGCTCGCCATCTTTGTCGGCTATTACGTGGTCTGGAGCGTAACGCCGGCCCTGCACACGCCGCTGATGGCGGTGACCAACGCCATTTCCTCGGTGATCATCGTCGGCGCCCTGCTGGCGGCCGCGGCCCACGGCGTCGAGGGCGCGGCCTTAAGCGGCAGCGTGATGATCTCCAAGGGCGCAGGCGCCCTGGCTGCAGCGTTGGCGGCAGTGAACATCTTCGGGGGCTTCCTGGTCACCCAGCGCATGCTCGCCATGTACAAGAAGAAGCAGAAGTAGAGCCGGCTTAAGGGGGCAACACCATGAACGCCAATCTCGCGGCCATTCTCTACCTCGTGTCCGGGGTGCTCTTCATCCTGGCCCTGCGCGGCCTTTCCAGTCCCGAGACCAGCCGGGCGGGCAACCGCAACGGCATGATCGGCATGGCCATCGCCGTCGGCACAGTGATGGCGACCCTGCTGGGGCAGGGCGCCCTGGATGTCCTGACCCTGGCCCTGATCCTCGGCGGCGTGGCCATCGGCGGCGGGATCGGCGCGGTGATCGCCCGCAAGGTGCCCATGACGTCGATGCCGCAGCTGGTGGCGGCCTTCCACAGCCTGGTCGGCCTGGCCGCCTGTCTGGTGGCGGTGGCGGCCATCTATACGCCTGAGGCCTATGGGATCGGCGTGGCCGGCGAAATCCACTTGATCTCCCTGATCGAGCTGTCGCTGGGCCTGGCTATCGGTGCGGTGACCTTCACCGGCTCGGTGATCGCCTTCGCCAAGCTGAACGGCAACATGTCCGGCGCCCCCATCCTGCTGCCGGCCCGGCACCTGCTGAACCTGGCCATCGCCGTGGGCATCGTCGCCCTGGTGGTGGTGCTGGTGGTCAGCGGCGGCGCGGCTGTCTGGGCCTTCTGGGGCATTTTCGCGCTGGCCCTGCTGATCGGGATCACCCTGATCATCCCCATCGGCGGCGCCGACATGCCCGTCGTCGTCTCGATGCTGAACTCCTATTCGGGGTGGGCCGCCGCGGCCCTGGGCTTCACGCTTGAGAACACCACCCTGATCATCACCGGCGCCCTGGTGGGCTCGTCCGGCGCGATCCTGTCCTACATCATGTGCAAGGGCATGAACCGGTCCTTCATCTCGGTGATCCTGGGGGGCTTCGGCGCCGACGACAGCGCCGCGGCCGCCGGCGGCCACGTCGAGACCCGGCCGGTCAAGCAGGGCTCGGCCGAGGACGCCGCCTTCATCATGAAGAACGCCAGCAAGGTGATCATCGTCCCGGGCTACGGCATGGCTGTCTCCCAGGCCCAGCACGCCCTGCGCGAGATGGGCGATGTCCTGAAGGCCGAAGGCGTCGAGGTGAAATACGCCATCCACCCGGTGGCCGGCCGCATGCCCGGCCACATGAACGTGCTGCTGGCCGAGGCCCAGGTCTCCTATGACGAGGTCTTCGAGCTGGAGGACATCAATTCGGAATTCTCCACCGCCGACGTCGCCTTCGTCATCGGCGCCAATGACGTCACCAACCCGGCGGCCAAGACCGATCCCACCTCAGCCATCTACGGCATGCCGATCCTCGACGTGGAGAAGGCGCGCACGGTCCTGTTCGTGAAGCGCGGCATGAGCTCGGGCTATGCCGGCGTCGATAACGAGCTCTTCTTCCGCGACAACACCATGATGCTGTTCGGCGACGCCAAGAAGATGGTCGAGGGCATTCTCAAGTCGCTCTGATCGGGCTTTCAGTCGGCCGCCTCATTGGGTTCCTGCGCTATCAGACCCGAGGCGGCGTCGAACCTCGCCTGGACCAGCCCCTGAACCGCGATACCAGGCGCGGCCAGCACGACCTCGCCCTCCGGAGAGATCAGCGCCGGAAGCGCCCGCCGCAGGGCGGGCAGGACTGATCTGAGCGCCTGACGCGATGCGGGGGCCAGGGCGCTCATCCGTCCGGCCAGGGGGCCGATACTCCAGCCTGGATGGTCGCTCACCACCTCGAACCGGCCATCCCACACCAGGCTGACGCCCGGGGCGAGCGTAACTGTCGCCAGGCCCCCGCGGGCCGCCTCTCCGGCCTCCCGAGACACCTGCAACACCCTGGAGTCAGCGACGATGCGCGCCCCGGCCAGGGTGGCGACGAAGTCCCCATCGGCGGCGAGCCGAGTGACAATCCGGTCCACGGCTCCGCGTCGCGGCGGCCGCACGCCCCCTGCGGCGCAGAGACAGGCCACAGCCACCATCCGGGCGAGGTCTGTAGACGTCGCGGACCTGACCGCCCGTCGGTCCCAGACGATCGTCCCTGTGGCGTCATGGCGGGCGATCCGGGCCAGCGGTCGAAGGTCCGCAGCGCGGGCGGCTGGCTCCCCCATGGGGCTGGGCGTCTGCGCCAGATGCGCCCGGGCGCGGGATCGCGCATAGGTCGGGTCAAGATTGGCGGGGTCCTCGATCCAGGTCAGTGGCTGTCGGCGCAGGTGAGCGCGGAGGTCTGCTCGGGTGGATCTCAGCAGGGGGCGGAGGATGAACAGGTCCCGTCCCTCCGGCCAGGCCGGGCTGGGACCCCAGGGGCGGGGCTCGGGCGTGGTGGCGCCATCCCGCCGCATCTGCCGGGCCTCGAGCACATCATCGGCGGTATGGCCCATGAGCAGCACCCTGGCGCCCTTCGCCCGGGCGGCCTGGGCGAGCAGGCTGTGGCGGGCGGCGCGGGCGGCGGCCGGAAGGCCCCGCTCGGGCTTGTCGCCCGTCCAGGCGAGCGCCTGAAAGGGCAGGCCCAGGGCTTCGGCGGTCTGACGGCAATGCTCGACCCAGGCGCCGGAGGCGGCTTGCAGGCCATGATCTACGTGGAGAACGATCACACGCCGGCCCAGGGGGCGGCTCCAGGCCGCCACCGCAAGCAACAGGGCCAGGCTGTCGCCCCCTCCGGAATAGGCGACCGCCAGGGGGGCCGCCGATGTCGGGCTCAGATGCGCATCAAGGAGGACGTCCGCGGCGGCGAAGTCCCGAGGTCGCTCCGGCTGAGGGCTCAGCCGCACCGGGCCTGGGTTCGCGCCGCTGCGGCCCGGGATTGGATCGAGGGCGCGGCCGCGGGATAGCGCCGGCCCAGTTCGCTCAAGGTCTGACAGGCCTCGCTGCTGCGGCCCAGCGCGATCAGCGAACGTGAAAGCTCCAGCACCGCGTCGGGCGCCCAGGCGGTGGTCGGCCAGCCACGGATGGCGGCGATGAAGGCGCTGGCGGCCTCGGCGTCGGCGCCGCGCACCACGAGCGTCTTGCCCAGCCAGTAGTTGGCCTCGGGGGCCAGGCCCGCATTGCCATGACGACCAACAAAGGTCTCGAAGGCGGCTTCAGCGGCGCTGTAGTCGCCGCTGAGCATCAGGCCCCGGGCCCGGTCGAAATCAGCCTGCGGCGAGCCGCCGCCAGAGGCGGTGGGCGGCGGGCCGGAGAAGCTGGACGGAGTCCCGCCGCCCCCGGTCGGGGGGACGCCAGTAAAGACTTCGAGGGCTGCGATCTTCTGGTTCATCGCCGCCAGCTGGTTTTCCAGGGCGGTGGTCTTGTCCCGGCTCTGCCGCAGTTCGAAATTGGTGGTCTCGATCTGTCCGGTCAGGCGGGTGATGACGCTTTCCAGATCGGTCAGCCGACGGTTCAACTCCTCGATCCGGTAGTCGGTCTCGGCCGGTTGCACCACCACCGGACGGCCGGTGTCACGTCCCTGAAAGACGATGGCGCGCAGTTCGCGCACCACCTGCTCCATGCGTTCGACCCGGCGGGCGTCCCGAGCGTCCAGGGGATCGCTCATGGAGGTCTGGGCCAGGGCGATCGGCGCGGCCATCGGACCCACAAGGGTCAGGGAGAGGGCCAGGGCGGCGGACAGGGCGATGCGTCGGCGATGGGTCATGGTCAAATCATCTAGGGGGCCGAAAGGCCGAAATTGCGGCGCTTGACGCATCATGGGCCGGACGTTCCGCGGCGCCAATGGCCTGGACGTCGACCCGGCAGCAAAGAGGGGACCCCCGAAGGGATCCCCTCTCGCTGTCAGAGACCTTGAGCGCGCCTAGCGGGCGCCAGAGGTGATCGCGGTGTGGGCGTTCCGGTTGCGCTGGTAAGCGTCTTCCGAAGTACCCGGATCGATCGGACGTTCCTTGCCGTAGGACACGGTGGTGATCCGGCTGGAGGACACGCCGCGGGACACCAGGAAGTCCCGCACGGCGTTGGCGCGACGGGCGCCCAGGGCCAGGTTGTATTCACGGGTGCCGCGTTCGTCGGCATTGCCTTCGAGGCGGATCATGACGGCCGGATAGCGGTTCAGCCAGGCGGCCTGGGCTTCCAGGACCGGAGCGGCGTCCGAACGGACCGAGTAGGAGTCGAAGTCAAAATAGACCCGATCGCCGACATTGATCACGAAGTCCTGCTGGGTGCCGGGCAGAGCGCCTTGGCTGACCGGCGGGGCCGGCGTCGAAGGCTGGGTGCTGGGCGGCGGGCCCGTCGGACCCGGCGCAGGGGTCGTGGGTTGCGGACGCGAGGCGCAGGCGGTGACGGAGGCTGCGGCCAGAGCGATCACCGCGAACTGGGCGGCGCGCTTGGTGATGGAAGATGTGGTCATTTCGAAGTTATTTCCTTGTTCAACGTTTCCGACGGGCGGCGCGCCAAGCGCCGAAGACAATGGATCTGCGCATTGGCTTTATGGCGACTCTGAACTAGGCCAACAATACTAATCGCCTGCTCCTACATTCACTTATCAGTTGAGTAGCGGCGACCAGGCCGGATCCGACCCCGATTGGGGGTAGGGCGCCGGCCGCACGATGCGTCCCGTCACGTCAACCGTCCACAAACGCGCAGCTCCACCAGGCGTTTCACGGGAGAACATCAAAACTCTGCCATTGGGGGCCCAGGTGGGGCCTTCGTCCAGGTAGCTGGTGGTCAGCAGGCGCTCCCCCGACCCGTCGGGACGCATCACGCCGATGTGGAATCGCCCGCCCGCCTGCTTGGTGAAGGCGATGAACTCCCCGGTGGGGCTCCAGACCGGCGTCATATACCGGCCTGCGCCAAAGGAAATCCGCCGCTCTCCTGATCCGTCGGCGTTCATAACATAGAGCTGCGGGCTCCCCCCCCGGTCGGAGTTGAAGGTGATCTGCCGGCCATCGGGGGAGAAGGAGGGCGAGGTGTCGATGGAGGGGTCAGTGGTCAGACGGCTTGTGGAGCGGCTGCGCAGGTCCATCACATGAATGTCGGTATTACCCCCCCGCTCCACCGAAAAGGCCACCTTGCCCCCGTCGTGGGAGAAACGCGGGGCGAAAACCATGCCGTTGAAGGAGCCCAGGCTCTCCCGGCGCCCCGTCTCCAGATTGAACAGGTAGATCGACGACCCTTCCGGCCGCAGGGCCATATAGGTGATCTCCTGGCTGGTGGAGGAGAACCTGGGGGTCATGACGATGTAGGAGCCGTCGGTCAGATAGCTGGGATTGGCGCCGTCCTGGTCCATGATCGCCAGCCGCTTGACCCGGTCGATCCGCCCACCGCTTTCGGCCACGAAGACCACGCGGGTGTCGAAATAGCCCTTCTCGCCGGTCAGGCGCTCATAGACCGCATCCGAAATCTTGTGCGCCACGCGCCGCCAGTTTTCCGAGGTGGAGGTGAACTGCATGCCGAGCAGCTGCTGCTCGGCGAAGACGTCCCAGAGGCGGAAATTGACCGTCAGCCGCCCGGTGGCGTCGACCGTCACCTCGCCATTGACGAGGCCCTGGGCGTTGATCGTCTTCCAGTCGGCGAAACGGGGCTGATAGCGGATGTCCAGGTCACGCTCGATGAAGGCGGCCGGATCAATGGGCCGGAACAGGCCCGATCGCTCCAGATTGTTGGTGATCACCTGGGCGATCTCCGCGCCGCGCTCTCCGCGGAAGCCCGGGACAGCCACCGGCAGCGGCTGGATATCCCCGCGATTGACGTCCACTTCGATCTGGGCCTGGGCGGGGCTTGTGAGGGCGCCGACCGACAGCAGGGCCGCTGTCAGGGCGACGAACAGGATCCGCAGTCGCATGGGCTAGTTGCTCCTCAATTGTCGGCGCACGCCTGGGCGGCGTTGAAGCTTACAGCGATCTGGTCGCCGTAGAACTCCCTGGGAAGGGTGGTGAAGGGGGCGGCGCTATAGACCGCGCGGATCGCCCGCTCGGCGGCCGCCCGGGTGACGGGGTCTGACGAGGTCTCCTGGCCGCCGGCCCGGACGTCGCCCACCACCCGACCATCGCTGCCAAGCCGGAAGGTGACGCGGACCCGGACATTGCGGGCCGCCTCAACTTCGCAGTTGGGGTTCCACCGGCGCTGCAGTTCTTCGGCCAGGCCCGACATGGCGGCGCCGGACAGGCCGCTGCCTGTGGTTGGGCGCGCCTGGGTGGCGGTTTCCGGACGCGCGGCGCCGCGGGCGGCGGACGAGCTTTGCGATCCCTTCAGGCTCGAGGCCAGGGCGTCCAGGTCCAGGGCGTCGGACTTTTTCGGCGGCGCGGCCGGGGCGGGCTTCGGGGCCGGCGCCTTGGGCGTTGGCGTGGGAGCCGGAGCCGGAGTCGGAGCCGGGGCTGGGGCCGGCTTCGGCGCCGGGGTGGGCGCAGGTTTGGGCGTCGGCGTCGGGGCGGGCTTTGGGGCCGGCGCCTTCGGCGGCGGCGTGGGGGCGGGTTGCGGCGGCGTCGGCTGCGGCGCCGGCTCAGGCTGGGGTTGCGGTTCTGGGGCGGCGGATGGCGCCTCCAGGGGCGCGTCGGGCTCGGGCGCCTCGGTCTGGGCGGTCTGCTCCTGCGGGCCTTGTACGGCCGGGCGGGGATTGGCAGGGATCGAACTCACGATATTGATGGGAACCACCGTCCCGACCTTGAGCTCGCGGGCCCAGGGCCACGGGATCAGCGCAGCCCCAAGCACCACCACGTGCAGGATGGCCGAGAACATGAGGGCTGTGCCCAGGTCTGACCGCTCGCCGCGCATGGGTCGCCTTCAGCGCGCTGCCTGATCCGCGCCCGACGAAGGGCCGCCGGTTTCGGTGAGCAGGTTGATGGAGGTGAAGCCCGAACTGGCCAGGGCGGCCATCACCTGGGCGACCAGACCATAGTTTGTCCGCCCGTCGGCGCGCACATAGATCGGCCGCTCGGTCACGCCGCCGGCCATGGCGATGAGGCGGGGCGACAGGCTGGCGAAGGCGGTCTCTTCTTCGTCGATGAAGATGCTGCCATCGGCGCGGACGGACACCGTCAGGGGCTCGGACTGATCGGGGATGGCGCTGGCCTCGGTCTTGGGCAGTTCCAGCGGCACACCGACCGTGAGCAGCGGGGCGGAGATCATGAACACGATCAGCAGCACCAGCATCACGTCCACCAGGGGCGTGACATTGATCTCCGACAGGGCGCCGCGTCGGCTCGATCGCCGCCGCCGCCGTCCGCCGCCAGCCGAATAGGCGTCATGGGAGGAAAGCGCCATGCCTCAGGCCCGGTCGCTCAGCCGCCGCTGGATCGCGGTGGCCAGGTCATCGGCGAAACCTTCCAGTCGACCGCCGTAGCGGGCGGCGTCGGAGGAGAACTTGTTGTAGGCGATATAGGCCGGGATGGCGGCGGCCAGGCCAATGGCCGTGGCGAACAGGGCCTCGGCGATGGCCGGGGCCACGACCGTCAGATTGGTGTTCTGCTGGATGGCGATGGCCTGGAACGCTTCCATGATCCCCCAGACGGTCCCGAACAGACCGACAAAGGGCGAGGCGGTGGCGACGATGGCCAGGAGCGGCAGGCCTTCTTCGACCCGGGCGCTCTCCCGAGCGATTATGGCGTCCAGCACCCGGTCTATTCGCTGGATCAGAAAGCCAGCCTGGCTGTCGGTGGACAGACCCTTGGTGCGGGCCTCACGCCACTCCCGAAGGGCGGCCTGCAACATGCGGGGCAGGGCGTGGCGGGGGCGTTCGCCGGCCTCGTTGGCGATTTCTTCCAGGGACCGGCCCGACGAAACCTGATCTTCGAACTGATCGGCGTGCCGGTTGAGCGCGGCGAAGCGCAGCAGCTTGTCCAGGATCACCGCCCAGGAAAACAGGGAGGCCAGGCCAAGTCCGATCATCACGGCCTTGATCACCCAGTCGGCGCGCATAAAGAGCGCGACCATCGAGAAGCTCTCGGCCGTCAGGCTGGCGGAGGCGGCGGGGTCCATGCGGTACGGGCTCCGTTGTCAGGTGGGCGAATCTCGCCCGAAGGTGAAGTGAGACGCTGCGGTGGCGAACTTAAGGCGCCAGATCATGACGATCACGCCCGTACGCCCTGCAGTGGAACAGGAATATGGTTACTGAACCCTGCTCATCGACCGACCCTCGGCCCTGTGCGGGAGATCAGGGGAACGACGTCGATGAATCAGGCTCCGGCACGCGACGCAAGTTGGGACTTGGCCATCCCGCCTCAGATCAGTCGCCGGCCTGAAAATAGGGTGAAAGCGCTTGCGCCATGCCAAGCGGCGGCTTGCGGGGGCGGCCATCCAGACCGATGCAGGCGGCCATCACCGCCGCCTGGGCGATCAGGGTCTCGCCGCGGACGATCCTCTGGCTGATGAACAGCCGAGGGCCCTTCACGCGGTCATAGGTGGTGCGCACCTGCAGGGCGTCATCGATCCGGGCCGGGGCTTTGAAGTCCAGCTCCATGCGCACGATGGTGAAGGCGCTCGGCGTCTCCTGGTCCAGCAGCTCGGCGTGGCGCACCCCGGCCAGCCGCAGGAAGTCCGACCGCCCGCGCTCGAAGTAGCGCAGATAGTTGCCGTGATAGACGACGCCGGTGAAGTCGGTGTCCTCGTAATAGATCCTGACCGGCAGGACGTGCTCGCGGCCTTCGATCCAGCCGGCGGAGGGCTCACCAGGGACGGGGGTCATGCAGGGGCCTCCGCTACTCGTCGAACAGGGTGGGTTGGCCAGCCCCGGGCGGTTGCGGCGGCGGCGTCAGGCCCAGATGCGCATAGGCCTTGGCGCAGGCCACCCGGCCCCGGGGGGTTCGCTGGATGAAGCCCTGCTGCATCAGATAGGGCTCGATGACGTCCTCAACGGCGTCCCGGGCCTCGGCGATGGCGTAGGCGATGGTCTCCACCCCCGCCGGCCCGCCCCCATAGTTGTCGATCAGGGCGCGCAGATAGCGGCGGTCCAGGGAGTCCAGACCCACCTCGTCCACTTCAAGGCGCGCCAGGCCCCGTCCGGCCGCGCCCTTGTCGATGGCCGCGGCGCCCTCGGCGGCGGCGAAGTCGCGGACCCGGCGCAGAAGCCGGCCGGCGACCCTGGGCGTGCCGCGGGCGCGGGCGGCGATCTCGGCGGCGCCGTCCTTGGTCAGGTTGACGCCCATCTTGCCCGCCGCATGGGCCAGCACCTTGATCAGTTCGTCGGTGGTGTAGAATTCCAGCCGCACCGGGATGCCGAACCGGTCGCGCAGAGGCGTGGCCAGAAGGCCGGCCCGGGTCGTGGCCGCCACCAGGGTGAAGGGCGCCAGATCGATGCGGATGGAGCGGGCCGAGGGGCCTTCGCCGATGATCAGGTCCAGGACGTGGTCCTCCATGGCGGGATAGAGGATCTCCTCCACATTGGCCGCCAGGCGGTGAATCTCGTCGATGAAGAGGACGTCGCCGGCCTCCAGATTGGTCAGGATGGCCGCGAGATCCCCGGCCTTGGCCAGGACCGGGCCGGAGGTGGCGCGGAAGTTCACCCCCATCTCCCGGGCGATGATCTGGGCCAGCGTCGTCTTGCCAAGGCCCGGCGGGCCAAACAGCAGGACGTGATCCAGGGTGTCGCCCCGGTCCCGGGCCGCCTGGATGAAGATGCGAAGATTGGCCTTGGACTGCTCCTGGCCGACGAATTCGGCGAGCGTCTGCGGACGATAGGCTCGGTCGGTTCCCTCGGCCGGCGCGGCCTCGCCGCTGACCAGGCGGGTCATCGACCCAGCTCCTGCAGGGCGGCCTTGATCAGGGCGCCGGCCTCGGCGTCCTCACCCAGCCGCAGCACGGCGGCCTCCACCAGGCGTCGGGCCTGAGGCTCGGCGACGCCCAGGCCCATCAGGGCGGCGACGGCCTCGCCCGAGGCCGAGGGGGCCGGCGCGGGGTCTGCTGCGCCCGCGCCTGGCGCGAACGCGCTGACCGGCAGGTCGGTGAGGGGCTTGTCCTTCAGCTCCGTGGCGATGCGCAGGGCGAGCTTGGGTCCCACCCCTTGGGCGCGGGCGATGGCGGCCTTGTCCTGGCGGCCGGCGGCGGCGGCCAGCTCGGCCGGCGGCAGCACGTCCAGGACGGAGAGAGCCGCCTTGGGTCCGACGCCTTGAATCTCCTTGAGGATCAGGAAGGTGCGGCGCTCGTCCCGGCTGAGAAAGCCATAGAGGCGCATGCCCGCCTGCTCGCTCCACTGGGTCTCGATGTGCAAAACGGCCTCTTCGCCCACCGGGGGCAGGCGCGAGAGGGTGCGGACCCCGCAGCGGACCACATAACCGACGCCGAGGACGTCGATCAGGGCGTCTTCCTCGCCGATCTCGGCGACCGTTCCGCGCAGCCGGCCGATCATCACGCCACCTTCCTCGATGGCGTGCGGCTCGCCAGGCTGCGGGCGGTGCGGGCGTGGGCATGGGCGATGGCCACAGCCAGGGCGTCGGCGGCGTCGGCGGTGACCCCGCCGGCGGCCGGCAGCAACCGGGCGATCATGAAGGCCACCTGGTCCTTGTCGGCGCCGCCAGTGCCGACCACGGCCTTCTTGACCACGGTGGCGGCGTATTCGGCCACCGGCAGGCCGGCCCTGGCCGGCGCCACCAGGGCCATGGCCCGGGCGTGGCCCAGCTTCAGGGCGGAGGCGGCGTTGTTGTTCATGAAGGTCTCCTCCACCGCCGCTTCGTCAGGGGCGTGCTCGGCGACAAGCGCGCTGATGGCCTCGAACAGCACCAGCAGGCGTTCGGAGAAGGGCAGGGAGTCCTTGGGTGCGATGACCCCATGGGCCACATGGGCCAGGCGCGCGCCCTCTATGGTGATCACCCCCCAGCCGGTGCGGCGGAGGCCGGGGTCCAGTCCAAGGATTCGCACGGCGGCCATGGGCGACTCTATAGGCGTGTTCGGGGATTGTTCCTACCGGCCGATTAGCCCGCCCCAGGGTTAAGGGGGTGTTTAGGCTCTCATGAATTCGGGGCGCACCAGGACCCGCCAGTGACCGCGGCGGCTGTTCAGACGGGGGAGGTGGCGCGCAGGAAGGAGCGCCTTAGGCTTGTTTCTGCGCCTGCCCTAACAAGGTTGGCGGTCAGAACCAAGGCCTTGGCCCGGCCAAGTCTGTTTGTCAGCACGGGGTTTTAGGGGGCCGCCTGCCGCAAGAGAGGCTCCGGCAGCCCTGCCGAAGCCTCCCACCCCTTTGCGCCATACATCGCATCGCAGGCCAACAGATTTGTTGGCGGTTGACATCGAGATCCTCCGTGGCCGTAGGATCAGCCTTCTACGCATCGCGCAAGCCAACCGGGTCTGGCGCCTGGGGTCCTACTCATCATTCCGAGGTCGTCAGACAGGCCGCCAAACTCGTCATTTGGCGAAGGGTGCAGCACGCGCCCTGGCGGCCGATGTGGCTGCGTCGACGAAGCGTTCGGTTTGGTAGTCCCCGCCAGACGACCAGTGGCGTACGACGCGTGCAAAGCGCTCGCCGTAGCGCTCGCCGGTGACAAGGTCACTCGCCGGTGTCGCCGCCTCGACGGCCACGTCCGCCAGACTCTGGCTCATCGGCCCGAGGAAGGCCCCAAGGCGATTGAAATCGTTCTGGGTCGAGCCGCTCCAGTTGGCCCCGGGGTGATCCCCCATCGGGACCCAGAACATGCTCATCTGAGCTGCGAACACCAGCAACTGGATCTGCGTGTTTGTCTTGTCGCCGTTGAGAGACGCCGAGTTCGTGAAGCCACCCGCGAACTTGTCCTTCCAACCCTGGATCCACCACGGTTCGAGCAGCCTTCCATGAATGCCTTAAAAGGTGCGCTCGGCATCCCCATCAGGGTGGTGCAGCCGAAGATGACGCCATCAGAGTCCTGTAGTGTTCGCATCATCTCGTCGTCGCGCCAACGCAGGCGCTGGTCGAGCTGGTCAGTCGTGATACGCAGGAGTTCAGCCTCAACTCCTTCGACACGATCCGCACCGCGATGGATTGCCTTGGCGAGCAGCCCAGTTCGGCCGCTTCCGGAATGATATACAACAGCGATCTTGGTCATTGGAAATGCTCCTCATATCGGAAGCACTCCAGCTATTGGCATGAGCTTGGCCTGTCAGCATTGACCTTCGCCATGCGGTGTTCGAGATTCCGAAGATGGACTGGGAAGATGTTCGGTATTTCGTCGCCGTGGCGCGTGCGGGCACTGCTACCGGCGCCGCCAGGGCGGTGAACGCTAGCCCCTCGACAGTCATCAAACGGATCGGGGATTTGGAGAAGGCGCTCGGCCACCTCTTGTTTGATCGATCTCGCGCCGGCTATGCCTTGACGGAGTTCGGCCAGGCTGTGCTCGGCCGGGCCGAGCCTTTTGAACTCGCGGCGCACGACATCGTCCGCTTGGCGGAAGGCGCTCCGACGCGTCCTACTGGACGGGTACGTGTCTCAACCACTGAATCTCTGGCGACTTGGTGGCTGGTTCCGCGGTTGTCAGCGTTCCAAGAGCGGCACCCCGGCTTGAACGTGGAATTGCTTGCCGGTTCAGAAGTGCTGAGCCTTACGCGGCGAGAAACTGACATCGCCCTTCGGCTTGCCCGGCCCGAGGGCGGCGATCTGCTGGTGCGCCGTGTCGGAGAAGTGGGCTTCGCGGGGTATCAGAGGCGCGGGGGCGGCGAAAACGGCTGGTTGTGCTTCCACGAGCAACCGGCCCAGAGCGCCATCGCGCGATTTCCTGAGTCGCGCCTCAAGGGCCGCGAACCTGTGTTGCGCGCGAGCGACTTTGCTACGCATCAGGTCGCCGTACGCGCTGGACTTGGCTGCGCGCTGTTGCCTTGCTTCATGGGCGAGATCGACCCGGATCTCGAGCGGGTCACCCCCGGCGCTCCGGAACTCGTGCTTGGTCTTTGGTTGGTTGTGCATCGCGACCTGCGATCCAACCCCCGGGTGAAGGCGATGATCGATTTCCTGGTCGACCTGACCCATTCCACCCGCCAGGAACTCGCAGGCAAGGCCTAGCGCCGGCTACCCGCCCGTCGCGAGAGGTTGGGGCGGCCTCGTCGAAGTCACCGACTGTGGCTAGGGTCTAAAGGCCGCGGATTTTGGCCAGGTTGGGCTTAGGGATCAGGTTCTTGAACGTCCCCTTGGTCTTGGCCTTGTCGCGGCCAAGCTCGGCCCAGGCCGCGGCGAAACCGGCGGGGCTGCGCGCGTCGGTGGGCTGGGTGCGGACCAGGCTGAGCGCCCGTCCGGTCAGGGCCTTGGCGACCATCTCCCAGGCTTCAGCCTCCGGAGCATCCTCACCCGCCTCGGTCTTCCAACCGGCCGCGCGCCGGGTCGACATGGTGCGGACGCCCTCGATCAGGAGGGGCTCAGACAGATGCAGGGCCACGGCGGTTTCAGCGGGCAGATCGGTCAGGGCCGTCTGCAGAGCCCGCACGCAAAAGGCCTCGACATCCAGGTCACGGTCCCCGCCGGCGGCGCCCGAAACGGCCTTGCCGTCCTGTCGGAGCCAGGCCCAACCCCCGGTGCGGTAGGGGGCCTGATGATTGATTTCGATCCAGAGTTTCAAGGTCATGGGGCGCGGTCTCTAGCACCTTGCCCCCCGTCCTGTCGCCTGCCTCAGTCTTTCCGCGGGATGAGGCTATACTCCACGACCCGCCGATCCTCGCGGAGACGCTCGGCCAGCCGAGCCATATTGGAGGCGCCGGTTCCGCGCAGGGTGGCGCGGTGCTCTACACGGGCCTCGTCCTCGTTCTCGCCAGACCACAGGCGCTCGCTGATCGCCCCGGCGTCCAAGCCGAACTCACCCACCAGTTCGCGAAACGCTTCCTCGCTGATCGCGCCAGCCCGGCGATAGCGGACCTTCACATCCATGATCCGCAGTTGCGGAATGCGCCGGTCTGCCCAGCGCAGAACGCCGAGCACCAGCAGGGTGACGGCGGTGCCGCCAATCGCCAGGCCGTAGAAGCCCACGCCATAGAGGGTTCCCAGGGCCGAGGTGATCCAAAGGGAGGCCGCCGTCGTCAGGCCATGGACGCTCAAGCCGTGACGGAAGATCACGCCGCCGCACAGAAAGCCGATGCCGGTGAGGATCCCGTGCGCCATCCGGGTCGGGTCTATGCGGATGACGTCGTTTTCGACCTCGCCCATCCACTCCAGCTGATGGATCGCCGCCAGCATCAGCAGGGCGGAGGTCAGCGCCACCAGGATGTGGGTGCGAAAGCCCGCCGGCCGGCCGCGATACTCCCGCTCAAGGCCAATCAGACCGCCAGCGAGGACCGCGCCCAGGACCGGGACGACATATGCGGTGAGCCATTCCATCGCCGATCAACGCGTCAGCGACGACGTGGCTTCACAGGACGTGGCTTAGCCGGCGTAGGTTTCCAGATCGGCGTCAGAGACGTCGTAATTGCCATAGACGTTCTGGACGTCGTCATCGTCCTCCAGGGCGTCGATCAGCTTCATCAGCGTCGCGACCGGCTCCCCCTCCACCGGCGTCAGGGTCTTGGGCCGCCAGGCGATGGCGGTGGACTTGGCCTCGCCAAGGGAAGCTTCAAGGGTCTGGGCGACCTCCGACAGGTCTTCAAAGGCGGTGAAGATGGTGTGGGTGTCCTCGTCGGACTCCACGTCCTCGGCGCCGGCCTCGATGGCGGCTTCCATGACCTTGTCTTCCGAGCCGGCGCTGGCCGGATAGACGATCTGGCCCACCCGGTCGAACATGAAGGAGACCGAGCCGGTCTCCCCCAGATTGCCGCCGTTCTTGGAGAAGATGGCCCGCACATTGGCCGCGGCGCGATTGCGGTTGTCGGTGAGGGCCTCGATGATCAGGCCTACCCCGCCGGGGCCAAAGCCCTCGTAGCGGATTTCCTCATAGGCCTCGGCGTCGGCGCCTGAGGCCTTCTTGATCGCCCGGTCGATATTGTCCTTGGGCATGGACTCGGCCTTGGCGTTGGCCACGGCCAGACGCAGGCGGGAGTTCATGGCCGGGTCGGGCATGCCCGACTTGGCCGCCACGGTGATCTCGCGGCTGAGCTTGGAAAACAGCTTGGACCGCACCGCATCGGCGCGGCCCTTGCGGTGCATGATGTTCTTGAACTTTGAATGTCCGGCCATGGGTGCTGTACGGCTTTGGGGCTGGTCTTGAGGAAGTGCGAGGGCCGCTTCTAGCGCTCGCCGGGGCGCAAGGCAAAGCCCCGCGCCCTCTCAAGCCATCGTCCTAGCGGGGGCCGCCGCGCTTGCCCACCGGGTGGGAGGAAGACAGGCCGCCGTCCACGGCGATGGCCTGGCCGTTGACATAGGAGGCCTCGTCGCTGGCCAGGAACAGCGCCATGTGGGCGATCTCGTCGGGGACGCCGGCCCGGGTCAGCGGATTGAGCTGACCGATCCGGCCCTCGCTGCCGCGGGACCTGGCATAGTCGAAGACGCTCTGGGTCATGCCGGTCTCGATCAGGCCGGGGCAGACGGCGTTGACCCGCACGCCCGTGCCATAGAGCTCATTGGCCGCCGTGGTGGCCAGGTTGATGACCCCGGCCTTGGAGGCCGAATAGGAGGCCGGCCCCGCGCCCGAGCGAATGCCCGCCACCGAGGCGGTGCAGATGATCGAACCCTTGCCCTTGGGGATCATGATCTTGCTGGCGTGCTTGATGGCCAGGAAGGGGCCGATCAGATTGATCCGCAGCACCTCGGCCCAGATCTCCGGCGTCAGCTCGAAGAAGGGGGTGGGGCCGCCGGTGATCCCGGCGTTGGCGTAGACCACGTCCAGGCCGCCGAACTCATCCACCGCCCGCTGAATGTAGGACTGCACGAAGGCCTCGTCGCCGGCGTCGCCGGTCATGGCGATGGCCTGGCCCCCATGGGCCTGGATGGAGGCGGCGGTCTCTTCCACGGCCTCGGCCCGATCGACGCAGACCACCCGGGCGCCCTCACGGGCGAACAGGCTGGCGCTGGCCCGGCCGATGCCGCTGGCCGCGCCGGTGACCACGGCTGAAAAGCCTTCGAGACGTCCCATGAAATGCTCCTTCGATAATGGCTTCAGCGCGCCCGTTCGGCGGCCGCGACAATGGCGTCGATGATGGTGTCGTAGAGGGCTTCGGGCAGGTCGTGGCCCATGCCGGGAATGATCCGCAGCTCTGCGCCGGGAATCGCCCTGGCCGTGGCCTCGCCGCCGGCCTTGGGGATCAGCGGATCGACCTCGCCATGCAGGACGACGGTGGGCACGGTCAGCTTCGCCAGCTTTTCGGTGCGGTCGCCGCTGGCGCCGATGGCGCCGCGTTGGCGCTGCACGCCCTTGGGATTGAAGGCCCGGCGCATCTCCGACAGCACCCGTTCGCGCAGGGCCTCGTCCGACCACGGATAGCCCGGACTGCCGATGATCCGCGCGTTTTTCATCCCGTGAGCGACGAAGGCCTCTTCGTCCACGGTGGGGTCCGGCGCGACCTGGGTCAGCACGGCGGCGGCCTCAGGCGTCGCGTCCATGGTTCCAGGCGCGCCGGTGGCCGACATGATCGAGGTCAGCGAGCGTACGCGGTCCGGATGCTCAATGGCCACCGTCTGCGCGATCATGCCGCCCATGGACACGCCCGCCACATGGGCCCTGTCGATCTTCAGGTGGTCCAGCAGGCCCGTGGCGTCGGCGGCCATATCTGACAGGGTGTAGCGATCCCCGGACTGGAACCAGGTGGAACGGCCCACATCCCGGTTGTCGAAACGGATAGCGCGGTATCCCCGGGCCACCAGCTTCTCGCAGAAGGGGACGGGCCAGCGGGTCATCTGCGACCCCAGGCCGTTGATCAGCAGGACGGCCGGGGCGTCGTCCGGTCCGAAGGTCTCGTACTCGATCTCGATGCCGTTGACGGCGGCGCGGGGCATGGCGGCCTCCTTGTCGATGCGGATGGGGTTTAGAGGGTGGGGACGGCGCAGCCTGCGCTCGCGCCGTCCGGTCACCAGACGATCAGGGGACCAGCACCACCCGACCGACCGCCTTGCGGCTCTCGATATAGGCGTGCGCGCCGGCGGCGTCCGACAGGGGGAATTCCTTGTCGATGATCACTTCCAGCTCGCCCTTGGCGGCGTCTTCGATCAGCTGCTGGATGTTGTCGTGCACCCGATCGGTGCCGATTTCGGCGCCCAGGAAGACGCCGGACAGGGCGCGGTTGCCGCCCATCATCGAGCCGACATCGACCACCATGGGCTCGCGCCCGGCCGCGCCGACCATCGAGACCCGGCCGCGATAGGCGAGCGAATTGATCGAGCCCTGCAGGGTCGAGCCGCCGACGGAATCGACCACAACATTGACGCCCTTGTTGTCGGTCAGGCGCTTGACCTCCTTCACCACGTCGTCGCGGGTGTAGTTGATGCCGTGATCGAGGCCGAGGCGCTTGAGCTTCTCCAGCCGCTCGTCGGACGAGGCGGTGGCGAGGATCAGCCCCGCGCCGGCCCGCTTGGCCAGCTGGATGGCGGCGACGCCGACGCCAGAGGCCCCGGCCTGCACCAGGACGGTCTCGCCCTTCTTCATGCGGCCGAACTCGAACAGGCAGTCATGAGCCGTGCCGAAGGTGACGGGGATCGCGGCGGCCTTGCGCACGTCGAAGCCCTCTGGGATCGGCCAGCAGTTGCGCGCGGGAACCGAGCGCAGCTCGGCGTGGCTGCCCCAGTTGTTCACGGTGGCGACCTTCTGGCCGACCTTCACATTGGTGACCTGCTCGCCGATCTCGATGATCTCGCCGGCGGCCTGATAGCCGACCACGTGCGGATTGGTCATCAGCGGGCCGCGCCAGCGGTTCAGGGTGTCGCCGCCCTCGATGGCGATGGCCTCGACGCGGATAATGACGCCCTTGGGATGGCAGACCGGGTCCGGGATTTCCTCGTATTTCAGGACCTCGGGACCGCCGTTCTCGTAATAGACCGCAGCCTTCATCTCTCGTCTCCCTAATGGCTTAAAACACCTGTTTGACGAGCCTTCCCATGGGTTGGGACAGACCGCAAGCGGTGCGGATGGGGGCTGGAGCCGACTATAGTCCGTTTGGATCATGCGGCGGGAGGTCGCAGGGCTCAGGTTGACGCCACAACGTCCTCCGTCCCTGAACCAAGGCCATTCCCCCATGCGCCAAGGCCCGACGGGCATGACCGCTGCGGCGGTCGCCCTCCTCGCACTCGCAGGCTCCGCCTTCGCCCAGGCCGACCCCTTCGGCGCCCTCTATGGGCCGCCGCCGGGAACCCCGCCCGCCAAGGACGCCTCGTCCGGGCGGACCGGCGCCACCTCGGTCAGCGGGGCTGTGGGGCGCAGCTATGTGGGGTCGGAGTCCGGAGGGCGGGTAAGCCTGGCGCAACTGGACATGATGCCCGACATGGCGGCGCCCCTGCCGGTCGCGCTGCAGGGGCATGCGACCCGCTATCTCGCCAACCGGCCGAAGATCGCCATCCCAGGCTACACCCTGGCCTTTGTCCATGGCGCCAGCGCCAGCGCCTTCGCCGCCGGGGCCGGGACGCAGACCGTTCAACGTCGCACCGAGATCGCCACCAGACTGGTGGGATTGACCGACGACATGGCGCGGGATCTGGCCGACGCCGCCTATGCCGATCTGGTGAGCCAGTTGGAGGCGGCTGGCTTCGAGGTTGTCGACCTGGCCACCCTGCTGGCGTCTGAACAGGTGGCGCGCCTGGCCCGCCATACCGAGCCGTTGGGCGGCAAGGGAATCATCGACAGCCGGGCGACAAAGGCCTGGATCGCCTACGGGCCCCGGGCCCTGCCGCCAATCAAGGGCCACGCCTTTGAGACCGGCATGGGCGCGATCGCCGCGTCGGGCGCGTTGATGACCATTGGCCGGGCCAGTCGCGACCTGGACGCCATCTTCATCACGCCCCGGCTGCTGATCGACTACATCGACATGGACAGCACCGGCCAGCGGACCTACCGCGGCTCAGGATCGGTTGATGCGGAGCTGCGCTTCGGCGTCAATCCGACCTCGCATGTGGACTTCGTCTGGGGGAACAACAGCGGCGGGGCCATGCCCGGCTGGTTCAGCACCAAGGGCGCCTACACGCCTCAGCCCTTCGGCATCCTCGCCCAGACCGCCGACCGCTCCGACTCCATCGCCACGCACAACGCCCTGGTGAGTATCGGCTTCGGGTCGATCTATCGCCAGAGCCTGGTCTACGACGCCGAGATCTCGCCCAAGCGCTACGCCGCCCTCAGCCGGGCCGCCTTCCAGGGGTTCAACGCCGCCCTGGTGTCCGAGATCCGCAAGGCGCGCGGCCAGTGATCCCTTCCGTCCCTTCCCTTTCAATGGAGACTTGAACCATGAAGCGTTTGCTTTGCGCCACGGCCGCCCTGGTGCTGGCCGCCACCGGCGCGGTCGCCCAGACGATCGACGCCGCCCCGCCGCTGGCGGCCGAGGCCCCGCCCCCCGCCGTTGAAGCGCCCGTCGAAGCCCCTGCCGTTGCTCCGGCCGCGCCCGCCGCGCCGCTGATTGACCCCAATGTCTATCAGGTCCTGCGGCCTGGCGACCGGGCCATGAGCTGCGAACAGATCGGGGCGGAGGCCAACACCCTGAACGCCCAGCTGATGGCCGAGCAGGCCGAAGCCGCCAAACAGGCCCAGCGGGCCAAGCAGGGCCGTGGCATGGCCGGCGGCGTGGCCGGGGGCGTCCTGGGCGGCGCGGCCCGCTATGGGCTGGCCCGCGGCATGGTGGGTGGGGCCTTCAGTCCCTTCGCCGCCCAGGCGCTCAGCGCGGTGGCCGACTCCAGCTCACAGGCTGTCGGTCAGGCCATCGCCGCCGGGGGTGAGGTCGATGCGCCGACCGTCTCGCCGCAACAACAGCGGATGAACCACCTGCTGGGCCTCTACCGCGAAAAGGCCTGTTAGGAGCGTCCTTACCCCTGTGGGGGCGTCGGCCGGGCTTGGGGGAGTTCCGGTCTCATCCTGACGGAGAGAGCGCAGTCCTTGGCTGCGCTCTCATTCGTTGTGGCCGACCACGTGGACATGGCCGCCAAGGCGCCCGATCGTGACGGAAAGACAGAACGCGGTTGGGAGAGAGCGGTGAGCAAGGCGCTGGTGTTGGGCGGTGGCGGACCGGTGGGCATCGCCTGGGAGTCGGGCCTCATCGCAGGCCTCGCCCAGGCCGGCGTCGACCTGGGCGCCGCGGACTTCATCCTCGGGACCTCGGCGGGTTCATTCGTCGGCGCCCGGCTGGCCCTGGGCGACCCGGCCGCAGAGCTGGCCGCCCCCATCCTGGCCGAGGCCGACCGTCCACGCCAGGCGCCGGCCAAGTCCGGCGACAGCCTACGTCCGGCCGGTCCAGACCTCACCCCCCTGATGAAGATGATGCAGGAGGCCCGCTCCGGCGCCCGCCCCGCCGAGGCCGTGCGCGCCGACATCGGCGCCTTTGCGCTGTCCGCCGAGACGGTGGATGAGGCGGCCTTCATCGCCTCCTTCGGCCGGTCGTTTGCGAACCTCGCCGAGGACGCCTGGCCGAGCCAGGGTTTCGCCTGCACCGCGGTCGACGCCATGACCGGGGCCTTTCAGCTGTGGACGAAGGAGTCCGGCGTCGGCGTCACCCGGGCTGTGGCCTCCTCCTGTTCGGTGCCAGGCGTCTATCCGCCGGTGACGCTGCAGGGCCGGCGTTATATCGACGGCGGCATGCGGTCTTCCCTGAACGCCGACATGGCCAAGGGCCATGATCTGGTGGTCTTGGTGCAGGTGCGCGGCGGCGACAGCGCAGGTCCCGCCGCCGAGGCCATGGCCCGGCAACTGGACGAGGAGATCGCGGCCCTGACCGGTTCGGGCGCCGAGGCCGTGCTCATTAGTCCCAACGCTGGCAGCGCGGCCGCCATGGGGATCAATCTGATGAACTTCGCCCGCCGTCCGGATGCGGCCCGCGCCGGTCTGGAGCAGGGTCGCGCCGAGGCCGCCCGGATCGCCGCGGTCTGGAACTGACGATCTAGCCTTCCCCTGCGGCGCCCTCCCTAGAAGCGGGCCTATTGTTCGCGGCCTCCCCGCCGCGCCTGCATTTCATTGAGGGATTTCCCATGGACGACGCCGCGCCCGTGCGCCTGCACGATTTCGACGAAGCCCTGCCGCTGCACCCCGCCGGTCCCCGCCTGTGGGACTCCCGGATCGACAAGCGCTACTGGAACATGATCGGCCCCTGGGGCGGCTGGACGGCGGCCCTGCTGCTGAAGGCGGTCCTGGCCGAGGGCGATCACGGGGGCACGCCGGTGGCCATGACGGTCAACCTGATGGGCGGACTCGATGAATCGCCGCTCAGCCTCTCCACGAGGCCCGTGCGCCAGGGCAAGTCGGTGGAGTTCTGGACCTCCGAGCTGATCCAGAACAACGCCGCGGTGGCCATGGCCATGGTGACGCTCGGCCAGCGGCGGGAGACCTTCTCCACCCATGAGGCGAGCTTCCCCGACGGCGTCACCCCGCCCGAGGCGATCGAAGGCGTGCCTGGCCGGGCGGGCTTCTTCACCGCCATGTTCGAGACCCGCCAGGTGTCGGGTTCGGCCCCCTTGCAGGCCAATGACGACAGCCTGACGCGGACCTGGGTGCGCGACCATCAGGCCAGGCCGCTGGACTACCCGCTGCTGGCGGGCCTGGCCGACGTCTTCGCCCCGCGCATCTTCTACCGCAGTCCTGAGCGCCGGCCGGCCTCGACGGTGAGCATGAGCGTCTATTTCCACGCCACGCCGGCCGAACTGGCGGCTGTCGGCGGCGATTTCGTCCTGGCCCTGGCCCAGGCCCGGCGTTTCGAGAGCGGCTTCTTCGACCAGCACGGCGCGCTCTGGTCCCGCGACGGCGTCCTCCTGGCCACCACCGAACAGCTCTGCTGGTTCAAGTAGGGCGCAGCATCGCGGCGCCGCAGGCGCCCTGAAAGAATTCCACCACCAAGGACACGAAGGACACAAAGCTCCCGCTCGCACGGATAGCTTCGTGTCCTTCGTGTCCTTGGTGGTTTCACCTTTTCGGCGCTTCGCGCGGCTTGGTCAGCCCTCAGGCCTTGCGAACCTGGTCGGCGAAGTCCGGGGCCAGGCGGCCGACGGCGTTGCGGGTGTCGATCACCAGGGGCACGACGCGGGTCAGGGTCGCATAGTCCACCATGTCGTGGTCCGTGCAGATCACCGCGCAGTCGTAGGTCGCAAGGCTCGCCTCGTCCCAGCCGATGGAGGCCATGCCCGCCACCTCCGGATGCTCGCCCGTGTCGTGCACGACCGGGATGTGCGGGTCGTAATAGTCCACCTGAGCCCCGCGCTCACGCAACAGGCGGATCACATGCAGCGAGGGGCTCTCGCGCATGTCGTCGACGTTCTTCTTGTAGGCCAGGCCCACCACCAGGATGCGCGCGCCCTTGACCGCCTTGCCCTCGCGGCTGGACAGGGACTCAGCCACCGCCTCCACCACCCGGCGCGGCAGGGCGGCGACCACGTCGCCAGCCAGCTCGATGAACCGGGTCGCCTCCCCATGCGCCCGGGCCTTCCAGGTCAGGTAGAAGGGATCGATGGCGATGCAGTGGCCGCCCAGTCCCGGCCCCGGATAGAAGGGCATATAGCCAAAGGGCTTGGTCTTGGCCGCGTCGATCACCTCCCAGATGTCGATGTCCATGCTCTCGAAGACCACCTTCAGCTCGTTGACGAGCGCGATGTTGACCAGCCGGAAGATGTTCTCCGTCAGCTTGACCGCCTCGGCGGTCTTCAGGTCGCTGACCGGCACTACCTGGGTCAGGGGCGAATAGAGGGCGATGGCCATCCGCCGCTCGGCCTCGGTGTCAGCGCCGACCACCTTGGGGATGGTGGTCGCCCCGAAATCGAGATTGCCGGGATCTTCCCGCTCGGGGCTGTAGGCGATGGCGAAGTCGACGCCGGACTTCAGGCCCGTAGCCTGCTCCAGGATCGGCCGGATCAGTTCCTCGCTGGTGCCGGGATAGGTGGTGGATTCCAGCACCACCAGCTGGCCCCGGCGCAGATGCCGCGAAATGGTCTTGGCGCAATCGGCCACGAAGGAGAGGTCCGGCTCGCGGTGGACGTTCAATGGGGTAGGCACGCACATCAGCAGGGCGTCGGCGCTCGCCAGCCGGCTCTCGTCTGTCGTGGCTTCCAGGCGCCCTGTGGCGTCCATGGCCGCCACCCGGTCGTCAGAGATGTGCTTGATATAGCTGCGCCCGGCCCGCAGGGCCGCGATCTTGGCGACGTCCGGGTCATAGGCCAGGACCCGAAAGCCCTTGCCGAGGAAGCCCTCAGCCAGGGGCAGGCCCACATAGCCCAGGCCAATGACGCCGATGACCAGGTCCCGGGACTCAGCCCTTGCCTCGAAGGCCTCGGCCATTCGATCCGAGGTCGGATGATCGCCGCTGGCGCTCATATGTTGCGACCGGCGAAGGCCCGGATGGCGGCGATGATCTGATCCTGCACGTCGGCCTCCAGATAGGGGTGCATGGGCAGGCTGATGACTCGGTCAGCCGCCGCCATGGTCGCCGGCAAGCCGCCGGGCCCCACAGGATAGCCCGAATAGACGCCCTGTTTGTGGATCGGGATCGGATAATAGACGGCGGTGGGAATTTCGGCGGCCTTCAGATGGGCGGCCAGGCCGTCACGGTCGTCCATCTCGATCGTATATTGCGCCCAGACCGAAACCCCGCCCTCGATCACTTTAGGCGTCCGCGCCACGTCGGACAGGCCTTGGGCGTAGCGCTCGGCCACCCGGTTCCGGGCCTCGATCTCGTCAGCGAAGATGGACAGCTTCTGCAGCAGGACGGCGGCCTGGATCGTGTCCATGCGGGCGTTCATGCCGATCCGCATGTTCAGATACTTGGGATCATGGTCGAAGGTGCGCCCCTCGAGATCCGACTTCACCGCCTGGCCGTGGACCCGCAGGGAGACCAGCAGGTCGTGCAGACGCGCGTCCTTGCAGAGCACCGCCCCGCCGTCGCCGTAGCAGCCCAGCGGCTTGGCCGGGAAGAAGCTGGTGGTGGCCACGTCGGCCCAGTGCAGGGGGTGACGGCCCTCCAGGGTGCAACCGAAGCCTTGGGCGGAATCGGCGATCAGCTTCAGGCCGTGCTTCTGGCAGACCGCGCTGATGGCGGGATAGTCGGCGGGCTGGCCAAACAGGTCGACCGCGATCACCGCACGGGGGGTGAGCTTGCCTTCGGCCTTCACCGCGGCGATGGCCGCGTCCAGGTGGGCGGCGTCCATATTGTAGGTGTCAGGCAGGATATCGACAAAGACCGGCGAAGCGCCGACCAGGGGCACGACCTCGGCGGTGGCCGCGAAGGTGAAGGAGGGGCAGAAGACCGCGTCCCCTGGCCCGATCTCCCAGGCCATCAGCGGCAGCATCAGGGCCTCTGTCCCCGAGCCGCAGGACAGGACGTGCGGCGCCTGTCCGAATTCGGCGAGGGCGGCTTCCAGCTGGCCGATCTGCGGTCCCATGACATAGGCGCCTGAGCGGACCACCTCGAGGATGGCGGCTTCCAGGGGTTCGCCCAGCCGTCGTCGCTGGGCCTGCAGGTCGATGAAGGGAATGGGCATGTCTTACTCGCAGGCTGCAACGGCCGCGGTACATGCCATGGCGTCCGCAGTCACGCCAAACACGGATGTTTTCGCAAGATTTCGCCGCGCCGAAGAGCCGGCGCGGCGAACCTTGGCGTCAGATCTGCCGGGCGCGGCCTTCCCAATAGGGGGCGCGGACCTTGTTGCGCTGGATCTTGCCCGCCTCGCTGCGGGGCAGTTCGGTGACGAAGTCCAGGCTGCGTGGGACCTTGAAGCCGGGCAGGGCCTTGCGGGCGAAGTCGAGGATCTCATGGGCCAGCTGGTCGCTGGGCTCATAGCCCTCGTTGAGCATGATGACCGCCTTCACCTGCTCTCCCCATTCGGGGTGCGGGATGCCGACGGTGGAGGAGTCGGCGACGGCCGGATGCTTGATCAGCTCGTTGTCGATCTCCTGCGGATAGACGTTCACCCCGCCGGAGATGATGGTCTCGGCGCTGCGGCCGGTAAGGAACAGGTAGTCGTCCTCGTCGAAATAGCCGACATCGCCCATGGTGAAGAAGTCGTCGACCCGGGAGGCCTGGGTCTTGGCCTCGTCCTTGTAGTACTGGAAGCCCCCGCCGGGGGGGAGCTGGTGATAGATGGTGCCGGGCACGCCGTTGGGGCAGTCGTTGCCCTGCTCGTCGATGATCCGGACCTGCAGCAGGGCCGGGCGCTTGCCCACGCTGCCGGGCTTCTTCAGCCACTCGTCGGAGTTGATGGTGAAGCCCGCCCCGCCTTCGGAGCCGGCATAGTATTCGCTGAGAACCGGGCCGAACCAGTCGATCATGGCCTGCTTGACCTCGGGCGGGCAGGGCGCCGCGCCGTGGACGATGTAGCGGACGTGGTCGACCGGGTACTTGGCCTTCACCTCGGCCGGCAGGTCCAGCAGGCGCTGGAACATGATCGGCACCATGTGCAGGTGGGTGACCTTCTGCTCGCTGATGGTGCGCAGAACAGCTTCAGAATCCCACTTGTCCATGAAGATCAGGGTCGAGCCCGTGCCCATGGCCGCCCGTACGTCGAAGGCCAGGGGGGCGGCGTGATAGGCCGGACCGGCGCACAGCTGGATCGAGGTGTCGTCATAGCCGCGGCCGGCCAGGATGCTGACGGGCGTGACCACAGGGGTCGGACGGAACACGCCCTTGGGCCGCCCGGTCGTGCCAGAGGTGTACATCATCTGGTTGCCCAGAACCGGATCGGGGATGTCCGAACCGTCCAGGGGCGAAAGCGCGGTGTCATAGTCCACGAAGCCGTCAATCTCCCCGCCCAGCGACAGCTTGAGCGTCAGATGCGGGCAGTGGGTCGCGGCCTCGCCGATCACCGCCACTCGGACGTCGCCGACCAGGACCTTGGCCTCACAGTCATTGATGATGTAGGCGATTTCGTCGGCGTTCAGGTGCCAGTTGACCGGAGTGATGCGTACGCCGGCGCGCATGGTGGCGGCCAGGACCTCAATGAATTCGGCGCGGTTCGAACAGACCAGGGCCAGGCTGTCGCCGGGCTGGACACCATGCTGACGGAAGAGGCGGGCGAGCCGGTTGGCGTTGGCGTTGACCTGCGCGAAGGTGCGCGACTTGCCATAGGCGTCGACGACGGCGGTCTTGTCGGGCTGGACATCGGCCCAGACGGCCATGGTCATGCCGGTGACCGCGGCCTGGTCGAGCCGTTCGTCCAGGCCCACGCGCTCTTTCAAATCTTCCATCAAATTCCTCCCGGCGCCTGCTGACCGGGAGTCCCGGGCGCAGGGCGCGTCTGATTATCGTTGGGGGACGGCGTGGCTCCGGGGGGATCAGACGCAATATGCCTGACCGCCGCCCGGGCCGCCCTTGGGCCGCACAATGACAGCGGAATTCCGCAACGACAACGGCCGCCCAATCCGAACAAAGGCCGGATGGGGCGGCGCCGGAAGGGGGGGCGAGCCCTTAGAAGGCCCGCTCGGCCCAGCGGGTGACGAAATAGCCGGCGGTGGCCGAAGCGCCGGTCAGGAATGTGCCCCAGGCGATGTCGGCCAGGGTGATGTGGGTCGCCCAGACCTTCAGGGTGGCCTGGTTGGTCAGGTCATAGGTGGCGTAGCAGAGGAAGCCCAGGATGGCGCCGGTGGTCAGCGCCTGGGTCCATCCGCCGTCGCGAACCGCAGGACTGACCGCCAGGATCATGATGCCGGCGATGTAGATCAGGTAGAAGGCGATGGCCGGACCAAGGGCGAACTGGTCGGCCAGCACCTCGTCCAGGGTCGGCCGATAGAGCTTGGGTCCGACCGTGGTCAGCCAGACCGCGTCGATAATGGCGAAGGCCAGGCCCGCGCCCAGATAGCCGATGAGGTATTTCAGCATGGGATTCTATTCCTTCAGGGGACCGGCTTGAGACGATAGTGGCTGACACCCCACTCCTCTCCGCCGTGGTGGCCGAACAGGCCCGCCGTCGCCAGGAAGAACAGTCGCCAACGCCGTCGCCAAAGGGGCGCAGCCTCACCATAGACCTCCCGCAGAACGTCGCGGATGGCCGCGTCGTTGCGGTCGAAATTGGCCAGCCAGTCGAGCGCGGTGCGCTCGTAGTGGCGCCCCGACCATCGCCAGTCGGCTTCCACCTCGAACAGGTCGGGGAACTGGGCCATCAGGCCATGGCTCGGCATGACGCCTCCGGAAAAGAAGTGCTGGCCGATCCAGTCGGATTCGTCCTCGACGTCGAACCGGTAAGGGGTGGTGCGGTGGGTGAAGACATGGATGAAGGCCCGGCCATCGGGCTTCAGCCAGCCGCGCACCTGGCCAAGCAGGGCGCGCCAGTTGGCCATGTGCTCGAACATCTCCACCGATACCACCCGGTCGAAACGCCCCGGTGCTTCGAAGGTGTTCATGTCGGCGGTGAGCACTGTCACATTGGTCAGGCCGGCGGCCCGGGCCTGTTCGCGGATATAGGCCCCCTGGCTTGCGGAATTGGAGACCGCGGTGATCTTCGCGCCCGGCAGGGCGCGGGCCATCCACAGCGTCAGAGATCCCCAGCCACAGCCCAGCTCCAGGATCTCCTGCCCGTCAGCAAGTCCGGCGTGCTCGGCGGTTTCGGAAAGCGCGTTCTCCTCGGCCGCGCCCAGATCCTCGACGCCGGGATCATAGAGGCTGCTGGAATATTTCAGCTGCGGGCCCAGCACCTTCTGAAAGAAGGCCGCCGGCAGCTCATAGTGCTGCTCATTGGCCGCGGTGGTGTGTTCGGCGATGGGCCGTGCGGCCATCTCCCGGGCGAAGGCGGCCTCGGCCTGGGGGCCGGCCTTGCCCAGTTGCCGCCGGGCGTTGGACACCAGCAGTTCGATGGCCGCCCGGCGCATCAGGTCTGGCGCCGGCGCGCCCTCGAAGGCCTGAATGGCCGAACCCACGAAGCTCATGACGGCAGGATCCTTTCCAGTCGCCGGGACGCACGCCCAGCCTGTCGATTCCTGTCAGACTACGCACGCGCTCGTCGTTCGGATGCGTCGGCCTGAGGCTGCATCCGCCCCATGACTCGCCCCGTACAGCTTGAGGTCGGAGCCGGATCAGCGCTCCGCTGGTCGATCAGAAAAACTAAGGAGCTCCCGTGGGCGCAGAGAACAGTTCCAGGCCGTTGCGGATCGCCGTCATCGGCGCCGGCGTCTCAGGTCTCTCCGCAGCCTGGCTTCTCGGCTCCCGCCACAAGGTGACCCTGTTCGAGGGCGACAACCGCCTGGGCGGCCACGCCAACACCGTCGAGGCCCCGGGCGCCTCCGAGGGGACCGTGCCGGTGGACACCGGCTTCATCGTCTATAACGAAGACAACTATCCGAACTTCACCGCCCTCCTGCGGCATCTGGACGTGGCCACCGTGGAAGCCGACATGGCGCTCAGCGTCTCTCTGGATGATGGGGCGTTTGAATATTCCTCCGGCTCGCTGTTCGCCCAGAAGCGCAACTTCTTCAGCGCCCGATACTGGGGGATGCTGCGGGACGTGACCCGGTTCTATCGCCACGGCCCCCGGGACCTCGCGGCCCTTGAGGCGCCCCTCACCAGTCTCGACGACTACCTGAAGCAGAAGGGCTACTGCCAGGCTTTCCGGGATGATCATCTGCTGCCCCAGGCGGCGGCCATCTGGTCGACCCCGCTGGGCGCCATCGGCGCCTATCCGGCCGCCGCCCTCATCCGCTTCTTCCAGAACCACGGCATGATGAGCGTCTTCGGCCGCGGTCTCTGGCGCACGGTGAAGGGGGGCAGTCGCACCTATGTGGAACGGCTTAGCGCGGCCTTCCAGGGCGAGATCCGCGCCGGGGTTCGGGTGGTGGGCGTGCGACGGGATGCTGGTGGGGTCGATATCCGTCTGGCGGGCGGCCAGGTGGAGCGGTTCGACGAGGTGGTGATCGCCACCCACGGGGATCAGGCGCTCGCCCTGCTGGAAGACCCCGGCGTCGAAGAGACCCGACTGCTCTCAGCCTTCCGCTACAGCCGCAACCTGACGGTGCTGCACACGGATCAGGCCCTGATGCCCCGGCGTCGGGCGGCCTGGACCAGCTGGAACCATATCGGCCGCCGCGGTTCGGCCGAGGAGGGCTGCGTCACCTACTGGATGAACAAGCTGCAGAGCCTGCCGGCCAAGCCGGAGCTTTTCGTCACCCTCAACCCCACCCGTGAGATCGCCCCGGAGGCGGTGATCCGCACGGAGGTCTACGAGCACCCCCTGTTCGACGCCGGCGCCCTGGCCGCCCAGGATGAGCTTTGGTCCCTGCAAGGCGCCAACCGGACCTGGTTCTGCGGCTCCTATTTCGGCCACGGCTTCCATGAGGATGGGCTGCAGTCGGGCCTGGCGGTGGCCGAACAGCTGGGCGGCGTCCGGCGTCCCTGGTCGGTGGCGGGCGAATCCAGCCGCATCCGGCTGGGCGACCCACCGGCGCAGGTCCCAGCCGAGGCGGCCGCGTGAGCCAGCCGGCCTCAGGCCTCTATCTCGGCCGCGTCGTCCATGGACGGACACGGCCCCGGGCGCATGCCTTGAGCTATCGCATCTTCATGCTGCTCGTGGACCTCGACGAGGGGCCTGACCTGGCCCGGGACTTGCGCCTCTTGGGGTTTGACGCCCCGGGCCTGCTGAGTTTTCACGGCGCTGACCATGGAGATGGCTCCGACCGCCCCCTGAAGGCGCAGGTGGAGGCCCACCTGGCGGCGGCAGGCCTGGAGAGCAGCGGACCTGTGCGCCTGCTCTGTATGCCGCGGATTCTGGGCGCGGTGTTCAACCCGATCAGCGTCTATTTCTGCCACCGCGGGGACGGAAGCCTCAGCGCCATCCTCTATGAGGTGAACAACACCTTTGGCGACCGCCACAGCTATCTGATCCCGGCGCCGCTCGATGCGGCCGGTGCGATGGTTCGCCAGGCGACGGACAAGGTCTTCTATGTCTCTCCCTTCATGGACATGGCCCTCAGCTACGCCTTCACGATCCGGCCGCCGGGGGCGAAGGTGGCGGTGAACATCACGGTGTCCGACGGGGCAGGCCCGCTGCTTTCGGCCAGCTTCGCGGGCGACCGCCGCCCGCTCAGCGACCAGGCCCTGCTGCGCGCCTGGCTCACCCATCCCTGGATGACCCTTGGGGTCATGGGCGCCATCCACTGGGAAGCTCTGAAGATCTGGCTGAAGGGCGAACGGTTGCGGCCGCGCCCCCAGGCGCCGGAACATCCAGTGACCGTGGCGCCACAGGCGCAACCTCAGGGCGCCTGACGCAACTTGTCGGGTCAATCCGGCGCCCCGGGCGGGGACGGATGTCACGTAGGCTGACTATTTGGCGGCGGCGTCAAAAGACGGTGGCGCGACCCCTGGTGGCGCCGCATGATGGCGTCATACCAAGATTGGACATTTTCAGATGAGTGATTCACGCCCCTCCCCCAGGGAAGCGGCGGCGGATTCTGTGTCGATTGACGTCTCGGCCATGCCCCGGGTCCTGCGCAGAATCATGGGATTGGCCCTGCGCTATCCGGGCCTGGTCGCCCTGGCCGTCGGCTGCTCCATCGGCGCAGCCCTGTTCAGCCTCACCCTGCCCCGGCTGTTTGGCCAGGCGGTGGATCAGGCCCACCTGCTGCTGGCCAGCGAGAACGCCAGCGTCGACGATGTGCAGAGCGCCCTGGTCACCACCGCCCTGCTCGTCCTGGGCGCCGCCAGCCTGCGGGGCCTGCTCACCGGCTATGGGGGCTATGTGGCTGAAAAGGTCAGCCAGAAGGTGGCCTATGACCTGAGGCTCGCCTTTTTCCAGCAGCTCCAGCGCCTCTCCTTCGGCTTTCACGACAAGATCCATTCCGGCGACCTGGTGACCCGGGGCATGCTAGACCTGGAGGGCACGCGAGCCTTCATCCAGGGCGGGATGATGCAGACCCTGACGCTCGTCATGCTGCTGTCGGTCTCGGCCTTCATGATGTTCTCCACCGACGTGACCATGGCCTTCCTGGCGCTGGCCTTCGTGCCGATCGCCGGCTGGTTCCTGGCGCGGATGGGCTTTCTGCTGCGGGTGACCTGGCTGCGGGTCCAGCAGCTGATGTCGGTCCTGACGCTGACCATGGAGGAGAACCTCCAGGGCATCCGGGTGGTGCGCGCCTTCTCGGCCAAGGCCTTCGAGATGGCCAAATTCGACGTCGCCGCCGACAACGCCCTGCAGTATTCGTTCAAGCGCATCACCCTGCGCTTCCGCGCCATCACCGCCATGACGCTCAGCTATTACGGCTCCATGGCCCTGCTGCTCTGGTATGGCGGCCATCAGGTGATCGCCGGCGCCATGTCGGTGGGCCGGCTCACCGAATTCCTCACCTACATGACCCTGTTGCAGGCCCCGATCCGGCAGATCGCCATGATCTTCGCCTCGGCTGCTCGGGCCACCTCGTCCGGCGGCCGGGTGTTTGAGGTGCTCGACCTGGAGCCCGAGATCGCCGATGCGCCCGGCGCCCAGCCGCTGGCCCCGACCCAGGGGATCCTGCGCTTCGAGCATGTGGACTTTTCCTATGACGAGGGCCGCCCGGTGCTCAGCGATGTCAGCTTCGAGGTCCGGCCCGGCCAGACCCTGGGCGTCGTCGGCGCGCCGGGCAGTGGCAAGTCGACCATCGCCAACCTGATCCCCCGCTTCTACGACGTCACCGGCGGTAGGATCACCATTGATGGCCAGGACATCCGCGAGGTCAGCCTGGCCTCCCTGCGGGAATATGTCGGCCTGGTGCAGCAGGAGGCCTTCCTGTTCGACACCACGGTGACCAACAATGTCGCCTATGCCGATCCCTGGGCCGAGGAGGACCGCATCGTCGGCGCCGCCCGCACCGCCCAGCTGCACGACTATATCGCCGGCCTGCCCGTCGGCTACACGACCCGGGTCGGCGAGCGGGGCGTGGCCCTGTCCGGCGGCCAGCGCCAGCGGATGTCCATCGCCCGCGGCGTGGTGCCGGGTCCGGGCGTGATGATCTTCGACGACTCCACCGCGGCCATCGACGCGGTGACCGAGCGCAAGGTCCGCGACGCCCTGGCCAGCGCCACCAAGGCCAAGGCGACCGTGATCATCGCCCACCGCCTGTCCTCCCTCATGCACGCCGATCAGATCATCGTGCTGGACGAGGGCCGGGTCGTGGAGCGGGGCGACCACCAGAGCCTGGTGGCCGCCGGCGGCGTCTATGCCGACCTCTACGCCCTGCAGACCCGGGCCGATGGCGGCGCCCTGACGGAGGATCCGCCCCCTGACGCGCTCGCCGCCAATCAGACCGAAGGGGTGCGGGCATGAGCGACTTTGTCTTCGACCGCGGAACCGACGTCGCCTCTCAGACGCCGCGCAAGGCCCGGGCGACGCTCGGCAGCGACGACGCCGAGGAGATCTTCGCTTCGATCAATCCGAAGATCCTCGGCCGCTTCGTCCACTATCTGAAGCCGCACAAGGCCTTCGTCATCGGCGCCCAGATCGCCGTGCTGATCTCGGCGGCCACGGCCATCGCCATCCCCTACATGATCGGCCAGGCGGTGAACGCAGCGGTCGGCGGCGGCGATGACGCCCGCCTCGACACCATCATCGCCATCTTCGTGGGCGTGGTGATCCTCAACGCGGCCGCCTTCTTCCTCGAGCAGTGGATGAGCTCGCGGCTGGCCCAGCGGGTCATTTTCGATGTCCGCCGCTCCATGTTCAGCCACTTCCAGGACGTGTCCCTGTCCTTCATGGACAAGACCCATGTGGGCCGGATCATGGCCAGGCTTCAGGGCGACGTGAACGCCCTGCAGGAGTTCCTGGAGAGCACCACAGGCGCTGTCGGCGACATCGCGCTCTTGATTGGCATCACCGTCGCCCTGCTCAGCATGGACCTGCAGCTGGGCCTGCTGACCCTGACCGTGATCCCGGCCCTGATCGTGGTCCGGGCCATCTGGCTGCCCTTCTCCAAGAAGACGTTCCGGGAAGCCCGGGACGCCTCCTCCACCGCCAACAGCGCGCTGGCCGAGAACATCCAAGGCGTCCGCACGGTCCAGGAGAGCCGCCGCGAGGCGATGAACTTCAAGCTCTATGAGGAGAAGGCCCGGGAGAACATGACCGCCCAGAACGGCTCGGCGGCCATGACCCAGGTGATGGTCCCCACGGTCGACGTCCTGACCGGCCTGGCCATGGGCATCGTCATCGTGGTCGGCGGTAACGCCGTCCTGGGCGGACGCCTGGATGTGGGCGTCATGGTCGCCTTCATCTTCTATGTGCAGCGCTTCTTCGATCCGGTCCGCATGCTGTCCATGCAGTACACCATCATGCAGCGGGCCATGGCGGCCGGTCACCGCATCTTCGAGGTGCTGGATGTGCCGGTGACCATCGTCGACAAGCCCGGCGCCGAGCCCCTGGCCGACTTCGAGCCGACGGTGGAGTTCCGCGATGTCACCTTCGGCTATGACCCGGCCCGCCCCGTCCTGCACAATGTGAGCTTCGAGGTGCAGCCCCGCCAGGTGGTCGCCCTGGTCGGCCCCACCGGCTCGGGCAAGACCAGCATCATTGCGCTCGCCCACCGCTTCTATGAGGTGGACCAGGGCCAGGTGCTGATCGGCGGCCGCGACGTGCGCGACGTGACCCTGGAGTCCCTCGGCCGCAATATCGGCATGGTGCTGCAGGAGCCCTTCCTGTTCAGCGGCACCATCGAGGAGAACATCCGCTACAACACTGAGGGCGCCACCCGGGAGGACGTGATCTCGGCGGCCAGGTCGGTCTCGGCCCACGACTTCATCATGCGTCTGCCCGAGGGCTACGACACCCAGCTCGGCCAGCGAGGGCGCAACATCTCGCTCGGCCAGCGGCAGCTGTTGTCCTTCGCCCGCGCCCTGGTCGCCGACCCGCAGATCCTGATCCTCGATGAGGCCACGGCCAATATCGACTCTTTCACCGAACAGGCGATCCAGAAGGCGCTGAAGGTGCTGTTCGCAGGGCGCACTTGCATCGTCATCGCCCACCGGCTGGCCACCATCCGCGACGCCGACAAGATCATCGTCCTCCAGCAGGGCCACATCCTGGAGCAGGGACCCCATGACGTGCTGATGGCCAACCAGGGGCTCTATTCCCGGCTCTATACCTCAGCCCACGCCTCCTTCGACGACGCCCAGGTGGCGGCCACCGGCGATGCGGAGTTCGCCACGCGGACCTGAGGGCGGATGCTCAGGCGACCGGCTTGGCCTCTGGGGCCACGCCGGGTCCTGGCCGCGCCTCCACGTCGCGGGCGGTGACGGGCTCGCCGCATTCGGAACAGACCTGGACGGCGTGGAAGTCGCAGCCGCAGCCCTTGTGGCGCCGCAGGATCGGCGGGCCGACCGCGCCAGCATAGTGGCGGTCGCCCCAATCGACGAGGGCCATGATCACCGGATGCAGGTCGAGGCCCTTGTCGGTCAGGCGGTATTCGTGGCGCACCGGCCGGTCCTGATAGGGGCGACGCTCCAGGACGCCTTCGGCGACCAGCAGGTTCAGCCGTTCGGTGACGATGCTGCGGGAAATGCCGAGCCTGGCTTGGAAGGCCTCGAACCGTCGGACGCCCAGAAAGACGTCGCGCAGGATCATCAGGGTCCAGCGGTCGCCGATCACCGCCAGGGACCGCGCCACCGAACAGGGCTCGCGGGCCAGATCATCCCATTTCATCGCGCGCCGCCTCCAGTCGCTGAGCCATGATGCGATTGACTCCATCCAGATTCAATACGAACCTAAGTTCAGATAATGAACGGAGTAGCCCATGGCCGATGAACCGAGAGGCGCTTGTGTCGTCATTGGCGCCGGGGACGGGGTCGGCGGGGCGATCGCCAAGGCCTTCGCCGCCGAGGGCCTCGTGGCCTGTGTGACGCGGCGGCCCCGCAACGGCGACCAGCTCCAGAGCCTGGCCGATGAGATCATCGCCGCTGGCGGCCAGGCTAGGGCCTATGGGGTCGACGCCCGGGACGAGGCGGAGATGGCTGCCCTGTTCGACCGCATCGAGGCCGAGGTCGGTCCCATCGAGGTGGTGGTGTTCAACATCGGGGCCAATGTCCGCTTCCCCATCCTGGAGACCACCAGCCGCGTCTTCACCAAGGTCTGGGAGATGGCCTGTTTCGCAGGCTTCCTCACCGCCCGCGAGGCCGCCCGGGTGATGACGCCCCGGGGACGCGGGACGATCCTGTTCACCGGCGCCACGGCCTCGGTCCGCGGTCGCGAGGGGTTCGCCGCCTTCGCCGCGGCCAAGCATGGCCTGCGCGCCATCGCCCAGAGCCTGGCCCGGGAACTGGGGCCTCAGGGGATCCATGTGGCCCATGTGGTGGTGGACGGCGCCATCGATGGCGTCTTCAGTCGCGCGAACATGTCCGACATCGAGCAGCGCCTGGCCGATGATCGTGTGCTCAAGCCCGCCGATATCGCCGCCACCTATGTGGCCCTGCACCGCCAGGCCCGTTCGGCCTGGACCCACGAGCTTGATATTCGTCCGTGGACGGAGACCTGGTGAGCAAGGAGAGAGCGCCGATGGCCGCCACCCTGGAATTCCTGTTCGATTTCGGCAGTCCCAACGCCTACCTGTCCTGGAAGGCCCTGGCGCCCATCCTGGCGCGCACCGGGGCGAAGCTGGAGGTGAGGCCGGTCCTTCTGGGCGGGCTGTTCAAGCTGACCAACAACCGCTCGCCCATGGAGGCGTTCGGCGAGGTCAAGGGCAAGCTCGCCTATGAGAACCTGGAGACGAAGCGCTTCGTCGCCCGCCATGGCCTCGCCGCCTTCCAGATGAACCCGCACTTTCCGGTCAACACCCTGCTGATCATGCGCGGCCTGGTCGCCGCCCGGCGAGCCGGCGTTGAGGCCCCCTATATGGAAGCCGTGCTGGCGGCCATGTGGGAGCAGGGGCGCAAGATGGACGACCCGGCCGTGGTCGCCGAGGTCCTCTCCGCTGCGGGCCTGGACGCCCAGGCCCTGCTGGCGGCCACCCAGGATCCGGAGGTCAAGGCCGAGCTGATGGCTGCGACCGAAGCCGCCGCCGCCCGGGGCGCCTTCGGCATCCCCACCTTCTTTGTGGGCCAGGAGATGTTCTTCGGAAAGGACCGCCTGGACCAGGTGGAGGAGGCGCTCAGCGCCTGAGACGCGCGCCCCCCATTGCGTCAGGTCAAGGCGCAGCCCACATTCGCGGCGAAACTGCGCCATCGCCGCTTTGGAGCGCCCCGCCTTGTCCAGACTGTTCGCCCGCCTCGCCCGCGCCGCCGTCCTGATCGCCGTCCCGCTGGCGCTTGCCGGCTGCGGCATCAACACCATTCCCACCAAGGATGAGCGGGCCAAGGCCGCCTGGGCCGAGGTCCAGAACCAGTATCAGCGCCGCTCGGACCTGATCCCCAACCTGGTCTCCACCGTCCAGGGCTTCGCCGCCCAGGAACGTGAGGTCCTGGTGGCCGTCACCGAGGCCCGCGCCTCGGCCACCCAGGTGCAGGTCAATGCCGACACCATCACCGATCCCGAGCAGTTCCAACGGTTCGCCCAAGCCCAGAACCAGCTGTCGGGGGTGCTTGGCCGGCTGATGATGATCCAGGAGCGCTATCCGGAGCTGAAGTCCAACCAGAACTTCCTGGCCCTGCAGAGCCAGCTGGAGGGCACCGAGAACCGCATCGCCATCGCCCGGCGCGACTACAATGAGGCCGTGCGCGACTACAACACCGAGATCCGCACCTTCCCGGGCGCCATCTGGGCCAACACCGTCCATGGCTGGGCAGAGCCCATGCAGACCTTCGAAGCCGCCGCCTCGGCCCAGACCGCGCCGACGGTGACCTTCGAACAGCCCGCAGCGCCGGCGCCTGCGCCCCTGCCGGCCCCTGCGCCAGCCCCGCTTCCGGCGCCTGCGGTTGAGCCTGCGCCCGCCCAATGAGGTCGTTCGGCGCCGCCTGCGCCCTGGCCATCGGTCTCGTCCTGGCGCTTGCCGGGACGGGACACGCCCAGACCGCGCCCAGCTTTCCGGCGCTGAGCGGCCGCGTCGTCGACGGCGCGAACATGCTCTCGCCGCAGACCGAGGCCCAGCTCACCGAACAGCTCGCCGCCCTGGAGACCGCCAGCGGCCGCCAGCTGGTGGTGGTCACCCTGGCCGATCTGCAGGGCTATGAGATCGAGGACTTCGGCTATCAGCTGGGCCGCCACTGGGGGATCGGCGAGGCCGAGACCGACTCCGGCGCCCTGTTCATCGTCGCCCCCAACCAGCGCAAGGTCCGCATCGAGGTGGGCTATGGCCTGGAGCCGATCCTCACCGACGCGCTCTCCTCCACCATCCTGCAGGCCGTGGTCCTGCCGCAGTTCCGCGCCGGCGAGATGGAGGCCGGCGTCATCGCCGGAACCCAGGCCATCATCGACCAACTGGCCCTGCCGGAGGACGAGGCCCTGGCCCGCGCCGCGGCGGCGGCCGAACAGTCCCATGGGGAAGAGGGCCTGACCGCCCCGATCATCTTTGTCCTGTTCATCGTGCTCTGGATCATCGGCGGCTTCATGGGCGCCTTCGGGCGGGGTCGCGGACGCCGCGGCCGGGGCTCCAGCCTCTGGTGGCTCCTGCCTCTGCTGATCTCCAGCAGCAGCGGTCGTGGCGGCGGCGGCTTCGGGGGTGGCGGCGGCTTTGGCGGCGGGGGCTTCTCCGGCGGCGGCGGCGGTTTCGGCGGCGGCGGATCCTCGGGGAGCTGGTGAGATGCTGAACGATCAGGAAACCCAGGCGGTCAAGGCCGCCGTCCGCGCCGCTGAGACCCGCACCCGCGGCGAGCTCTATTGCGTCATCGCCGAGGAGTCCTCGGACTATCGCGAGACCCCCTTCCTGTGGGCCGGGCTCACGGCCCTGGCTGCGCCGGCCATCCTGCTGCTGGCCGGCGTCCAGGTCTCGGTGCCCGACGCCTTCGCCCCCTGGACCGCGGCCCAGGCCGGGGCGGCGGTGGAGCTGGCCGTGCGCGGCGCCCTGACCACCACGCTCGTGCTGCAGGCGGTGCTGTTCATCCTGGTGGCGGTGATTGGCTCTGTGGGCCCCGTGCGCCGTTTCATGACGCCTCGCAGCGTCAAACTCGACCGCACCCGCCGTCACGCCCAGGAGCTGTTCCTGGCCCGCAACCTGCACCAGACCCGGGAGCGCACCGGGGTGCTGATCTTCGTCTCCCTGGCCGAGCATGGGGTTGAGCTGATCGCTGACGAGGGCGTCGCCGCGGTGGTCGACCAGAGTCGCTGGGACGCCGCCATCGCCGCCCTGGTGGCGCAGGCCAAGGCCGGGCGCACGGCTGACGGCCTGGTGGCCGCCGTCACCCAGGTGGGCGATATCCTGGCCGAGCACTTCCCCGCCGACCCCACCGACAACCCCAACGAGCTGCCTGACGCGGTGATCCTGATCCCCCGCCTCTAGAGCGCGTTCCGAAAAGCGGGCGCCGGCTGTCGGATGAAACGCGCGCAAGGCTAGAGCGCAAATTCGAACAGCCGTTTACCTGCAGGCCCGGCGCCCGTACTCTTGGTATCTGAGGAAACCAGAACAGGGGAACGGGGCATGGCCTACCAGCTCAACGTCAACGGCAAGGCGATGACCGCCGATGTCGAGCCCGACACCCCACTCCTGTGGGTGCTGCGCGACACCCTCGGCCTGGTGGGGACCAAGTATGGCTGCGGGATCGCCCAGTGCGGCGCCTGCACCGTCCATGCTGACGGCGCCCCCATCCGCGCCTGCATGACCCCCATCGAGGTCATCGGCGACGCCAAGATCACCACCATCGAGGGCGCCAGCGCGCTGCCGGTCGGCGCCCGGGTCCAGAAGGCCTGGAGCGAGCTGGACGTGGCCCAGTGCGGCTACTGCCAGCCGGGCCAGATCATGTCGGCCACGGCGCTCCTGTCCCAGAACCCGAGCCCCACCGACGACGATATCGACGCGGCCATGGCGGGGAATATCTGCCGTTGCGCCACCTATGTTCGCATCCGCGCCGCCATCAAGCGCGCCGCCGGCCAGGAGGCCTGAAGACCATGGGCGTCATCTCCAACATCACTGAAGGCTTCTCCCCCTCCCGCCGGGCCGTGCTGGCCTCGGGCGCCGCGGGCGGCCTGGTCCTGGCCTTCTCCTTCGCGGGCAAGGGCGCAGCGGCCGATAGTCTCGCCAAGCTCAACGCCTATGTGCAGATCGCCCCGGACGGCATCGTCACCATCGTCTCGAAGAACCCGGAGATCGGCCAGGGCATCAAGACCTCCCTGCCCATGCTGATCGCCGAGGAGCTGGACGTGGACTGGGCCAATGTCCGCACGGTCCAGGCCGGCAATGATCCGGTCGCCTATGGCCGCCAGTTCGCCGGCGGCTCCATGGCCACCCCCCTGCACTGGGACCAGCTGCGCCAGGTGGGCGCCGCCGGCCGGGCCATGCTGATGGCGGCGGCGGCCGCCGACTGGGGCGTGGACGCCGCCAGCCTGACCACTGAGCCGGGCGTCGTGGTTCACGCCGCCAGCCGCCGCCGGGCGACCTATGGGTCGCTCGCCGCCAAGGCCGCCGCCCAGACCGCGCCGGAGCTGTCGAGCCTCAAGCTCAAGGACGCCTCGGCCTACCGCATCATCGGTCAGCCGATTCCGCAGGTGGACACCGCCGCCATCGTCACCGGACAGCCCCTGTTCGGCATCGATATGCGCCTGCCGGGCATGCTCTACGCCGCCTACGCCAAGGCCCCCGTGTTCGGGGCCAAGGTGGCCAGCGTCGACCTCGCCGCCGCGCAAGGGATCAAGGGCGTGCGCAAGGCCTTTGTGGTCGAGGGCGGGACCGAACTCGACGGCCTGCTGCCCGGCGTGGCCGTGGTCGCCGACTCCTGGTGGGCGGCTGAGAAGGCCCGGCAGGCTCTGAATATTCAGTGGGCCGATCATCCCACCTCCAGCCAGTCGACGCCGGGCTATGCCGGCCAGGCTCGCAGCCTCACGGCGGCCAAGGGCGGCAAGACCCTGCGCAGCGACGGCGATGTGGAGGCCGCGCTGGCGGCCTCAGCCAAGACGGTGGAGGCCGACTACTTCTATCCCTTCCTGTCCCACGCCACCCTGGAGCCGCAGAACTGCACGGCCCACTTCCATCACGGCAAGATGGAGATCTGGGCCCCGACCCAGCTGCCCGAACCCGGCCGCCAGCTGGTGGCCACGACGCTCGGCATCGCGCCGGAAAATGTCATCGTCCACATGACCCGCTCAGGCGGCGGCTTCGGTCGCCGGCTGATGAACGACTACATGGTCGAGGCCGCCTGGATCGCCCGGGAGGCCGGCGCCCCGGTCAAGCTGGTCTGGACCCGGGAAGACGACATGCGCCACGACTTCTATCGTCCGGCCGGCTTCCACCACTTCCGCGGCGGGGTCGACGCCTCAGGCAATATCACCGCCTGGGCCAATCACTTCGTCACCTTCGGCGAGGGCGAGGCCACCGCCCGCAGCGCCGGCATGGCCCCGACCGAATTCCCCGCCCAGTTCCTCGGCAACTACAAACTCGACGTCTCCATGATGCCCCTGGGCGTGCCGACGGGGCCCCTGCGGGCGCCGGGCAGCAACGCCATCGCCTTTGTGGTGCAGTCCTTCATCGACGAGCTGGCCCATGCCGGCGGGGTCGATCCGGTGGAGATGCGCCTGCGCCTGCTCGGCAACGCCGCCGCGGCCGACGGCCAGGGCGGCCTCAACGCCGAACGCATGGCCGGCGTCGTGCGCCTGGCCGCTGAAAAGGCCGGCTGGGGCAAGACCACGCTCGGCCCCCGCCAGGGCCAGGGCATCGCCTTCCACTACAGCCATCTGGGCTATTTCGCCGAGGTGGCCCAGGTGGCGGTCGCTGACGATGGGACGGTGAAGGTGGAGAAGGTCTGGGTCGCCGCCGACGTCGGCCGCCAGATCATCAATCCCGTGGGCGCGCTCAACCAGATCGAAGGCTCGGTGATCGACGGCATCTCGGAGATGTTCGGCGAGATCACCATCAAGGACGGTCAGGTCGAACAGGCCAATTTCGACACCTTCCCCCTGCTGCGCATCCATGACGCCCCGGTGATCGAGACCCACTTCCTCAAGTCCGACAATCCGCCCACGGGCCTCGGCGAACCTGCCCTGCCGCCGGTGGTTCCGGCCGTCACCAACGCCATCTTCGCCGCGACCGGCAAGCGGGTGCGGAGCCTGCCGCTGAAGGCGTCGGAGCTAGCGGCGGGGTAGGGCCCGGCGGCGCGCGAGAGAGATGTTCCTATTTTGTTCTGGACGCTCGTTCTCTTTGTGGCAGGATTAGACCGCTGACGTGCTGAACGCACGCCGAGTGTAAGCCTTCCACACCTTGAGGGACGGCTGGCTGCGCCAGCCGCAGAATGTCCATGTTAACTCAGGCGGTTGCCCTTCGAGAGAAGTTGGCAAAAGTCGAAGCTGCGCGCTTGAATGCGCAAAGAAAGCTCGCCGTAGCGGTTCGAGGATCTCCGACCCTGCGCAAGGCTAGCGCTTTGGCTCAGCAAGGGGCGATGCAGATCGATACGGCCGTGAGGGGGGCGGCAAATGTCATGACCCTCGGAGGCGCGGACCGACTTGCCGCCGGAGCCAATGCGCTCTTCCAGGCGGCAAATGGGGCAGATCTGGGAGAGAGCTTCCGTTCAAACCTTCGGGATGAGCAGACGAGAGGTCGTCTGGACGCCGATCAGCGTCCCATCGCCAAGGGCGTAGGCAATGCAGGCGGCGCTGTCATGGGTGTCGCCGCGACCGCTGCGGCAGCGCCTGCCATGGGCGTTGTCGCCGCCGCCCCTCGACTGGCTGGCGCAGCCGCACTGACAGGCAGAGAAATCGCCGCCATTGTCGGCGGCGGAGGCGTGGCGGGGCTTGGCGTGCAGATTGGCACGGATACCCTACAGGGGCGGACATCGACCGCCGCCGATAGCGTCGGCGCCGCTATAGGCGGTGCCGTCGGCGCAGCGGCGCTGCCGGCAGGCCCGGTCCGCGCTGGTGCATTCGGCGCGGCGGCTACAACAACGGCGCAAGACTATTTGAATGGTCGAACTCCGTCATCGGAGAATGCGGGCCAGGCGGCGGTTCTGGGCGGTGCATTTGGTGGATTCTCTGACGGCTTCGCTCAGCGTTGGTCCAATGGGCTTTCAACGAAGGGGAAGGGGAATCTCGGCGATCTTCTCGGCATCACGCGAAGTAAATTGAATGGAGAGCCCAGGCCATTGGTTGGCTATTGGCCAAGAAATGGTGATGAAGTTCTTGATGCAGAAGATTGGATGCCTATAACAAAAAAACGGGATTTTCTCAATGAAGAAAGAACGCGGTATTGGTATCCGGATGGTGTATCGGAAAACCTGATCCGGTTTGAGGATAAATTTGGTTTTGACGTGCGTCTGACTCCAAATCAGATTTTGGCCCAAGAGCTTCTTGGGGATAAATTTATTCTATATCATACCGTGCCGCCAGACGTGGGCAAAGCCGCTTCTGCTGTTTCGAGTCCTTTCGCACCTCCAGTATTGGATCAAAGAAAGTAATAGCCGTAGACGGCAAACCATGTTCCTGGGGAAAAGGGGGCGACCGATGGGCCTTAAGCTTAGCTGGGTGGCGGTGAAGGCGGAGCGGCGGCAGGCGCTGCTGGAGTGTCTGAGGCTGGAGGTCGCGGGCGAGGTGAGCCAGGAGGTCGGCGTGGGGCTGGTGATGGCTGACCTGCCGTCCGGCTGGCTTGTCCTGGTTGGAAGCGCCTCTGACGATCTGCTGGCCGAACTTCCCCGCGTTTCTGGGGCGTGTGGGGAGGCCCTGGGGGCCGAGATCATCGATACCGCGAGCTTCACCCGGGCGAAGGCGTATCGGGATGGCCAGCTTCAGTGGTTGCTAGCTTCCGCGGAGGACGCAGGCGAACCGATGTCGATGGGCGAGCTGCCCCCCATTCCGCCAGACGCGGATGAATACGAGGCGCCCCTCGTCTTGGCTGAAAGCCTGTGTGGTTATCGTGCGGGGGAGACGGACGGTCTCGAATGGATCAGGCTGGCGCGGCGAGCCACGTCCCGCACGACGCCGCCTGAGACCTCCCTACGCGAAGCCATGCGGGCGGAATTGCTGCCCCTGTTGCAGGATCTCGGCTGGTCATTTCCGCCCCGGCCGGCCATGGCCGAGGCCGGCGTCATCACCCGCGAACTCCATGGCCGACAGCAGTCGATCTGGTTCGGCTACAGCAGCGGCGTAGAGACCTACATCAACGTCCGCTTTCGGAGCCAGGAGGTCAACGATGGCGAGGCGTCCGGCGTATCGGGCGGTGTCGGGCCGCCGCGGGTCAAGCTTTCTTTCTGGCAGAGGTTCAGCTGGAAGCGCCTGGGCGAGGCGACCAGCTATCCCTCACCGTCTACCGACCGGATCGGTGCGGCGATCGCTAAGGCGCGGGAAGAGATCGCCGTGGCCGACGCCTATCTCCGCGGCGGGTTCACCGACAGCCGGATCTACATTTCCCACCGCTGGCCGCGCCGGGACTGACCACCCCTCAGTGCGGGACGTACTGGCGCAGGACGTCTTCGATGATGCGTTCGAGCTGGTCGAGCGTGTTGCAGGTCTTGGCCAGGTGGCAGAAGGGCAGGTAGCGGTTCATGACGCTGTCGCCCTGGTTCCAGTAGCTCTCCGGCTCCGGGTTCAGCCAGATCACCGAACGGGACCGCTCGTGGATGGTGCGCATGATGTCCAGGCGCGGATCGGCATAGTTGGACCGGGCGTCGCCTAAGAAGATCACCGTGGTGTGGCGGTCGAGCTTGTCGAGATGGTTCTCGGCGAAGTCCTGCAGGGCGCGGCCATAGTCGGTCTGCTGGAAGCCGATCAGCTTCAGGACCTCCAGGATCGCCTTGTCCACCCCGTGCTCGTCCAGGATCTGGTTCACCGGGATCATGCGGCCGGAAAAGGCGTAGGCGTCCATCCGGTCGACCACCTCATTGAGGCTGTAGAGGAAGGTCAGCAGGAACTGGGCGGCCGCAGCCACCGACTTGGAGACGTCGCAGATGGCGATGATCTTGGGTTTGTCGACCCGCTCGGTCTTCCAGACGACATTGAACGGCACCCCGCCATAGGCCATCGACTGGCGCAGGGTCCGGCGCACGTCCAGGTGACCCCTGCGGGCCCGGTTGCGGCGACGCGAGTAACGGTCGGCCAGGCGCTTGGCCATCTTGCGCACCAGGGCCTGCATCACCTGCAGGTCGACGGGATCGATGCCGCCCTCGGCGTTCAGCGCCTTTCGGGCCAACAGCTCCTCGCGCAGCTGGCGGCCGCTCTCCGACGCATAGAGGTCATGCTGGCGCTGGACATAGCGCTGGGCTTCGGCCGCCACGATCTTGCGGCCGGCCTCCAGCCGGTCGGCCAGGGCGTTTCCGCCTTCGCCTTCCAGCCTGCGGGCCTGGCTGATGATCTTCTCGATCTCGGCCACGCCCATCTCGTCCAGCAGCCGCCTCGTCAGGCGGCTCTTCTGGGTGGAAAGCCTGATCTCCGAGACCTGGGCGGCCTGGGCGGCGCGTTCCATGGCCTGGCTGAGCGCGGTGGAATCGCCCGCCAGAATGATCTGGGCGAGTTCTGAGCCTGCGGCCTCTTCGGACACGTCTTCCAGCCTCGCCTCGGGCGGCGGGGCCTCGCCCCCCTCCGGCGGCGGGGGCGGTGTGGCGAAGTCGAAGGGATCGCGGGCGAAGAAGTTGTCGAAGGCTCGGTCGAACCGGGCCACCTCGTCCTCGCTCTTGGCGAGCGTCGCGCACAGCGCGTCCTTCAGCAGCTCGCGATCGGCGTAGCCGATGCGGGCCACGGCCTCGTGGGCGTCGATGGACTCAGCCGGCGAGACCTTCACATCGGCGGCCCGAAGGGCGCGGATGAAGTCCTCCATCTGGTGCTGCATGGCGCGGCGCCTACGGTGTCGTCTGGGCCGTCCGCAGCAGTTCGCTCACCTGCGGCTCGACCATCTGAATATCCTGCTCGTATTTCAGGATCACGTTCAGGGTGTCGCGCACCATGGCCGCGTCCAGGCTGTCGGCGTGCATCAGGATCAGCGCCCGGGCCCAGTCCACCGTCTCGGAGATCGAGGGCGATTTGCGCAGGTCCATCTGCCGCAGGGCCTGGACGAAGCCGACCAGCTGGTGGGTCAGGCGTTCTTCGATATTCGGCACCCGGCTGGCGACGATGCGGCGCTCCAGGCTGGCCTCGGGCAGGGGGATGTGCAGGTGCAGACAGCGGCGCTTCAGCGCGTCGCCCAGGTCGCGCACATTGTTGGAGGTCAGGAAGACGATGGGCGGGGTCTTGGCCTTGATGACGCCGAGCTCAGGCACCGAGGCCTGATAGGCCGACAGCACCTCCAGCAGGAAGGCCTCGAAGGCCTCGTCGGACTTGTCGATCTCGTCGATCAGCAGGACGCAGCCATCGTCTTCCCGCAGGGCCTTCATCAGGGGCCGGGGCTCCAGGAAGGGCTCGGAGAAGAACATGTCGCCCATGCCGTGCAGGCGCTCCATGGCCTCGTCCATGCCGGCCGCATCCGCCAGTTCGGCCCCCATGCGGTCCTTGAGGATCTGGGTGTAGAGGAGCTGCTTGCCGTACTTCCACTCGTACAGGGCCTTGGACTCGTCCAGGCCCTCATAGCACTGCATGCGGATCAGCGGCAGGCCGAGCAGGGTGGCGGTCGACAGCGCCAGTTCCGTCTTGCCGACGCCGGCGACCCCTTCCACCAGGATCGGCTTCTGCAGGTGGACCGACATGTAGAGCGCCGTGGCGATACGGCGCGAGGCGATATAGCCGACGCCAGCCAGCCCCTGGACGAGGGCGTCCACCGAGGCGAAGGAATCCGAATCCATCGACGGCGAGGCGTTCGCCGCCTGAGCCAAAATCGTCAAAGTCTCAATCTCTCAAAAATTGGGCCGGCGCTTGAAAAGTGCGGCCCCCTTCGGTGCAATCTGACGATAGTGCCAAGGCCAGAGCCCCAAAGGCAAGCTGCATCGCCTCGGGTCAGGGGGCGTCGGCCAGGAAGTCGGTGATCGCCTTGCGGGCGGCGGGCTCATCCAGGGTGGGGGCGTGGCCAACCCCGTCGATGTCGATCCGGCGCAGCTGCGGGGCCAGGGACTGCATGCGCGCGGCCGTGTCCTCGGCCAGCAGGTCCGACGCCCCGCCACGCACCAGCAGCATCGGCCGGTTGATGGCCAGCGCCATGAACAGGGGCCAGAGGTCGGGACTCGGGGTTCCGGCCGGGGCGGCGGCGAAGGCCTGGGCGATGGCCGGGTCGTAGTCGAGCACCAGCTTGCCGGGCTCGGCCTCCCGCCAGGTGCGCCTGGCGAACCGGTCCCAGTCGGCGTCGGTCAGGTGCGGCTGGGCCGAGCCATTGATCGCCCGGGTCCGCTCGGCGGCCTCGGTCCAGCTGGCGGCGGGACCGCCAGAGCCCACATAGCCGCTGATCCGGGTCAGGCCCTCGGTGGCGATCTCCGGGCCGATGTCGTTGAGGATGGCGCCGGCGATCAGGTCTGGCCGCATCGTCGAGAGCGTCATGGTGATCAGCCCCCCCATCGACGTGCCCAGGAAGATGGCCCGGGCGATCCCGGCCTCGCCCATCAGGCTCGCCACGTCGCCTGCATAGACGGCCGGGTTGTAGTTGGTCGGGTTGGGGTCATAGGCAGAGCGGCCGCGGCCCCGCACGTCCAGGGCCAGGACCCGGCGGCCGGTGGCGGCGATCGCCGGCGCTACATCCTCAAAGTCCCGGGCATTGCGGGTCAGGCCGTGGATGCAGATCACCGGCAGCCGGGCTGGCCCCCCTGCGCCGCCATAGTCCTGGGCCGACAGCCTCAGGCCATCGCTGGAGACCCAGGTGCGCTCGACGCCGGCCGCATCCGTCGCCGCCGGCCGCGGCGTGGCGCCCGCCTGTGGCCCGAACATCTTGGCGAAAAAACCCCGCATGGATCACCTCCCTCTGCGATGAAGGCTCAGCCGATCAGTCCAGGGGCCGCTTGGCAAGTCCCGCGGGGCTCAGCCGAGACCGTAGGGCTTGTAGGGGCCGGCGATCAGCTGCTCGAACACCCCCATGCCCGACTGCTCGGTCCCGTCGGGCTCGATCAGGGTCACCCGGGACAGGGCCTGGATGTGGACATGCTCAGGCGCCCCCATGTCGGCGGCGGCCAGGTCGATGTCTTCGCGCTCGACCACCAGCTCACCCTTGTAGGCGCCGTGTCGCCAGGCGCCGGAATAGCCGATTCCGCGCATCAAAAAGGTCAAAAATGGCGCGAAATGCACCCTTTTGAGCCCCCCCTCAGAGGGGATTTCCAGCACCCCGCCCCGGGCGTGCCGCGTGCCGGGAACCAGTTCCACCTCCGTCATCCGCGCCGCTGAGGTGTGAAACCCGCTCCCCTGCGGCGCCCCGTCCGGCAGGATCACCGCCCGGGTGTTCCAGGCGCTCCCGTCCGGATCGGCGTTGACGTGGAAGAAGACGCTGCGGTCGGCGAAGTTCAACGGGGTCCACTGCCAGAAAAAGCCGCTCATGGTCATGGGGACCGGCGGCTGGGGATCAGGCGCCCCCACCGGCCGGATGCCCCAGGAGCGGTCGCGGGAGCCCACGGTTCCCGCCGGCAGGTCCTGACGATAGCCGTCCACCTCGATCCAGCCGGCGCAGCGGACGTTCTGGGTCAGGCGGGTATAGTCCATGAAGGCCCGCGGGCCGATGCGGCGGGTGAAGCGCGGCTCCTCGATGGGGAAGGCGCGGCCGCTGAAGGTGATCTCGGCGGCCAGGCCCTCGCCGTCCTTCACCGTCACCTTCAGGGTCTGCAGCGGCTCGACCACGGTGATGGAGATGGGCCCGACCTGAAGATCCAGCCGTTCGGAATGCAGGACCTTCGAGGCGTGCACACAGTGCTGCACCCCGTCGCGGATGACGCTGAAATGGGCGTCGGCGATGTTCAGGTGCGGATAGACCCCGAAGGCGATGGCGAAATAGGTGGCCCCGTCAGGGCTGTAGCCGTTGAAAAAATAGCGGTCGTAGAAGTTCCGGTCGGTCCCCGCATGGGCCACCGGCTCCGGCGTCTGGTGGATGGGAAAGTCGTCGGCCTTGGTCAGCATGGGCGGTTCCTCCGGACGCAATTTCTACAGCGGTTTGATTGTCGGTATTGCGACGTCGCCTGTGCTGGCAGTATCAATTGTTCAAGTAGAACAAGGCAAGGGAGGCGTCGGCGTCCTAACGTTACGGAACGAAATTGCTGCCCTTGGGTAAGCATTCCGCAGCGTAAGGGGTCCCGCAGGAGCGATCATGACTGAGTCAAACGTGCGCATACCGCAAGAACATGCGCAAACTCTGGTGGACCCCAAGGCCTATGCCGATGGGCGCATACACGAAACCTATGCCTGGCTGCGGGCCAATAACGCGTTCGGACGGGCCGAGCCGGAGGGCTACGAGCCCTTCTGGGTCGCCACGCGCCACGCCGACATCCTGGAGATCAGCCGGCAGAATGCGCTCTTCCTGAACGGCGCCAAGTCGCCGACCATCGTCAATCAGGAAACCGACGCCAAGATCCGCGAGATGACCGGTGGCAGCCCGCACCTGCTGCGCACCCTCATCCACATGGACGAGCCCGATCACCACAAATACCGCGCCCTGACCCAGGCCTGGTTCATGCCGCAGAACCTGCGGTCCATGGAGGATCGCATCCGCGGGGTGGCCAAGGCGGCCGTGGAGCAGATGGCCGCCACCGGGGGCAGTTGCGACTTCGTCCGCGAAGTGGCCCTGCATTATCCCCTTCGGGTGGTCATGGAGATCATGGGCGTGCCCCGCGAAGACGAGCCGCGGATGCTGATGCTGACCCAGGAGCTGTTCGGCGCCGCCGATCCGGAACTGGCCCGCAAGGAAGAGGTCGATCCAGGCGCGAAGCTGACCCCGGGCGTCATCACCGACTTCTTCGAGTATTTCCGCAAGCTGTCGGCCGACCGTCGGGCCAATCCGACGGACGACCTGTCCAGCGTGATCGCCAACAGCATGATCGATGGCCAGCCGATCTCCGAGTTCGAGGCGATGAGCTACTACATCATCGTCGCCACCGCCGGCCACGACACCACATCCTCCTCCACCGGCGGCGCGATCTGGGGCCTGGCGGAAAATCCGGGGGAGCTGGCCAAGCTGAAAGCCGATCCGTCCCTGATCGCGGGCCTGGTGGATGAATCCATCCGCTGGACCACCCCGGTGAAGACCTTCATGCGCACCGTGGCCGAACCCACCGAAATCGGCGGCCGGGCCCTGGCGGCCCAGGACTGGCTGATGCTCTGCTATGCCTCGGGCAACCGCGACGAGGCGGTGTTCGACGATCCCCAGGCCTTCCGGGTGGACCGCAAGCCCAACAAGCATCTGGCCTTCGGCTATGGCGCCCATCTGTGCCTGGGCCAGCACCTGGCCAAGATGGAGATGCGGATCCTCTGGGAGGAGCTCATTCCGCGCCTGGAGTCCCTGGAACTGGCCGGCGAACCGCAGATGTCCCAGGCGGTGTTCGTCAACGGGCCCAAGACCCTGCCCATCCGCTTCAAGATGAGCTGAGCATGGAGGAGCCTGAGCTCGTCCAGCGCCTGGGCGCCTACGCCGCGGCGAGGATGCCGCAGGCGCAGGGCGTGGCGGTCACCGAGATCGCCCGCATCACCGGCGGCGCCTCGCGCCAGACCTATCGCTTCACCCTGGTCTGGACCGAGGGCGGGGAGACCCGGCGACGGGGGCTGATCCTGCGACGCGATCCGGCCGACAGCCTGATCGACACCGAGCGACGGGTGGAGTTCGAGGCCTATCGCGCCTTCCATGGCACCGAGGTGCCAGTGCCCGAAATGCTCTGGCTGGAGGAGGGGGACACCGCGCTTGGCAGCCCCTTCTTCGTGGCCGAGGAGATCGCCGGCTTCCAGGCCGGGACCGGCCCCCTGTGGACGACGCCCTATCTGGACAGCCTGCCGGCGCTGGGGCGGCGCAAGTGGACGATCCTGGGCCAGATCGCCCGGGCCGATCCCGCAGCGCTCGGCCTGGCGGCGGTTCTGCCCGCCACCCAGGCCGACAGCGTCTGGCTTCGCGAACTCGACCATTGGGAAGGGGTGCTGGACGCCGACGAGACCGAGCCCCTGCCGGTGATCCGGGCGGCCGTTCGCTGGCTGCGGGCCAACCCGCCGCCGCCGGCCCAGAAGGTGGCGGTGGTGCATGGCGACTACCGCACCGGCAACTTCCTCTATGACACCGAAGGCCAGATCCACGGCGTCCTCGACTGGGAAATGTGCCATCTGGGCGACCCGCTGGAGGACCTGGGCTGGAGCTTCAATCCCGTCTGGTCCTTCGGTCGCGGGCATCCCGGCGGGCTCCTGCCCCGGGATGAGGCGATCGCCGCCTGGGAGGCCGCCAGCGGCCTCACCGCCGCGCCGGAAGCCCTGAAATGGTGGGAGCTGTTCGCCTGCGTGAAGGGCCAGGCCATCTGGGTGTCCAGCGCCAAGACCTGGCTGGACGGGGCCAATCGCGATCCGATCCTGGTCTATCCGGCCTGGGCGCTGATCGACGCCCAGGACCGGGCCGCGCTGAAAGTGATGGGACACCTATGACCCCTGCCGTCTCCCAGGTGCTGGCCGATCTGGCCGGCCGCGTGGCCCGCAACGCCGCGCCCAATATCCCGGCCGCCGAACGGGCCGGGGAGCTTGGTCTCTCGGCGCTCCTGCTGGGTCTAGCCGCCGAGATGTGGGACGGGGCGGCCGAGATCCTGGCCCGTGAAAACGCTGACCTCCGGGCCCTCCTGGGGGCGGGGGCCAAGGTCTGGGATGAGGATTCCCGCCGCCGCTGGCTGCACGCCCTCGCCGAGGGACGGGACGAAAGCCTGCGGCTCAGCGCGCTGCAAAGCGCCAATGGCGAGCTGAAGGTGGCCCTGATCGCCCTGCACGCCGAGCTGGAGCGCAGGGACGATCCCGCCGCCAAGGCCCTGGAGTCTGAGGTCTGGCGGGCCCTGGTCGCGGCCAGCGACCGGCGACGTCTTTCGGGCTCTCCGGTCTAAGCCGGTCGACAAGCGCCTCGCACTCGTCTTTTCTGGCGCCCGCTCGGCCGGAACAGGTCGGGATTTTTGAAAACATTTTTGAGGGATGGAGACGTATGCCGCCTCGCATTTTGCCGGAGCCGACTCCGGAGACCCAGCATTTCTGGGACGGGACCCGCAACGGGGAGCTTCTGCTCCAGCGTTGCAAGGAGACCGGTGAAGCCTATTTCCCCCCGCGCCCCTTCGCGCCCAAGACCGGCTCGCGCAATGTCGAGGTCTTCAAGGCCAGCGGTCGCGCCACCCTCTATTCCTACGTGATCAACCATCGCCCCCGCCCGGACATGGGGACCGAGCCCTACGCCATCGCCGTGGTGCAGCTTGAGGAAGGCCCGCGGATGATGACCAACATCGTCGGCTGCCCCCAGACGCCTGAGGCCCTGGTGCTCGACATGCCGCTGGAGGTCGTCTTCGAGAAGATGAGCGACACCATCACGCTGCCGTTCTTCCAGCCGGCCAAGGGGTAAGGCGACCATGATGCAGAAATCTGTTGCGGTCGTAGGCGCCGCTGAGACCACCAAGATGGGCAAGATTCCGGACGTGTCCGTGATCGGCCTGCACGCTGACGCGGCGCTCAACGCCCTGGCCGACGCCGGCCTGAAGCCCACCGACATCGACGGCGTGGCCTGCGCCGGCATCTCGCCGGTGGAGCTCGCCCAGTATCTGGGGATTACGCCCACCTATGCCGACGGCACCAGCGTCGGCGGCTGCTCGTTCATGCTGCATGTCCGCCATGCGGCCGCGGCCATCAATGCGGGCCTGTGCACCACCGTCCTGATCACCCACGGCGAGTCCGGCCGTTCGCGGGTCGGCGCCGGCGGCTTTGGCCGGGCGCCGTCCAGCCTGATGGGGCAGTTCGAAATGCCCTATGGGGTCACGGCCCCGCCGACCATGTTCACCATCCCGGTGCTTCGCTACATGAAGACCTATGGGGTGACCGAGGAAGACCTGGCCAATGTGGCGGTGATCCAGCGGGAGTGGGCGGCCAAGAACCCGCGCGCCTCCTATCGTGACCCGATCACCATCGATGATGTCCTCAACTCCGACATGATCGCCTGGCCGTTCCGCAAGCTGATGTGCTGCCTGGTCACCGACGGCGGCGGCGCGCTGATCCTGACCAGCGCCGAGCGGGCCAAGGACTTCCCGCAGAAGCCGGTCTATGTGCTGGGCACGGGCGAGAGCGTGGAAACCCCCCTGGTCAGCCAGATGGAGGACTTCACCACCTCCAAGGCCTTCCGCGTCTCGGGCAAGAAGGCCTTTGACGAGGCCGGCATCAGCCACGGCGATGTGGATCACCTGATGATCTATGACGCCTTCGCCCACCTGCCGCTCTATGGGCTGGAAGACCTCGGCTTCTGCAAGCCGGGCGAGGCCAAGGACTTCATCAATGGCCGCAACACCGCCATCGGCGGCAAGCTGCCGCTGAACACCAATGGCGGCGGGCTCTCCTACATGCACTCAGGCATGTACGGCATGTACGCCCTGCAGGAGAGCGTGCGCCAGATGCGCGGCATTGCGCCGGCCCAGGTGGACGGCGCGAAGATCAGCGTCTGTCACGGGGTCGGCGGCATGTTCGCCGCCTCGGGCACGGTGATCTTCACCAACGAGGCCTGATCGGCCGCAGGTTTGTCGCCGGGGGCCTGAGGGCTTCCGGCGACAACTCGTGCTCAGGCAGCCGGCGCTTCGGCCTCGCCGTCACCGATGCTCAGATGTTCGGTCAGGCTCCAGAGGCCTTCGACCATGGCGTTCAGACCCTCGCGGTCCGCCTCGGCGGTGTTCCAGATCAGCCGCATGCCGTTCACATGGATCTTGATCGGCGCCCAGTCCGCCGCGCCCCGGGTGCGGAGCTTGTCGGCCAGTTCGCAGAGGCTGTAGGCGGCGCGGCACAGCTGCTTGTCATCGAACAGCCCGGCGATATCGAGCACGGTGGTCGACAGGTCATAGACCGAATCCATCGGCGCGGACTTGTCCTGGCAGAGCCATTCCAGGGTCTCCAGGGCTTCGCCGATAGCCTCATAGGACTTGCCCTGCTGGGCGGCCAGCTCACGGGCGGCGCGCGAGCCGGCCATCCCGGCGGTCATGCCCCCCGGCTCGCTCACATGGTTGGCCAGGCGGTTGCGGACCTTGAAGATCTCGGCGTCGCTCATAGGGCGGCCCTTTGCGGCTTCAGCAGGTTGTCGATCTCGTCCTGGTCCATGTTCGGATCCTTGGCTATCCCGACGTGGGCCGACAGATCGTCCTTACGGCGGCCCTTGACGCCGAGCGGCGGCCCTACGTTCCGGAAGCGGCGGTCGGGGCCCACATAGGAGTCGCTGCGGACCATGGAGCGTTCATCCTTCGCCACCCAGTAAATCCGCTGCAGCAGGACTTCGGGTGTGAAGGGTTTAGAGACGATGAAATTGGCGCCGCAGTCGCGGCTGCTTTCGATGGTCGAGCGCGCCGCGTGGCCGGTCAGCATGATCACAGGGGCGAAGCGCGCCTCCTCAGGACCTTCCCGCCGCAGCCAGCGGACGAAGCTGTAGCCGTCCATGTCGGGCATGACCGTGTCGCAGACGATCAGGTCGATCTCGCGGCTACGCAGCACCGCCTGGGCGTCGGCGGCCGAGCCGCACTTCACCTGCCGGTGGACGCCAAAGCCGCGGAAGATGGAGGCGAGCACTTCCAGGGCCTGTTCATTGTCATCGATGAGCAGGACATTGGAGCGTGCCAGGTTCAGCCGGACATCGGGGTGGAGGCTCACGGCGGCCCCCCTTAGAACAGGTCGAGATCGCCGGACGCGCCGTCTGGCGTCGGCGGGATCTGACTGGCGTTGTAGAGCACGCCGCGAAGCCGGCCGGCGAGCTCACTGAGCGGCACCAGGGCCAAGACCGCATCGGGATCGACCGACCGGGCGGTGGTCAACTGCTCCGACATGCCGCGCATGAACACCGCCACGGCGGACAGGTGCTGGGTCAGGACGTCGAGGGTCTGGGCCTCGCTCAGCGCCAGCTCCCGGGGTTCGCCCTCCACGGCGGCGGCGAGACGGGTGACCAGCTCCTCCAGCCGGGCGCACAGGTCGCCGGCGTGGTCCATCTCCGCGGCCAGGGCGGACAGAAGCGGCGGCGCAAGGACGGCGACCTGGCCGGGACGCATCAGAATAGCTCCACCGCGCCGTCGTCGACGACCACGGGGGCGGGCTTGGGGACCTCTTTCAGGTTGGTCAGTTCATGGGTGTCGGTCACGGTCTTCTGCTGGGCTCGGCCCGTGGTGGGCCAGAACTGGATGCGCCGGGCGCCAAAGCCCCCGAGGCTGGTGCCCATGACCGGAATGCCTTCATCCCGCATGAAACGTTCGGCGAAGGCGATATTGGAGGCGCCCACGTCCGACAGACCGCTGAACATGCGCGCGCCGCCGAACAGCTTGGCCTGCAGGCGTTCCCGACGGGCGCCCAGGCGCAACAGTTCGTTGATCAAGAGCTCCATGGCGAAGGCGCCATAGCGGCGGCCCTCGTTGGCGCCCTCGGCCTTACCTTCCGGCAGCAGGAAGTGGTTCATGCCGCCGACGCCCCGTTCGGGATCCCATAGGCACACGGCCACGCAGCTCCCCAGAATGGTGGTCAGGGTGACCTCCGGGTCGTCGGTGACATAGTGCTCGCCCTGGACCACATGGATCCGCCGGCCCGCCCGATTCGAGATGTTCTCAACGATCATTCAAGGGGCCCGAAAACGGCTTCGATCTTTTCCTTCAGGATCTGCGTCGTGAAGGGTTTGACCAGATAATTGTTCACGCCGAACTGCACCGCCCGCTGCACAAGCTCGCGGTCGGCGCGGCCGGTCAGCATGATGACGGCGGTCTTCGAAATCGGACCGTGGGCGCGGATGGCCCGCAGCAGCCCCAGCCCGTCGAGCTTGGGCATGTTGAAGTCGGTGATCACCAGATTGGCCGGCTGGGCCAGCAGGGCGCGCAAGGCGTCCTCGCCATCGGCCGCCTCCCGGGTCTGGGTGATCCCAAGGGCGTTCAGGCTGGTGCGGATCAGCGAGCGCATGGACTGCTGATCATCGGCGATCAAGGTCTTGATGGCTCCGGGGGCGGGCATCAGGCGCTCCTCTGCGGCTCAGTCGCCGCGCATAGACCAAGGATTGCCGCGCTCATGCGAGCAAGCGGCGACTGCTTTTCCACCGCTCCGATCTCGTGGGCGGCGCGGGGCATGCCATAGACGACGCAACTGGCCTCGTCCTGTCCCAGGGTGCGGCCGCCGGCCTGGCGAAGGCTCAGGAGGCCCTGGGCGCCGTCCCGTCCCATGCCGGTGAGGATCACCCCCAGGGCCGGACGGTTCAGGCGCGCGACAGACTCAAACAATACGTCCACCGATGGGCGATGGCCATTCACCGCCTCGTCCTGGCGAAGGCGGCAGGTGGGGTGGGTCGTGCCGGTGACTTCCAGATGCGCGATCCCACCCGGCGCCAGATAGACATGACCGGGCGCCAGGCGGGCGCCGTCCCAGGCCTCGGCCACCTTGGCGCCGGAAATCCGGTCCAGGCGCTCGGCGAAGCTCTTGGTGAAGGTGGCCGGCATGTGCTGGGTGATGACGGTCGGCGGGCAGGTGGCCGGGAAGCCGGAGAGGATGGTCATCAAGGCCTCCACCCCGCCCGTGGACGAGCCGATCGCCACGATGATGTCCTCAGCCCGGTAGGAACGGTTTTCCTCGGCGCGGACGACAGGGCCGGCGAAGGGGCGAACCCGGGCCCGGGCGGCGGCCTTCACCTTATCGGCGAGGTCGGCGAAGGCTTCCGACGCCGTGTTTCCGGCGCCAGGCTTGCCGACGCAATCGACGGCGCCGAGCTCCATGGCCGACAGGGTGGCGTCGGCGCCGGCCTGGGTCAGGGTGGACACCATCACCACCGGCATGGGCCGCAGGCGCATGATCTTCTCGAGGAAGTCCAGGCCGCTCATATGCGGCATCTCGACATCGAGGGTGATCACGTCGGGGTTCAGGCGCTTGATGGCCTCGCGCGCTTCCAGGGGATCATTGGCGAACCCCAGGACCTCGATCTCGGGATCCTGACGCAGGGTCGCGGCGATCAGACTGCGCATGGTGGCCGAGTCATCGACGATGAGGACGCGAACAGTCATGGCTTGGCCCTCAGACGATAGGTGGTCAGGCCGGCGGTCTCCAGGGTCGAAACGGCCGGGCCGGTGACGCGCTCCGAGTGGCCGATATAGAGGGTGCCGCCAGGGTTCATGGCTGGCACGAAACGGCTCCAGATGCGCTCCTGGGTGGGTTCGTCGAAATAGATCACCACGTTGCGGCAGAAGATGGTGTCGAACCGGCCGCGCATGGGCCAGTCGCCAATGAGATTCAGTTCACGGAACGCCACCAGGTTGCGCAGTTCGGGCGAGACCGACCAGATGCGCCCGTCTGGCGCGGAGACCTTCTCGAACCAGCGGCGGCGCAGCTCCAGGGGTACGGGAGAAACGGCGTCTTCGCGGTAACAGCCGGCCTTGCCCTCGGCCACCATGTTGGGGTCGATGTCGGTGGCCAGGATCTTCACGTCCAGCTTGGCGGCCTCGGGCAGGACCGACAGCAGGGTGATGGCCATGGAATAGGGTTCCTGGCCGTTGGAGCAGGCGGCCGACCACATGCGCACACGACCGCCAGCCCGGGCGCGGGCGGCGAGCTCGGGCATCACCTGGTCGCGCAGGTGGTCGAAATGGTGCGGCTCGCGGAAGAAGCGCGTCACATTGGTGGTCAGGGCGGCCATCATCGCCTGGCGCTCGTCCAGGGCCTCGGCGTCCTCCACCAGGGCGCAGTATTCCCGGAAGTTCCGCAGGCCGAGGGTGCGCAGACGCTTGGCCAGGCGCGAATAGACCAGGGCGGCCTTGCCTTCGTTGAGGGCGATGCCGGCGTGGGAATGCAGGATCTGGGCGATCTTGCGGAAATCCTCAGCTGTCAGCAGGAACTCGCCGTCAACCAGACCCTCATTCTTTGCGCCGCGCCGGGAGTCGGGGGTCTGCGTCATGCCGCCTCTGCTTCGGTCTCGGGCAGGACGCGATCGAGGGCGATGAGGCTGACCATACGGCCGTCCAGGGCGAACAGACCCTTGACGAAGGTCTTCACCTGGTCGCTGGCGACGTCAGGGGTCGGTTGCACCAGGTCGTCGCTCATATTGATGATGTCGGAGACCGCATCCACCAGCAGGCCGATGGTCCGCTCACCGATATGGACCACCATGATGACATGGCGGGCGGTGGGCTCTGAGGTGTCCAGACCCAGGCGGGCGCCCAGGTCGATGATCGGCAGGACCGCGCCGCGCAGGTTGATCACGCCCTTCACGAAGGACGGGGTGCGGGGCAGGGGGGTGGCCGGCGCCCAGCCGCGGATCTCTCGCACCGACATGATGTCGACGCAGAACTCCTGGTCGCCGATTCGGAAGGCGATCAGTTCGCGCCGCTGAGCGACGCCTTGGGTCACGGTGTCAGTCATGGTCAACCCGCCATTCGCTTCTCGATACGTGGCGCCTTTCGGCGCGAGGTCGTCACCAGGGCGTCCACGTCCAGGATCAGGGCGACGCGGCCATCCCCCAGGATGGTCGCCGCGGCGACCCCGTGGATATGCTGGTAGTTGGCTTCCAGGCTCTTGATCACCACCTGGCGCTGGCCCTGGATGGCCTCGACCAGCAGGGCGGCCTTACCGCCCCCTTCGCTTTCCACCAGCACGGCCACCCCGGAGGCGGGCGGCAGCGGCGTATCCCGGAAGCCGAGGGCGACGCCCACATCGATCAGCGGCACGAAGGTGTCGCGGATGCAGATGACCGCATCGCGTCCGCCGATCAGGTGAACATCCTCGGCCCGCGGGGTCAGGCTCTCGACGATGTTGGAGAGCGGCGCCACCAGAGTCTGGTCAGCGGCCGAAACCACCATGCCGTCAAGGACGGCCAGGGTCAGCGGCAGGCTCATGGAGAATTTCGAGCCCTTGCCGGGCTCAGACGTGATGGAGATCCGTCCGCCAAGCGCCTGAATGGAGCGCTTGACCACGTCCATGCCCACGCCGCGACCGGAAATGTCCGAGACCACGTCAGCGGTGGAGAAGCCGGGCAGGAAGATCAGGTTGTCGATCTCGTCGTCGGACAGGACCGCATCCTCGGCGATCAGGCCCTTGGTCACGGCGATGCCGCGGACCCGCGGGCGATTGATCCCGCGGCCGTCATCCTGGACCTCGATGACGATGCGTCCGCCCCGGTGCAGGGCGGCCAAGCGGACCGTGCCTTCGACGCCCTTGCCGCCGGCCTCCCGCTCCTCGGGCGTCTCCAGCCCGTGGTCGATGGCGTTGCGCAGCATATGGGTGATGGGATCGGACAGGCGCTCGATGACGGTCTTGTCGACCTCGGTGTTCTCGCCGTCCATGACCAGGCGGACCTTCTTGCCCACCAGATCGGCCACTTCACGCACCAGGCGCGGCATCCGCTGGAAGACCGACTTCACCGGCTGGGCGCGGATGGCCATGACGCTGTCCTGGATCTCCCGGGTCAGCAGCTCCAGGTCTTCCAGGCCAAGGGCCACGTCGGAGGAGCGGGCCAGACCGCTCTCAAAGACCCGCTGAGACAACATGGCCTGTTGGATGACCAGTTCGCCGACCGCGTTGATCAGCCGGTCGACTCGGTCGAGATCAACCCGGATCGTCGGGGTGGCGGCGGTCGGGGCGCCGGCGCTGGCGCGGGCCTCGGTCTTCACATCGACCTTGGGGGCGGCCGGGGGGGCCGCCTGAGCGTGGTCCTGGGAGGCCTTCTCGGCCAGGGCGATAAGGCCGGCCACATCCAGTTTGGCGGGATCAGGGGCGTTTGTCTCGGCGGGCGCCGTCTTCGCAGGTTCGGGAGAGGGCGGGGCCGCATCGGCTGGGGCGGCCTCGGACGGGGGCTGAACCCGGGCCAGGAGGGCGTCGAGATCCAGCGGCGCCGCGGCGGCGGCCTCGACGGCGCTGGCCGAGGCGTCGCTGTCGTCGTCAATAGCCAGGTCGGGAGCGGAGGCGTCAGCGGCTTCGCCGTCGCGGACGACGCTCAGCTCGCAGTCATCCTCAACAAATTCAAAGGCTTCGCGGATGTCGGCTTCACTCCTGTCGCCCGCCAGCCGGATCGTCCAGCAGAGATAGGCCTGTTCGGCCGAGAGCTGGTCCAGGGGCGGCACGGCCGAAGCATCCAGGCTGACCTCGATCTCGCCCAGCCGCGAGAGCTCGCGCAGGACCAGAGCGGCCTCATTGGCCTTGGCGTACATGTCGGCCTTGGGCCGGAAGGTGACGACCCAGGTGGGGTTGGTCGCCGGTTCGGGATCGGAGGCGGCCGCCATCAGGGCGGCGACATCCACCTCTGGGGCGTCGCTGGCCGGTTCGTCGAGGCTGAGCACGATCGGCACGAAGCCGAAGTCCTCGTCGGCGGGGGCGCTGGCGTTGTCGTCGTGCAGACCCAGTTCGGCGGCGCGATCCTGATCGATGAGCGCTTGAAGGTCGGCGATCATGCCGACAGTCCGGCCTTCGTCGACCCCCCCGCCGCTGCGGGCGGCGGCCACATGGTCGGCCAGGACGTCGGAGGCGCGCAGCAGGACCTTGGCGACCTCGTCCGTCAGGTGCAGCCGGCCCGAGCGCATCTCATCCAGGACCGTCTCGAAGACGTGGGCGAAGCGGATCAGCTCCTCGAGCCCAAAGGCCCCGGCGCCGCCCTTGACGGAATGCACCGCCCGGAAGACCGCATTGATGGTCTCCGAATCGTCGTCGCCCTGTTCCATGGCCAGAAGCCCCGACTCCATGTCGGTGAGCAGCTCCTCGCACTCCTGGAAGAAGGTCGCCTTGATACTCTCGAATGGATCCACGGGGTGCTCCGGACTCAGGTCAGCTTAGGTCGCAGGCGAAGGCCGCCTCAGGCGGCGACGCGGCGGATGGCGTCCACAAGCTTGGTCGGGTTGAAGGGCTTGACGATCCAGCCGGTGGCTCCGGCGGCCCGGGCGCGTTCCTTCTTGGTGGCGTCGCTCTCGGTGGTGAGGACGAGGATCGGGGTGGCCCGGTGGGCCGGATCGGCGCGGACGCCTTCGATGACGCCGAAACCATCCATGCGGGGCATGTTGATGTCGGTGATGACCACGTCGGCCCCTTCGGCGCGAAGCACCTCAAGGCCCTCAATGCCGTCAACGGCCTGGATGACCCGGTAGCCGGCCTGGACCAGGGCCATGTTGAGCATTTCGCGCATGGTCCGGGAATCGTCGATGGTCAGGACAGTTTTGTTCACAGGTGTGCCCCCTCGGGTTCAAAGTTGATCTGCGGTCCGCCGAAGGCGGCCAGTTGTTCAAGGAAACCGTCAGAGGCCTGCTCAACGCGCAGCGGCAGTCCGTCCTCCGCCCAGGTCATTCGCGCCGACAGCAGGACCTGCAGGCAAAGTCCGCCAATCCGGCTGACCTGGGACGCGTCCACTTGCAGCGGCCGCCCGCGCAGAGCCATGAGCTCTGCGCGCAACGGTTCGGCGGCTTGCAGGTCGAGCACCGGACAGAGGCTAACCTCAGCGATGTTGGCGTCTGCGTCCGTCATCCGACTTTCCCCCCAGACTTGTTGGTTTAGTTAAGAGCGAAATTCTTAAAACTCTTCCCACCCTTCGGCGTCGGTGGTGGGCTCGGGCCGGCGGGCTGCGCCGCCGTCGCGAGAGGTGGTTTTCATCTGGGGAACGTGCCGGTTGGCGAAGCTCTCGCTTCGGGCGGAACGCGCCGGGGCTTGCGCGGGAGCCCGCGACGGGGCCGCTGAGGCTTCGGCCGTCGCGCCGATTTTGAAGCGTCCGACGCTCTGCGACAGGCTCTCGGCCTCCGTGGCCAGGGAATGGCTGGCCGCGGTGGTTTCTTCGACCATGGCCGCGTTCTGCTGGGTGACCCGGTCCATCTCGTTAACCGCGGTGTTCACCTGATGCAGGCCGGTGGCCTGTTCCTGGGCGCTGGCGGCGATCTCGGAGACGAGGCTGTCGATCTCGGCGACCTGGGACACGATCCTTTGCAGGGCCTCGCCGGTCTGGCCGACCAGGCCGACGCCCTGGGCCACCTGCTGGGAGGAGGCGCTGATCAGGGACTTGATCTCCTTGGCGGCGTCCGCCGAGCGCTGGGCGAGCGCCCGGACTTCGGAGGCGACGACCGCGAAGCCACGGCCGGCATCGCCGGCGCGGGCGGCCTCGACCCCGGCGTTCAGGGCCAGAAGGTTGGTCTGGAAGGCGATTTCGTCGATCACGCCGATGATCTGGGTGATCTTTTCCGAAGACTTCTCGATTTCGCTCATGGCCTGGACGGCGTCGCCGACCACGTGGCCGGTCTTCTCGGCGTCCCCGCGGGAGGTGGCGACCACGGCGGAGGCCTGCTTGGCGCCGTCGGCGGACTTGCGCACAGTGGCGGTGATCTCGTCCAGGGCTGCGGCGGTTTCTTCCAGGCTGGCGGCCTGTTGCTCGGTGCGACGCGACAGGTCATCGGCGGCCTGACTGATCTCGCCGGCGCCCGAGCGCATGGCCCGGACATTGACGGCGACGATCGACATGGCTTCCTGCAGCTGGGCGATGGCGGCGTTGAAGTCGTCGCGCAGCTTCACATAGTCGCCGGGGAAGGGCTCGGCGATCCGGAAGGTCAGGTCGCCCTGGGCCAGATGATCAAGGCCTGCGGCCAGGCCAGCGACGACCTTGGCCTGTTCCTGAGCAGTGGCGGCGCGATCGGCCTCGTTGCGGGCGCGCTCGGCCTCGGCCACGCGGCGCTGTTCGTCCGTCTGGCTTTCCAGGCGGGCCTTCTCGATCGCGGCTTCCTTGAAGACCTGAACGGCCTCGGCCATTTCGCCGACCTCGTCCTTGCGGCCGCGGGCTGGGACCTCAACCGAGGAGTCGCCCTCGGCCAGGCGGCGCATGACGGTGGTCATGCTGTTGATCGGGCTGGCGATCATCTTGGTCAGCATCCAGCCGAGCAGGGCGGCCGCCAGGGCGGCGAGGACGAGGGCCGAAGAGACCATGATCGTCGTGTTGCGATTGATGCTCGTCAGTCGATCATTGGCCGAGGCGACGAGCGCCGCCTCGTACTCCGTGATCGCCTCCATCGGCCCCTCAACCTTGTCCATCAGCTCGTCGGCCAAGCCTGACTGGCCGACCATGTTGGCGGCGTCCGAATAGGTGAGGGGATTCATCGCCAGTTCAGCGCCGGTTTCGACGATCTGGACGAACCACTCATCGCCGGCTTTCAGGGCCTGGTCGATCTCCGCAACCGTCTCAGGTTGGTCGGCGACCTCGACGCGAAGCTCAGCCATCACCTTCTTGAAGTTGGCGCGATGGCTCTCGGCTCGCTCAATATAGTAGGGGTCCAGGGAGATCAGGAATCCCCGGAAGCTGTTTTCCTGTCTGGCCAGGAAAAACTCCGCGCGACTGACGCTGTCGAGGGCCAGCTTGCTCTTGGTGAGGTCTTCGCGCGCATTGGTGAGCTGCCCGAGGTTGTAGAAGGTGATGGCGCCCGTGGCGCAGATCACCAGAACCATCAGGGCGAAGCCCGCGGCGAGTTTGCGAGAGATTTTCCAGTCGTTAAACGACACGTCAGCCATCCCAGTCTTCAGTCGCGCCGCCTGCGGCGGGGCGAGAGATTGCGGCCCGCAACGCCGGCCTCGGGGCAAAGACCCTGCACCGTTGCCATACGGTGGCCGAGGCCCAGGACGTGGTGAAACGCAACTCCATCGATCTGATCATCGCCGACGCCCTGTCGCCGGCTGGCGAGGGCTATGAGTTCGTTTCCTGGCTTCGCCGGGACGGGGGAGACCCCAACGGCTTCACCCCAGTCGTGGTCACGGCCGCGCACACTCCGGTATCGATGGTGCAGAAGGCCCGCGACTGCGGCGCGCACTACATCGTCAAGAAGCCGCTGACTCCGGTGGTGATGCTGGAGCGCATCCTCTGGATCGCCCGGGAAAGCCGGCCGTTCATCGAATGTGACGCCTATGTCGGTCCAGACCGACGACACAAGAATGAGGGGCCGCCCGACGGCGTCCCCCGTCGGCGGGATGACCTGCCGGCGGAGGTCGGAGTCGCCCAAGAGCCGAACATGAGCCAGGACCAGGTCGACAATCTGTTTTCCACCCGAAAGGTGACCCTGTGAGCTCGGTCCGAATTCATCGCCCGAAATACGCCCTGGCCACCATGTTGCGAAAGCCTGGCGGGACCACCGTGGCCCAGGCCGTGGAGCAGGCTGAAACCAATCTCGAAGGCTTGCAGGAGGCGGGCCTGCTGCAACTCGACAGCGGGCTGGCGGCGGTGGAGGCAGTGTTCGTGCGCTATGGCGAGGCCTTTGACCGCGCGCTGATCACCGAACACTACGCGCTCGCGGTGAAGCTGATCGGCCTGCCCAGCCTGTGCGGTTTCGACGCCCTGGAGAACGCCGCCCACAGCCTCTGTGACCTGTTGGACCGTCTCGGCGCCACGGGCCGATGGGACCGGGACGGGGTGCAGGTTCACATCCGCGCCCTACGTCTCCTGCGGAACCTGCCGGCCGGGACCGACGATGTCGCCGAGCCGGTGCTGGATGGCCTGCGGCGGGTGCGCGAGCGACACGCGATCCAATCGTCCAACTGAGGGCCGGTCGCTCCAACTTCTGACTCTAGAGGGGCAGGCGCACCGTGTTCTTGACCTCCTCCAGCACCGCATAGGTGCGGGTTTCCCGGACGCCGGGCATCTGAACCAGCACCTCCCCCAGGAAGCTGCGATAGTCGGCCATGTCGGCGACCCGGGCCTTGATCAGATAGTCGAACCCGCCCGCCACCATGTGACACTCCATGATTTCCGGAGCAGCGCGGGCGGCGGCGGCGAACTCGGCGAACAGGTCGCCGGTTGTGCGATCGAGCTGGACCTCGACAAAGATCAACAGAGCGCGATCAATCGCCTTGGGGTCCAGCAGGGCGGCATAGCCTTGGATGACGCCGGAGTCCTTCAGTCGCCGGACGCGTTCATGACAGGCGGCCGGCGACAGATTGCATCGGTTGGCCAGGGCCTGATTGGTGATCCGCCCGTCGGCCTGCAGAAGCCGGAGTATCCGCAGGTCTGTCTCATCAATCTTCGTCATATGGGTGCTCTGAGCAAGATTTCTTCCAGCAGCATCTTAATGTTGCGAAGCACATTCGGCGATAGGGGCGATACATCGGCTTGGCGGGTCTGAGCGGAGGTGGCGATGAACTGGGACGAGCTGGACGTCGGCAAGTATGAGGACGAGGCGCATGCCGTCCGCGCCCTGCTGGCGAAGCGCCCCTTGGGCCCCGTCGAACAGCGGCGTGCGCGCGTCGCGGCCGAGGGCCTGGTGCGGGTCGCCCGGCGCAAGGCCGACCGCCAAGGGGTGGTGGAAAGCTTCCTGCAGGAGTTCAGCCTGGGCACCCGGGAAGGTCTGGCGCTGATGTGCCTGGCCGAGGCTCTCCTGCGGACCCCTGACGATGACAGTCGCGACAAGCTGATCGCCGAACGCATCGGGACCGCCGACTGGGCGGCCCATCTGGGACAGTCCGACAGCTTGTTCGTCAACGCCTCCACCTGGGGGCTGATGCTGACCGGGCGGCTGGTGGAGGTGGATGACGAGGCCCGCCGCGACCTGGGCGGTTTTCTCCGGCGTCTCACGGGACGCCTCGGCGAGCCGGTGATCCGGGCTGCGGTGGCCCAGGCGGTCCGCATCATGGGCGAACAGTTCGTTCTCGGACGAAATATCGAGGCGGCTCTGAAGCGGGCCTTCGCCGAGGGCTATCTCTGCTCCTTCGACATGCTGGGCGAAGGCGCCCGCACCGCCGCTGACGCCGCGCGCTATGAGGCGGCCTATGCAGGAGCCATCGAGGTTGTCGGACGGGCGAATGAGGGCGGCGAGCCGGAGACCGGGCACGGGATTTCCGTCAAGCTCTCGGCCCTCTCGCCCCGCTATGAAGCCACCCAGGCCCCCCGGGTCTGGAGCGAGCTCTACCCCCGGCTAAGGCGGCTCGCCCTGCTCGCCGCCCATCACAACTTGAACCTGACCCTCGACGCCGAGGAGGCTGACCGGCTTGTCCTGTCGCTGAAGCTGCTGGACCGGCTGGCGCGGGAGCCGGAGCTGGGTGACTGGCAGGGTCTGGGCCTGGCGGTCCAGGCCTATCAGAAGCGCGCGCCTGAGGTGATCGCCGCCCTGGCGGACTTGGCCCAGGATAGCGGCCGGCGCCTGATGGTCCGGCTGGTCAAGGGCGCCTATTGGGACACTGAGATCAAGCGCGCCCAGGTGAATGGGCGGCCGGACTATCCGGTCTATTCCACCAAGGCGGCCACAGACCTGTCCTACCTCGTCTGCGCCAAGGCCCTCATTGCGGCGGCGCCGCACCTCTACGCCCAGTTCGCCACCCACAACGCCCATTCCCTGGCGGCGGTGCGGAATATGGCGGCCGACGCCGGGGTGGCGATCGAGTTCCAGCGTCTGCACGGCATGGGCGAAGCGCTGTACGCAGCCGCGCAGGCTGAGGCGCCCCTGCGCCTGCGGGCCTATGCGCCGGTGGGCGGTCATGAGGACCTGCTGCCCTATCTGGTGCGCCGGCTGCTGGAGAACGGCGCCAACACCTCCTTCGTCCACGCCCTGCTGGACGACCGCGTGCCGGTGGAAAAGGTGGTGGCCGATCCCCTGGAGCAGATTGCTGAAGGCGGGCCAGGGCGGCACCCGAAGATACCGGCGCCCAAGGACATTTATGGCTCTACACGGATCAACTCGCAGGGGTCCGATCTGAGCATCGCCGCCACCGCTGGTCGACTGGCCGCCGCGGCGCGGGATTTGGCGCCCATGGCCGCCGGTCCTGTGGTGGCCGGGCGCCTGACAGGATCGACGGGGATTGCGACCTACAGTCCTGCGGCAAGAACCCATCTGGTCGGCCATGTGGGCCAGGCGACGAACGCCGACATCGACGCCGCCTTCGCCGCGGCGCGAAAGGCTCAGCCGGCGTGGGACGCCCTTGGCGGCGCCGGCCGCGCCCGGGTTTTGCGGGCCATGGGCGAGGCCCTGGAGCGCGAAAGCGACCAGCTGATCGCCCTTTGCGCCTGTGAGGCGGGCAAGACCCTGGCCGACGGCATCGCCGAGGTCCGCGAGGCGGTCGATTTCTGCCGCTACTACGCCCACCTGGCCGAGAGCCGCTTTGGCGCGCCGGAGATTCTTGCCGGTCCGGTGGGGGAGACCAACACCCTGGCCCTGCATGGCCGGGGTGTCTTCGTCGCCATCAGTCCCTGGAACTTTCCGCTGGCGATCTTCACCGGCCAGATCTGCGCGGCCCTGGCGGCCGGAAATGCGGTGCTGGCCAAGCCCGCCGAGCAGACCCCGCTGACCGCCACGGCGGCTGTGCGCCTGTTCTATGGCGCCGGCTTGCCCCCGGAACTGCTGTCCCTGCTGCCGGGCCCGGGCGGCGAAGTGGGGGCGGCCCTCGTCGCCCATCCCGAGTGCGACGGCGTCGCCTTCACAGGCGGGACGGAGACCGCCTGGGCGATCAACCGCGCCCTGGCCGAACGGCAGGGTCCCATTCTGCCCTTCATCGCCGAGACGGGCGGGCTGAATGGCATGTTCGTCGACACCACCGCCCTGCGCGAGCAGGTGATCGACGATGTCATCCTCTCGGCCTTCGGTTCTGCGGGCCAGCGGTGCTCGGCCCTGCGGATCCTGTTTCTGCCGGCTGAGACGGCTGAGGGGCTGATCGAGGGCCTGATCGGGGCGATGGACGCGCTGGTCATTGGCGACCCCGCTGATCCGGCCACCGATGTCGGTCCGGTCATCGACGCGGCGGCCCGCGAGGCCCTGGAGGCCCATGCCGAGCGGTTGGACAGGGAGGCCAAGATCCTCCATCGCCTGGCGGCGCCCGCCGGTGGAACCTTCTTTGGCCCTGTGCTGGCCGAGATCCCGCGACCAGGCTTCCTGCAGCGGGAGGTCTTCGGCCCGATCCTGCACGTGGTCCGCTACGAGGCGGGCCAGCTGGAGGACATGGCCAGGGCGCTGGGGGGGCTGGGCTATGGGCTGACGCTCGGGGTCCACTCGCGGCTGGACGGGTTCGCCCGGCGGGTGCGCGAGCTGGTCCCGGCCGGCAACGCCTATGTGAACCGTGGCATGACCGGCGCAGTGGTGGGGGTGCAGCCCTTTGGCGGCGAGGGCCTGTCGGGAACCGGTCCCAAGGCGGGGGGCCCCAACGCCCTGTCGCGCTATGCCGTGGAGCGGGCGATGAGCGTCAACATCGCCGCCCAGGGGGGCGATCCGGCCCTGCTGAACCTCTAGGCGCTGCGGAAAATCCGGGCGCAGGACAGGGCGCGACGCCTCTAATCCGCGCGGACCCCGGGGAGGTTCGCCCGAGAGCTTCAGCACGCCTTGTCAGGGCAGGCGTCGAAGGCCGCTCTTGGCCCAGCAGGTTGCTGGGGGTTTGAGTCTCATGGGTGTCAGTCGGCGTCTCTTTCTGCATCGTCTGGGGGCGGTCGGGGGATTGGGGGCCGCCTATGGCGCCATGACGGCGCTCGGCCTGAACGCGGCGGTCGCCGCCATCCCGCCCGCCCTGCCGCCGCAGCTAGGCCAGGGGCGCAAGGTGGTGATCCTGGGCGCCGGGATTGCGGGTCTGGTCTGCGCCTACGAGCTGGAGCGCGCCGGTTTCGAGGTCACGGTGCTGGAGGGGCGCGATCGGCTGGGGGGCCGCAACTGGACCTTGCGCGGGGGCGACAAGGTGGAGATGGTCGGCGAGGCCGACCAGACAGTCACCTTTGAAAAAGACGTCTATCTCAACGCCGGACCGGCCCGGATTCCCAGCCACCATGAGGGCCTGCTGGCCTATTGTCGCAAGCTCGGGGTGCCCCTGGAGGTCGAGATCAATGTCAGCCGCAGCGCCTATATCTGGGGAGACGGCGTGCATGGGGGCAAGCCGATCCAGATGCGCCAGGGGATCAATGACACCCGTGGCCATGTCTCCGAACTCCTGGCCAAGGCCATCAACAAGGGCGCCCTCGATGGGGAGCTGACCCTGGAGGACAAGGAAAGGCTGCTGCCCTTCCTGCGCGCCTACGGGGACCTGTCGGAGGATATGAGTTTCCAGGGCACCGAGCGTTCGGGGTTCGCCCAGGCGCCGGGCGCGGCCGATCAGTTTGGCCAAAGGCGTGCGCCTGTGCCCCTGCGCGACCTGCTGGCCAATCCTCAGATCCGCGCCACGGTGTTCGAAGACAATATCAACATGCAGGCGACCATGTTCCAGCCGACCGGCGGCATGGACCAGATCGTGACCGGTTTTGAGCGGGCGATCTCCAGCCCGGTGATCCGCAACGCCAAGGTGACCCGCATCGCCCGGTCCGGGCGCGGGGTGGAGGTGGCCTACCAGCAGGCCGGCGGCCGCCGGACGGTCAGCGCCGACTATACGGTCATCACCATTCCTCTGGCGATCCTGACCGGGATCGAGAATGAGTTCAGCCCCGTGGTGAAGACCGCCGTCGGCAGCGTCCCCAACGCCTTCTCCAACAAAATTGGCTTCGAAGCCCCGCGTTTCTGGGAGAAATCGCAGATCTATGGGGGGATTTCCTGGGTCGGCGGCGACACGTCCCTGATCTGGTACCCCAGCAATGGCCTGCACACCGAGCGGGGCATGCTGCTGGCCTGTTACGGATCAGGCCCCCGGGCGGAGGGATTCGCCGCCCTGCCCCTTGACGTCCAGATCGCCGCGGCGCGGGCCGCCGTCGGCCGGGTTCATCCGGGCCACGAGGGTGAATTGACCAAGCCGGTGGTGGTCAACTGGAGCAAGATTCCTTTCAGCGAGGGGCCTTGGCCCAACTGGGAAGGCCATGGGGGCCAGGAAGGAAGCATGGACACGCCGGCCTATCGGCTGTTGAATCAGCCCGATGGTCCCTTCCACTTCGCAGGGGCTCATCTCAGCCAGATGCCCGGCTGGCAGGAGGGGGCCGTGCTTTCGGCCCACAGGACGATCAAAGCCCTGGCCGCCCAGGTCCAGGCCGCCGCATCCTAGCCGCGCCCTGTTCACACTCGCGCTCCTATCCCGACGCCAAAAAAAGGAAACGCCTATGCGCCGCCTCGCCCTGCCCACCGTCCTGGCTGTTCTGATCGCCACCCCTGCCGCAGCTGAGATCAAGCGAGTCGGGTCGGAGACCTCGCCCATCGCCAGCGCCGTCGTCGTCCCTGCCGGCTATGACATCATCTATGTGAGCGGCATCACGCCCCCGGTGACCAACCCTGAGGCCCCTGAGGGAACCCCACGGGAGTTCGGCGACACCAAGACCCAGACCATCGGCGTCATCGAGCGTATCAAGGCCATCCTGGAGTCCCAGGGGGCCAGTCTGGGTGATGTGGTGATGATGCGCGTCCTGCTGGTGGGGGATCCGGCCCTGGAGGGCAAGATGGACTTCGCCGGCATGATGGAGGGCTATCGCCAGTATTTCGCCAACGCCGACCAGCCCAACCGGCCCGCCCGCATCACCTCTCAGGTCTCGGCCCTGGTGGCGCCAGGTATGATGGTTGAGATTGAGGTCCAGGCGGCCGTGAAGCCTGACTAGCCGATGGGCCTTTCGCAAGCCGAAGGCCCCCACTAGGATCGGGGCCGTCGACGGCCAGCGGACTGGGCGAAGGCGGCGCGTCCCCGGGGAAGGTCCTTCGTGAACTTCGAACAACTCGCCACCCTTGCAGTGCTGGCCGCCGTCGTCGTGGCCCTGCTGAGCGATCGGGTTCGCGTCGACGTGGCGGCCATGGCGGCTGCAGCGGTGCTGATGGGGCTCGGGGTGATCACGCTGGAGGACCTGGGCCGCGGTCTCGCCAGCCCGGCCCTGGTGGCCCTGGCCTCGCTGTTCATCATCGCCAGGGCCCTGGATGTGACCGGCGTCATGGGGGTCATTATTCGCTCTGCGGCCAGAATGACCGACCGCATGGGGGCGGCCTCGGCCCCGGTGATCATCACCCTGTGTGGTTCGCTTTCGGCCTTTCTGAACAATACGCCCCTGGTGATCCTTGCCGCTCCGATCATGCAGGACTCCGCGCGTCGGCTCGGCATCTCTCCCAAGCGGCTGCTGATCCCCCTGTCCTACGCCTCGATCATGGGGGGCGCCTGCACGCTGATCGGCACCTCCACCAACCTGCTGGTGGACGACATGGCCCAGCGGCAGCACCTGGCGCCTTTCACCCTGTTTGAAATCACCGGGGTCGGCCTGGCCATCGCCGCTGTGGGCGCCGTCTATCTGGCCTTTGTCGCACCGCGTCTGCTGCCGACCGATGAGGCCCCGAGCGACAAGGGGGCCGACATCCTGCCTGAGGCGCCGCCGCCCCTGCGGCTGATCCCGGCCCTGGTCAGCGTGACCGTCTTCGCCTTCGTCCTGGGCGCCGCGGCGGGGGGACTGCCGATCGCCGTGGTGGCCTTTATCGGCGCCATGGCCCTGCTCGCCTTCCAGGTCATGAAGCCAGAAGAGGCCTATTCGGGGCTGCGTCCTCAGGTGTTGCTGATGATCGGCGGCATGCTTGTGGTGGGCGAGGCCCTGGGCAAGACTGGCCTGGCCTTTCAGGCGACCAACACCATGGCGGCCTGGACGCAACCCCTCGGTCCCATTGCAGCGCTGGCCCTCATCTATGTGGCCACCTCGGTCCTGACCGAGATCATGTCGAACGCCGCCGTCGCCGTTCTGATCACCCCGCTGGCCATTGGCCTGGCGGAAAACCTGGGGGTCGACCCACGGCCGTTCGTGGTGGCGGTGATGATGGCGGCCAGCGCGTCCTTCGCGACGCCTGTGGGCTATCAGACCAACGCCATCGTCCATCAGGTGGGGGGCTACGCCTATATGGACTTCGTGCGGGTCGGGCTGCCCCTGAACGTGATCTCGGCCATCGTGGCCGTATGGATGATCCCCAGGATGTTCCCCTTCTAGACCCTGGGGCGCTCTTCAGCCCGGCTGACCCGTCATGAGCGCGCGGACGAAATCGTCCCGCCAGGCCGAGACGTCCGAGGTGCGGAGGTCGGCCATCAGCCGGTCCCAACGCCGACGCCGCTCGGTCAGCGGCATGGCCAGTCCGCGCAGGATGGCGTCGGAGACATCCTCCCGGCTGAAGGGGTTGACGATCAGGGCCTCACCCATCTGCTCGGCGGCGCCGGCGAACCGCGACAGGATCAACACGCCGGGATCCTCCGGGTCCTGGGCGGCCACATACTCCTTGGCCACCAGGTTCATGCCGTCCCGCAGCGGCGTCACCAGCCCGAGCTTGGCGGCGCGATAGATGCCGGCCAGCTGGTCGCGGCGGTAGGCCCGATTGACGTAGCGGATCGGCACCCAGTCGACGGTGGAGAAGGCGCCGTTGATCCGCCCCGACACCCCGTCCAGCCGCCCGCGAATTTCCTGATAGGCCTCCACATCCTCGCGGCTCGGCGTGGCGATCTGCAGCAGGAAGACCTTCTCGTGCAGGTCCAGATTGTCCTGCAGAAACTGCTCATAGGCCAGGAACCGCTCCTCCAGGCCCTTGGAATAGTCCAGCCGGTCGACGCCGATGATCATCTGCCGGTCCAACATGCTGGTCTGCATGCGGGCATATTCAGCCTTGGCGGTCTCGCCATCGAGGGCGGCGGTGAATTCGGTGACGTCCATGCCAATGGGAAAGGCGCCGAAATCAGCGGTGCGGCCAAAGGCGGTGAGCCGGTGGTTATCGCCCACCGAGCCGCCGGCCTCATGACGCACGTAATCCTCGAAAGCCTCCACCGAGTCGTTGGTCTGGAACCCGACGAGGTCGTAGTCGAACAGGGCCTCCACCAGTTGCGGATGGCGGGGGAGGGTGGTGATCAGATGGCGGGCGGGCCAGGGGATGTGGAGGAAGAAGCCGATCCGGTTCTTCACCCCACGGCGACGCAGTTCCTGGGCCAGGGGAATCAGGTGGTAGTCGTGGACCCAGACGAAATCGTCCTCCTCGATCAGGGGCAGGACGGTCTCGGCGAAGCGGGCGTTGACCCGGGCATAGCCCTCGCCGAAGGAGCGCTCGTAGGCGGTCAGGTCCACCCTGTGATGGAACAGCGGCCAGAGCGTCTTGTTGGCGTAGCCATTGTAATATTCCTGAACGTCCTGTTCCTCGAGGTCCATGGTGGCCACGGTCACCCCGCCCGCCCGCTGAACACCGACCTGGCCCGTATAGGTCTCGGTGGTCTGGCCGCTCCAGCCAAACCAGATTCCGGAGTGCTCCCGCAGGGCGGCGGCCAGGGCCATGGCCAGCCCCCCCTGGGTTCCGCCGCCGGCGTCGCTGGGCGGGCTTACACGATTGGAGATGACGATCAGGCGTCCCATCAGGTCTTGGTCCTGTCTGCCGCTGGGGGGGCTTCGGGCGCGGGTCTGGCCGCGGGGGCGGATTGGGGCATGACCAGGTGCATGTGCGGATAGGGAATCTCGACCCCTGCGGCGTCCCAGGCGGCCTTGATCCGGCGATTGAACGCGCGGCCGATCCCCCATTGGGCGCCCGGCGGCGTCTTGATCCTCGCCCGCAGAACGACCCCGCTGTCGGCCAGGTCGCTGACGTCCATGACTTCCAGCGGCTCCAGAATCCTTGGCCCAAGGGCAGGATCGGCGCGCATCTCCTCGACCACCTGGTTCATGACCTCGAACGCCTGGTCGATGTCCGACTCGTAGGACACCCCCAGTTCAATGACATGATAGGAGAACACATTGGTCATGTTGTGGATGATCTGCGCCTCGCCATAGGGCAGGACATGCAGGGTTCCGTCCAAGGAGCGCAGGCGGATGGTGCGGATGGTCATCTGCTCGACGACCCCGCTGGAGCCGGCGATCTCCACCACGTCGCCGACAGCGACGATGTCCTCCGAAATGAGGAAGATGCCCGTCAGCAGGTCCTTCACCAGGGTCTGGGCGCCGAAGCCGATGGCCAGGCCGATAACGCCGGCGCCCGCCAGCAGCGGACCGATGGCCAGGCCGACCTCGGCCAGGATCATCATCGCCCCGATCACCAGGATGACGCCGCGGGCCACCCCGTGCAGCAGCGGGCCGATGGTGTTCATCTGCGCCTCGCCCCGGACCCCCCGCGCCTTGCGCTGCGCCAGGCGGGCCAGCAGGCGGTTGACGAGGAGGGTGACGAGCTCGGCGGCGGCGAAGGTGATGACGCCCAGGATGGTGATCCGGACAATGGCCTCGACCACGCGCTGGCCAAGACCGGCCGTCAGCCAGCCGAGGATGTCAAATCCCCAGATGGAGGCCAGGGCGAAGAAGGCCGAGAGGACCAGGCCGGTTTCGAACACGACCCAGGTCACCTGGGTGACGCGGCGGGTGCGAATGGTCTTTTCCGCGTCCGGAGGCCCGGGCACGGCTCGGGCGCCATGCTTAAGAAGCCGCCGCACGACGACTCCGAAGCCAAAGGCCAGGAGGACCACCAGGGCTGAGAGGGCGATATTCAGGGCGAGCGCGCCAGGACCGAGCCGGAGGAGGGCGTTCCAACTTTCCTGGAGCCCAAGGATGACCTGTTCGCTTGCCGTGCTGAACTCCACCCTGGAGCCTCCTGTGACAGTTGATCTGGCGGCGACGCCTTCCGGCGCGATCCCGGGGCCTCTTGCCGTAAGGCCTGAGCCGGTTTTGGGTTCACCCTGGCCCGGCGGGTCGGCTAGAGCTAACACGGGGCGGCCCCCTGGGGGGCCGGTCTCACGGACCTGTGAAGGCCGCGACGGAGCACCGACGATGCACAGCCACCTCTCAGGTCAACCGGCGCCTTGACTGCGGCGGACTCCAAACCCACGGCGAGACAGCGCGCCCTGTGGCGCCTGAGAGCCAAGCTGCGCGCCCTCTATCACGGGGAGTCGCCCGGCGCGGTGCGGTTCCGGCTGGGGGTGATCGGTGTCGACCTGGTCCTCATCGCCTTCTTCATCGCCGCCCCCTTCCTGAGGGACACCCGCGCCTTCCTGCCCCTGGACCTGGCCGTGGCGGCGATCCTCGCCGCCGATATGACCGCGCGCGCCCTGGCCTGGCGCAGCGTGAAGAGTTGGATCAAGCGGCCGATCGTTCTGGTCGATCTGTTCGTCCTGCTGACCCTGCTGTTCCCGACCATCCTGATCAACCTGGCCTTCCTGCGCGTGCTGCGCATCTGGACCCTGTTTCACAGCGACTTCTTCTGGGAGACGGTGGGCCACCGGTTCGACGACACCCGCTGGGAGGATGTGATCCGGGCGGCGGCCACCCTGGTCACCTTCGTCTTCGTGGCCACGGGCTTCGTCTACACCATCTATGTCGGCGATGAGGGCGGGGTCAGCGGCTATGTCGACGCCCTCTATTTCACCGTCACGTCGCTGACGACCACTGGCTATGGCGACATCATTCTCCCGGGAATCACCGGCCGGCTGATCTCCATCGTCATCATGATCTCAGGGATCACCCTTTTTGTTCGGTTCGCCCAGGCCCTGTTTCGCCCCTACAAGGTGCGCTTCACCTGCCAGGTCTGCGGCCTGATGCGTCATGAACCAGACGCGGTGCACTGCAAGGCCTGCGGCGCCTTGATCAACATTCCCAACGAGGACTGATCGGCGCGCCAAGGCGACAAATGTCGATTTCGCCTGCGAAATCCGCACGGATCACCTTTGGCCGGGTTCGCCGAACGCCGCTCGCGCCCGCCCTAAAATCCAGAAAATTCAACAGGACGACGCCTGGCGTGTCGTGAATGCCGCACCCGGTCGCCTGCACAGAACTGTCACTCAATCGTTGGTGAGCTGTCACGGAGCCTACCTAGAACGGCGCTCGGGCAAGCGGGCGTTCAGGTTCCACGGTGGGATTTGGGGACAGCCGGCGCCTGCGCATTTCATCGCCACGGCGGAGAGCAAGATGACCGGCACGACCACTTTCAGAAACCTGCTGATCATGTCGATCAGCTCCATGGCCCTCGCCGCCTGCGGCGGCGGCGCGGACAATGTCGCCTCGCCCGGCATCGGCGCCTTCCCGCCGACCGCGCCGACGACCCCGACCACGCCCACCACGCCCACGACGCCTGGCACGGGCACGGCCGCGGCTGACTGCCCGACCGGGTTCACCAATGCGGGCGTGATCGTCAACGGCACCCTGCGCAACTGCCAGCTGCCCAACAAGATTATCGGCAACTTCGTCGTTCCGGCCCGCGCCGGCACCGTCTATTCCGTCAGCGGCCGCACCGATGTGGGCGACGACCGCGGCGCTGATCCGGCCAACCCGATCGCCGGCGCCCAGCAGGGCATCCTGACCATCGAGCCCGGCGTTCGGATCTTCGGTTCGGCCGGCCTCGACTACATCAATGTCCAGCGCGGATCGCAGATCTTCGCCGAGGGCACCTCGACCAACCCGATCATCTTCACCAGCCGTCAGAACATCGAAGGCGCCACCGGCGCCGACTCCATCGGCCAGTGGGGCGGCCTGGTGATTTCCGGCCGCGCGCCCATCGCGTCCTGCCCGGCCGGCACCACCCCGCCCAACATCAACTGCGTGGCCACCTTTGAAGGCGGCGTCGCCCTCTATGGCGGCAACAGCCCCAACGACAATTCCGGCCGTCTGCGTTACGTGCAGGTCCGCTATCCCGGCTTCGAAATCCAGCCGAACCGCGAGCTGAACGGCATCACCTTCAACGGCGTCGGCGCCGGGACCACCCTGGAGTACATCCAGGTCCACAACAGCTCCGACGACGGCGTCGAGTTCTTCGGCGGCACCGCCAACATGAAGTACGTCGTCATCACCGGCGCCGATGACGACAGCGTCGACACCGATGAGGGCTGGCGCGGCGGCATCCAGTACCTGATCGCCCGTCAGCGGGCGAACGGCGGCGACCGGGTGTTCGAAATGAGCTCGGTGGGCGTCCAGGCGGCCCTGAACTCGCAGCCCAAGATCGCCAACTACACCGCCATCGGCTCGACCCGGGCCGGGGCTGGCGACGTCCAGATTCTGAACACCGGCACCGGCGGCCGTTTCATCAACGGCATCCACGTCTCGACCAATCCGTCGACCGCCTGCCTCGACGTGGACACGCCCTCCACCGTGGCCGCCGCGCCGCGTTGGGACTCGGTGGTCTTCGCCTGCGCCATCGCCTTCCGTAATGACAGCGATGTGGATGGGGCGGCGGCCGCCGCCCTGTTCAACGCCGGGACCAACAACAACTCCAGCTTCACTTCCAGCCTGGTGAACGGCTTCGTGAACGGCCCGAACGAGGCCGCCCGTCCGGCGACGGATCCGAAGACCATCTACGCCTACTTCGACTCCACCAACTACGTCGGCGCCGTTCGCGATGCGAACGACAACTGGTGGCGGGGTTGGACCTGCGGCCTGGAGAGCGGAAGCAGCTGCTGATCCGAGCCGAAGCGGGGCGGTTCCTGGAAGGGGCCGCCCCATTTCTCCGCGTCCGTCGACAATCGAGGCGAACCTCAATGAATATGCTGCTCCGCCCGCTTTCGGGCCTCCTTCTCTGCACCACGGCCCTGATGGCGCCTGCGGTGGTCTTTGCTCAGGCCGCCGATGGCCCAGAGGTTCAGGAACTGGTCGTTCGGGGGCGTTACATCCCCGAAGTGATGCGCGAGACCGCCGAGGTGGCCTCCATCGTCACCGCCGAGGACCTGGTCCGCCAGGGCGACGGCACGGCCGCCGAGGCCCTGACCCGCCTGACCGGCCTCAGCGTGGTCAGCGGTCGCTTCGTCTATGTCCGCGGTCTTGGGGAACGTTACTCCTCAGCCCTTCTGAACGGCTCGCCCCTGCCGAGCCCCGAGCCCCTGCAGCGGGTGGTGCCCCTCGACCTGTTCCCCAGTGGAATTCTGTCGAGCGTGAACGTGCAGAAGACCTATTCGGTCAACTATCCCGGCGAGTTTGGCGGCGGGGTCATCGATCTGCGCACCATCGCCGTGCCCGACTCGCCCTTCCTGGCGCTGAGCTTCAGCCTGGGCGCCAATGACGAGACCTCCCTGAAGCAGGGGCTGACCTATTACGGCGGCGACTACGACCTGGCCGGCTTCGACGATGGCACCCGGGACATTCCCGACCCCATCCGCGCCGGCATCGCCACCGGCAAGCGGATCGATCAGGCCAATTTCGACGCCGAGACCCTGGCGAACATGGGGCGCAGTTTCCAGAACGCCAATGTGCGCCTGCTGCAGTCCACCAATGACATTCCCATCGATGGCAGCTTCGGCATTTCGGCCGGCTCCCGCTGGAACTACGATTGGGGCTCCCTGGGCGTGATCGGCGTCGGCGGTTACAGCCGCGGTTGGGACACCCGCCGGGCGGTCCAGCAGGCTGGCGTCGTCAGCCTGGGCGGCCTGTCGATCACTGAGGACCTCATCTCCAACTCCACCGAGATGGACGTGGAGTGGCATGGCCTGGGCAGCATCGCCCTCGACCTGGACGCCCACAAGTTCCAGTGGACCAACTTCTATGTCCGCAATGTCACCAAGGAAGCCCGTTCCGTTGAGGGCGAAAGCACCCTCTCCAGCAACTTCATTCGGGACGACTACACCGCCTGGTATGAGCGGGAGCTGTTCAACACCCAGCTGACCGGGATGCACAAGTTTGGTGATCTGGAGGTCGACTGGCGCGGCTCCTACGCCAACACGACCCGGGATGCGCCCTATGAGACACAGACCCGTTTCCGGCGCCTCAGCGACGGCCTTTTCTACCATAACCCCCAGTCGGACGCGAACTTCCTGCGGTTCAGCAGCCTGGAGGACACCACCTACGGGGCGGGCGTCGACGTCCGGTACCGTTGGGACAATCCGCTGATCGTCGATTTCACGGTCTCGGCCGGCTATGCCTATTACGAGAACGAGCGCTACTCCGACTCTCGCGTCTTCCGCTTCACCATGGACCAGACCCCCTCCCTGGCCTTCCAGCGGCAGCGGGTCGACTTCCTCTATTCCAACTACAACATCGGGCCGAACAGCCTCTTCCTGCGGGAAGTCACCGGTTCGGAAGGCGCGGCTGCCTATGAAGCGTCCCTGACCTCCAACGCCTTCTATATCCAGGGCGAAGGCGAGGTCCTGCCGGCCGTCCGGGCCAGCGTCGGGGTGCGTTATGAGGAGGCCGATCAGAGCGTCCAGGCCCTGGACCTCTTCTCGACCAACGACCCGGCTCCGGTGGTGCTGAAGAACGACTATGTGCTGCCCGCCGGCACGGTCACCTGGAACTTCGCCGACGACCAGCAACTGCGCTTCGGGGTGTCCAAGACCATCGCCCGGCCGCAGTTCCGCGAGCAGGCGCCGCAGATCTATCTGGACCCGGAATCGGATCGCACCTTCATCGGCAATCCCTATCTGGTGGATAGCGAGCTGGTGAACGTCGATCTGCGCTACGAGCGCTATTTCGACCGCGGCCAGTTCGCCACCATCGGCGCCTTCTACAAGGACATCGACAAGCCGATCGAGTCGGTGGTCAACGAGACGGGCGGCGGTCTGCAGCAGACCTTCCTGAACGCGCCGAGAGCCGTCCTGTATGGGCTGGAAGCCGAGTTCAAAAAGTACTTTGAACCCCAGTTCGGCATGGGCTGGATCGATGACAAGCGTTGGCTCATCGGCGCCAACTACACCTGGACCAAGGCCGAGGTTAAGGTGAGCGACGGCGACCAGGTCTTCCCCCTGACGGGGCTTGGCCAACCGGCGCCGGCGGCCAACTTCGTCATCGACGGCAGCCGTCTCCAGGGCACCTCCGAGCACATCGCCAACCTGCAGTTCGGCTTCGAGACGCTGGACGGCGGAACCCAGGCGACGATCCTGGCCAACTACGCCAGCGAGCGCACCACCGCCCGCGGGGGTTCGGGGGCCGCCGACTTCCTGCAGGAGCCCGGCGTGATGCTGGACTTCACCTTCCGCCAGAAGGTGAAGATCTGGGGTCCGGAATTCACCCTCGGCTTCGAAGCCCGCAACCTGCTGGGCGAGGAGTATGATGAGTTCCAGGCCCAGGGTGGCGACCGCGTCATCCTCAACAACTACGGGCTCGGCCGCAGCTACTCCCTCAGCGTGTCGACCCGCTTCTGACGACGGGGCGGGGATGGTCGATGGGCCATCCCCGCCTGATCTTCGAAGGCGCCTCGCAAAGCGTCATCAAATCCGGACGCTGTCACGGGCCTGTCATCGAAATTACACATGAAGGCCCCGACGGGATGGCGCCTGGGGCCCATCCCACCGCCCTGGGACTTCGGAGACTTCCCTTTGAACCTTGCCGCCGTTCGTCACGGCGTCGCCTTGCCGCCCCGGACCCTGCTGGGGTTGGCGGAGATCGCCCTCGTCTTCCTGCTGGCATGGCAGGCCGCACGGCTGGTCTGGATTCTGGCGGCGCCGGCCGAGGGTCCAATCGGCGGGGCGCAGACTGTGCGGTCGGTAGCGGCGGCGCAGACCGGCATCCTCGGACGGTTCGATCCCTTTTTCAGGCTGGCGGACTCCGGCATGACGCGCCCTTCAGGTCAGCCCAGCGACCTGCAGCTCTATGGCGTCCGCACCGGCGGGGTCACCGCCTCGGCGATCCTCGGGCCTCCCGGGGGGGCTCAGACCCTGTATGTGGTGGGCGAGCAGGGTCCTGACGGGGTGACCCTCATAGAAGTGTCCCATGACCATGTGGTCGTCAGGCAGGGCGCGATGCGGCGACGGATCGGCTTTCCCGTCGCGGCCGGCTCGCCGTCGATGACTGCGCCGCAGCCCCAGAGCCAGGTCTCCCCGGCGGGGGAGACCAGCGCCGATGTCACCGGCGCCGAACTGATGGCCGCCCTGGCGCTGGCGCCGCGTCTGCGCGAGGGACGCCCGGCAGGCTATTCGATCACGCCCCGAGGCGCCCAGGGCGCGGCGGTCCTGGCCCGGGCCGGGCTCCAGCCGGGGGACGTCATCCTGGCCATAGACGGCTCTGAGCTCAACCGCGAGCGCATGAGCGAACTGCCTGAGCTTCTCGCCGCCGCCACCCATGTCGATCTCAGCTATGAGCGCGGCGGCCAGACCCTGACCACCCGACTGCGGATGTCTGCCCCGTGAAGAGACTGATCGCCCTGTTCTTCCTGATAGGCCTGGGGACGGCCACGGCGCCTGCGCCCGCCGCCTACGCCCAGTCTCAGGTCCTGAACCTGCAGGACGCCGATATTCGGGTGTTCATCCAGGATGTCGCCCAGGCCACCGGCCAGACCTTTATCATCGACCCCCGGGTGCAGGGCAGGGTCAGCATCAGCAGCCGCGAGCCCCTGTCGAGCCGAGAGCTCTTCGAGGTGATGCTCTCGACCCTGCGGGCCAATGGGCTGGTGGCGGTGCCGGCCGGCTCCGGGGTCTATCGCATCACGCCCGAAGAGGGCGCCGCCGCTCAGCCCTCGAGCCTCAGCGGTTCTGGCGGCTATGGCTTCTCCACCCAGGTCTTTCGTCTGCGGAACATCGACGCGGCCTCGGCCGCCGAGACGCTCAAGCCCCTCATCGGCCGCCAGGGGGTGGTGATGCCCAGCCCCAGGGGCAACCTGCTGGTGGTCGCCGACTATGCGGACAATCTGGCCCGGATCCGGAGCCTGCTGGCCCAGGTGGACCAGGACCGCACCCTCACCGAGACCGTCACCCTGCGCTCCAGCTCGGCCCGGGAGATCGCCGGCGTGGTCAATCAGGTGCTCAATCCCCCGGGCGCCGATCCGGGGGCGCGCAACCCGATCGTCTCCCTGGTGGTGGTGGAGAGCAGCAACTCCCTGATCCTGCGCGGCGAACCCGACGCGGTGCGCCCGATGCTCGACCTGATCCGCGACCTTGATGGCCGGGCCGAGACCAGCGGCGATGTCCGGGTGATCAATCTGCAGCATGCCAGCGCCGAACAGCTCCTGCCGGTCCTTCAGCAACTTGTGGGCCAATCCCCGGTCGCCGCCGAGGGCGCATCCCAGGGCGACGGCGCAGCCGCCACAGGACCGACCACCACGGCCGGGGGGGCGGGCCGCCGCGCCAATATCGCCCGCTATCCCGGCGCCAACGCCATCGTCATCGCCGCCGATCCCGACACCCAGCGTGTGCTTGGGGAGGTGATCCGCCAGCTTGACACCCGCCGCCGTCAGGTCCTGGTCGAGGCGGTGGTGGTGGAGCTTTCCGACAACGCCGCCCAGCAGCTGGGGGTCCAGTTCGCCCTGGCCGGGGTCAATGGCTCGAGCATTCCGTTCTCGGCGACCAACTACTCCAACGCCTCGCCCAACATTCTGGCCCTGGCCGGGGCCGCAGCGGGCGAGCGGAACCTGCCCGAGGACTCCGCGGCCCTGAACGCCCTGCGCCAGACCGCCCTGGACTCTCTGCTCGGCGCCCGGGGCATGATCACCGGGGGCTACGGCCGCAGCGGTGACGCTCTGTTCGGTTTCATCATCAATGCGGTGAAGAACGATACGGCGTCGAACCTGCTCTCGACTCCATCGGTGATGACGCTGGACAACCAGGAAGCCACCATCCTGGTCGGCCAGGAAATCCCCATCACCACCGGCGAGGTGCTGGGCGACTCCAACAGCAACCCCTTCCGCACCATCCAGCGCCAAAACGTCGGCATCCAGCTGGACGTAAAGCCGCAGATCAATGCTGGCGGGGCCATCACCCTCTACCTGCGTCAGGAGGTCTCATCGATCTCCGGACCGCTGAGCCAGACCAATAGCGAGCTGATCCTCGACAAGCGGGCCATTGAGACCACCGTGGCGGTGGATGACGGCGCCATCGTTGTTCTGGGGGGCCTGCTGGACCGCAATGAACGCACCACCGTGGAGCGCACGCCCCTGCTGGGGGACATCCCGGTGCTGGGCAATCTGTTCAAGGCCACCTCCCGCCAGAACGTCCAGCGCAACCTGATGGTGTTCATTCGGCCAACCATCATCTCCAGCGCCGCCGACGCCCAGGCCCTGACCGTCCCGCGCTATGGCTATATCCGCGACCTCGAGGCCTCCCGCAGCGCCAACGGGTTCAGCAATCTCGACGCCATGGTTCGCGACTATATGCAGGCCGCGCCGATCACCGCGCCGCCGCCCCCGCCAACCCCGCCGCCGGGCCTCTAGGTGGAGATCCAAGGCCCGCCCCTGTTGCCCTATGGGTTCGCCAAGCGTCATGGCGTGGTGCTGCTTGGCGTCGACGAGGTGGCCCATGTGGGCCTGCGAGACGGGGCTGACCCCCTGGCGCTCATCGAGGCCCGCCGAACCCTGGGCCGGGCCCTGAAGGTCCAGACCCTGCCGCGGGCGGAGTTCGAACGCCGCCTCTCGGAGGCGTATGCCGATGACGGCCTGCCGGCCGGCGGCGCCGATGATCTGGACATGCCCGGCGGCCTCGACAGTCTGGCCGAGGACATCCCTGCCGCCGCCGATCTGTTGGACAGCCAGGATGACGCCCCAATCATCCGCCTGATCAATGGGGTCATCGCCGAGGCCATCCGCCGCGGCGCCTCGGACGTTCATGTGGAGCCCTTCGAGACCGCTCTGATAATCCGCCTACGGATTGATGGGGTCTTGCGTGAGGTTCTCAGCCTGTCGCATCGCCTGAGTCCGCTGATCGTCAGCCGGATCAAGGTCATGGCCCGCCTCGACATAGCCGAGCGCCGAATCCCTCAGGATGGCCGCATCTCCCTGGCCCTTGGCGGCCGGAGCCTGGACGTGCGGGTCTCCACATTGCCGTCCCGGGCGGGCGAGCGGGTGGTGATGCGGATTCTGGATCAGGAACAGGCCGGCATCCCCCTGCCGCAACTGGGCATGCGGCCGGCCGTGCTGTCGGCCTTCCAGCGGGCGCTGGCCGAACCCAACGGCGTGATCCTGGTCACCGGGCCGACGGGCTCGGGTAAGACCACGACCCTCTATGCCGGTCTTGGCCTGTTGAATGATTCCAGCCGCAACATCCTGACCATTGAGGACCCGGTGGAATACGCCGTGCCTGGTGTGGGTCAGACCCAGGTCAACACCAAGGTCGGCATGACCTTCGCCGCCGGTCTGCGGGCCATACTGCGGCAGGACCCCGACGTGGTCATGGTCGGCGAAATCCGCGATGTGGAGACCGCCCAGATCGCTGTCCAGGCCAGCCTGACCGGACATCTGGTGCTATCCACGGTCCACACCAACGACGCCGCAGGCGCGGTGACGCGACTGCGCGACATGGGGGTCGAGCCCTTCCTGCTGGCCTCGACCGTGCGGCTGATCGTGGCCCAGCGCCTGCTGCGGCGGCTTTGCCCCGCCTGCCGCCGGCCAGAGCCGGCCGACTCCAGCGCCGCCCGTCAGGCCGGAGTGGCCGAAGGCCAGATCCTCTACCGCGCTCAGGGCTGCGCCGAGTGCGGCCAGACCGGCTATGCGGGTCGGGTCGGGATCTATGAGGCCATCTGGATCGACGACCATGTTCGCCGCCTGATCGGCGAGAATGCTGACGAAGCCGCGATCGCCGCGGCCGGCGTCGCCGCCGGCGGCGGCAGCCTGTCAGCCGAGGCCCGGACCTGTGTGGTCGAAGGCCTGACGACGGTGGAGGAAGCCCTGCGGGTGACCCGCCAGGAAGGCGGCGATCTTGGCCAGCTTTGACTATATCGCCCTTGACCTCGCCGGCCGCACCCGCAGGGGCAGCCTGACCGCGGCGGACGAGGCCGAGGCCCGGGGGCTGCTGGAACGCCGTCGCCTTTCGCCGGTTCGCCTGACCCAGGGCAAGGCCAAGGCGGGACCGGCCGGCATCTTTGGCGGTCGCCTGGACGCCCGCTCCCTGGCGCTGGTGACCCGCCAGTTGGCGACGCTGGTGGCTGTCGCCCCCCTGGAGGAGGCCCTGCGCACCATCGCCGTCCAGGCCGAGAAGCCGGCCGTGCGCCAGGCCCTGATGGGCGTCCACGGCGGCGTGTTGGAGGGCTATCGCCTGTCGGACGCCATGGCGCGACAGGGCCGGGCCTTCCCGCCGCTCTACCGGGCCATGGTCGCCGCCGGCGAAGGCTCCGGCGCCCTGCCGTCGATCCTCGAGCGCCTGGCCGACCTGCTGGAGCGGGACCAGCAGGCCCAGAGCAAGGTGACCGCGGCCCTGGTTTACCCGGCCGTCCTGGCGGCCACCGCCCTTTTGGTGGTCCTGGCCCTGATGACCTATGTGGTGCCCAAGGTCGTCGACCAGTTTGAGTCCATGGGCCAGACCCTGCCCCTGTTGACGCGGCTGGTGATCGGGACGTCGGACGTCCTCCGCAGCTATGGGCTGATCCTGCTGGTGATCCTGCTGGTCGCAGGGTTTCTCACCGCCCGGGCCCTCCGCCGGCCAGACATCCGCCTGCAGGCGGACGCGCTTATGCTGCGGTTGCCGGTTCTGGGGCGGCTGATACGCGACCTGCATGCGGCGCGCCTGGCCCGCACCCTCTCGACCATGATCGCCAGCGGCCTGCCGATCCTGGAGGGCCTGCAGATCACCGCGCCCACCATCCACAACCACGTCCTGCGCCGGGCGACGACGGACATGGCCGAGATGATCCGCGAGGGCGGGTCCCTGTCTTCGGCCATGCGCAAGGTGGCGGTCTTCCCCCCGCTGCTCGTCTATATGACCGCCAGCGGCGAGAACAGCGGCCGGGTCGAGCTGATGCTGGGCCGGGCGGCGGAATACATGGAGCGCGAGTTCGCGACCTTCACCGCCGTGGCGCTCAGCCTGCTGGAGCCGGCGATCATCATCCTTATGGGCGGGCTGGTGGCGGTGATCGTCCTGTCCATCCTGCTACCCATCCTGCAGATCAACACCCTGGCTCTGGGCTAGGGACTTCATGCGTTCGAAGGAGCCCACATGACCCGACGCAAGCTGCGTTCCCGCCCGGCCTCAGAGGCCGGCTTCACCCTGGTGGAGCTCATGGTGGTGGTGGTCATCATTGGCCTGCTGGCCACAGTGGTGATGATCAACGTCCTGCCCAGTCAGGATCGGGCCATGCGAGAAAAGGCCAAGGTCGACATCTCCACCCTGGAACAGGCGGTCGAGACCTACCGGCTGGAGATGCTGGCCTATCCCACCACCGACCAGGGTCTTTCGGCCCTGGTTCAAGCCCCGCCGGGCGGTGCGCGCGCCGACCGCTATCGGGACGGCGGCTATATCCGCCGCCTGCCTGAGGATCCCTGGGGCAACCCTTATCAGTACGCCTATCCCGGCGAGCGGGGCCGGTTCGATGTCTATTCCTTCGGCGCCGACGGGGCCAAGGGCGGCGAAGGCGAGGATGCGGACATCGGCAACTGGAACTGAGGCCGTCCCCCGGACGTCCCGCCGCGCCGAGGCCGGCTTCACCCTGGTGGAGCTGATGGTGGTGCTTGTCATCCTGGGCCTGATGGGCGCCGCCGTGGTGATGACCGCCCCTGACGGTCGCGGGGAGCTGCGGCGAGAGGCGGAGAATCTCGCCGGGCGCCTCGTCCGGGCGCGGGAAGAGTCGTTGCTCACCAACCGCGCCGTTGAGGTTCGGCTGGACAATGAGGGCTATGGATTCCGGGTGTTGCGCCGGGGTCAGTGGGAGCCGCTGGAGGCCGCCCCTTTCGAGGACCATCCCTGGCCCGCTGGGGTTCAGGCCCGTCTGCACGGGGCGCCGGGCCGTGACGCCGTGCGGTTTGATCCCACTGGCTCGGCCGAGCCCGCGACGGTGACCCTGTCGCGGGCCGAACAGAAGATGAGCGTCTCAGTCGATGAGACCGGCGAGGTGCGGCTCGATGCGCCGGCCGGCTGAACAGGGCTTCACCCTGATCGAGCTGCTGGTCGCCCTGGCGGTCTTCA